>JAFDDG010000058.1 GCA_019310965.1 Deltaproteobacteria bacterium
GACCCGACTTCCGACCGCGAGTCGTCAGGACCAGTTGCGGGATGACGATCGGACCCATCGAAGTGAATCGGCCGCCGCTCAGGCGGAAGACCACGGGGTCGACCCGCGAGGCGAAGGCCTTCGTCATCCAAGCGCCGAAGGCGGTTCTAGATAGCCACAGCTCGAATCGTTTCAGGGACGTCATGGTTCTTCCTCCCGTAGACGGATTGGCCCCGACTTGGCCGAATCTTCGGCTGTCGGAGCCGCTACGTCCAATGTCATTTTTTCATCATTCCATGAGCCGGAGTAATGGTGACTCCCGCTTGCAGGATGGCACCTCCGATTGAGCGATCGCTATGCTGCCGCCCTTCTCACCAACTGGGAGACCGAAAAGTGACTGACACCAGCCCCCTCCTCGTCCGACGCGACGGACCCGTGGTGACGCTCCTCAACAACGACGCACCGCGCAATCGTATGAGCCTCTCCTACATGGACGCGCTTGAACGCGAGATCGGTGAACTTGCCGGCGATTCGACCGCCCGCGCCATCGTCATCTCCGCTGATGGCGAAGAGAACTTTTCGGTAGGGATGGACCTGAAGCAGTTGCCCGAGGGCATCAAGCGGATGGGCAGCATCGAGGCGGTCTTCGACCAGCGACTGCGTGTGGTCGCCGCGATCGAGAACATGGACAAGCCGGTCATCGCCGTGATGTTCGGCTATTGCCTCGGCGGTGGGCTGGAACTCCCCCTTGGCTGCCACTTTCGGGTGGCAGCTCAGGAGGGCGCCAAAATCGGATTGCCCGAGATGGATCTCGGCTCGGTGCCCGCTTGGGGAGGTAGCGCTCGGCTTACGCGCTGCGTTGGCCGTGACCACGCTCTCGACCTCATCCTGCGCGCCAAGAAGATCTCCGGACCGGAGGCTCTGCGAATCGGGCTTGTGCACGAGGTCTGGCCGAACAATGAGCTCAAGGAGCGAGCCCACGAGCTTGCCCAGGAACTCGCCGCTGCACCGCCGATCGCGGTGGCGGGCGTACTCCGCTCTGTCGTCGGCGCGGGCGAAGCACCGTTGGCCGAGGCGATCGCCGCGGAACGTCGCGCCGTGATGCGAACGATGGGTACGAAGGATCAGCGGGAAGGCATGCGCGCCTTCCTCGAGAAGCGCAAGCCCGTTTTCACAGGCGAATGATCGGAGAGACCGGGCCGAGGGCTGCTCTGCGGTGGACGGGTGTGGCCTCCAAGCTCCACTCAACTTTCGAATAACGCCATGAGCCGCTCGGCCGCGGGAGAAAGGTGCCGCCCCTTCGAGCGAATCAGGCTGGGGCCAGATTCCGGACCTTCGAGCGGCCACGACATCACCTTGAGCCGCCCTGCCCGCTCGTAAGTGGCCAGCAGACTTTGCGGGCCGAACACGATCGTGTCGCTGCACTCGGCGAGGCGCACCAGAACCTCGTAGTTGTCGCAGACCAGCGAAGCCGAGAGTGGCTGGGCCCTCCCCTCGCGTCGGGCGCTCTCGACCGACCACCGCTCGAACCGCGGTGCGGTGGACGCACCGGCGACCGGATGGACTTCGATGTCGGCTGGGCCGATCTTGCGTTTTCACGAGAGCGGATGGCCCGGCCGCACCGCCGCGGCGAGCGGATCGGCAGCAAGCCTGATCACCTCGAGGTCGTCTCGCTCCAGCGCGAGTTCGGCATCCGCGACCAGGAAATGGAGCTCTCCGCGCAGCAACGCCGGCAGCAACGTCTCGTGTTGCCCCGATCGAACGGATACGTGAACCCGCGGATGCACGGGCACGAATGCTTCGAGAACTTTGGGCAGCAGGTTCAGCTCGGCCTCCGGATCGACGCCGATCGAAACCTCGCCCGTCCCGATGCCCTTCCAGAGCGCCACCTCTTCTTCCAACTCGCGAACGTGGCGCATGAGATCATGGCCCCGCTCGACGAGCCGTTCTCCCAACTCGGTCAAGACGAGCCTGCGAAAACAGATGCCTCGCGCATTCGCTGGCATGGCTGGTGACGCATTCGGCCGATGCAGATCTCGGCGTCGCATCCCCCGGGGAACGGGCTGGCATGCACATTCCTCGGCCTCGGTGACACAAAGCCCGTTCCCGAACCACGCATTGATACTGAGTTTCACCCCGCAGTTGCGCGGCTGGAGGGTTCCATGCGGATGATGATGAAGTTGGGCGGTGTGTCGTTGGCTGCTGCATTGCTCCTGGCGGGCAGTGCCCAGGCCTTGAGTATCGATGTGCACAGCAAGAAGCGAGCGAGTGTGACCCAGGTCGACGAGAACACCATCGTGTTCAAGTCCAAGAGAGGGCGCGGCCGGGCCTCGTTCACGGTTTCATTGGCAGATGCCAACGGTCTCGCATCGATCAGCTCCTCCACCGAAACCGACGTCAATTTACTGATCGTCAAGCGAAACGGTCGACGGCGGCGGTTGAGTGCCACGCTGGTCGGGAACGATCACGAGTTCAACCTGCGCCGCCATCGCCGGGTCGTGATGACCTTCGCAACACCGATCAACGTGCCCGAGCCTGGCACCCTGGTCCTGCTCGGCCTGGGTCTGGGCGGCTTGGCCGTCGCAGGGACCCAACAGTCAAGGCGTTCCTGACGGCATCCCTCTGACCGAGAGGCGGGGTGGAGCTTGGAGCTTCCACCCCGCTTTCTCGTGTTTCCGCTCCACCGCCAGGTATTGAACCCCGGTAGCGCATGTGCGGGCCACCAGCGGAGCTTTGCGCGGCGCGCTCTCAGGAACTCGTGCAAAGGCCCTCGGCGTCTACCGTCCGAATCAGCTCGAGCATTACTTTGAGCGCGGCTTCGAGGCATTCTGGGCGCAGCAGATCTGGGGTGTCGAGACGCGTGTGGTACCAGCGCTGCGGCGTGGGATCCATCGCGATCAGCGCGATCGCCCGAAGGCCCGCCTGGGTGAAACCGGCTGCATCCGAAGCACCGAGCGGGAGCGTGCGAAACGGAAGATCGTATCCAGCGCGTCGAGCCGCTTTGGCAAGAAGCTCTGCAGCGTCGCGATCATGACGCAGAGTGCCGTTGCGATCCCTGTCGTAGATCGCCATATGCTCGAGGTCTCGAAACGAGCCTATCGGACGCGAATCCCCGTTGTCGTCTTCCCGTATCGGGTCATGCTAGGCTGGCCAAGCCTCGCGACGCAGGAGAACCTCTGATGGCGATACGGGCATTCGCTGCAACCAAAGCTGGCGGCCAGCTCGAAGCATTCGAATTCGAACCGCCTCCTCTCGCACCCCACGATATCGAAATCGCGATTACATGCTGCGGTGTATGCCATACCGATCTCAGCCTGATCGATGGCACCTTCTTCGGGCTTGGCGACTATCCACTCGTGCCAGGGCACGAAGTGGCCGGCCGGATCATCGCCCTGGGCAAATCCGTGGATCATCTCCGTATCGACCAGCGCGTCGGAATCGGTTTCCTCTGCGGCTCTTGCGGCGAATGCGAGATGTGCCAGGCAGGCGACTCCCATCTCTGCCCGGCTCAGGAGGGCATCTGCGTTGGACGCCATGGAGGCTTCGCCGAACGCACGCGGGTCGATGGGCGTTTCGCGGTTCCGCTTCCAGACGGGCTGAGCGATGAAGACGCTGCTCCACTCATGTGTGCGGGAATTACGACCTATGCCCCCTTCGAAGAACTCGGATTGGCGCCCGGTGCGCGGGTCGGCGTGATCGGTATCGGCGGGTTGGGGCACCTGGCCATCCAGTTTGGCAAGGCGTTCGGTTGCGAGGTGACGGCCTTCTCTGGAACGGCCGCCAAAGAGGAAGAAGCGAGAACGCTCGGCGCCGAGCATTTCGTCGCGAGCCGCGACCCGGCGAGCTTCGCTCACCTTGCCGGCTCCCTCGATCTGCTTCTCGCCACCGCCGATGGTGACCTCCCGTGGGCCGAATACTCGAACCTGCTTCGTCCTCGCGGTGCACTCTGGCTGGTCGGTTTCCCGAGCCAGCCGATCTCGATTCCGGGCATCGCATTGATGAGTCGCAGGTCCTCGGTCACCGGGAGCTTGATGGGAAGCCCGGAGCAGATGGCGCGCATGGTTCAAATGGTCGCGGCAAAAGGCATCCGCCCAATGACGGAATCGCTACCGCTGCAGGAAGTGAATACCGCCATCGCACGGGTGCGTGCCGGCCAGCCGCGCTATCGCATGGTGCTGTCGAACGATTCGTAGGCAGAGGCGAACGGCATCGCTGATGGGCGGCTGGGGATGGGCTCCCTGAAACTTGTATCCGCGTGTATCCCAAGTCGCCGCGGCGCACGCCTACATCGAGTCACTGCAGGCGGTAGGCTGCGTGCTGCTGATACCGTGAAGGGGAGAGAAAGATGAGTCTGTCCGATTTTTCGCTTGCGGGAAAAAGGGCGTTGGTGGTCGGTGGCCGCCGCAACATGGGCAAGGGATTCGCGCTGGGCCTGGCAGAAGCGGGGGCGGATGTCGCCGTCACGGACCTCAACATCGAGGACGGTCGTCTGCAGGCAGTGGCGGACGAGATCGAGGCCATGGGTCGAAAGTCCATGGCGCTCAAAACCGATATCTCCAGCAAAGCGGAAGTGGATACCCTGGTGGCCAACGTGGTGGAGACCTTGGGCGGTATCGACATTCTCATGAATGTGGCGGTGATGTATCACCATCTCTCCCTCCCGGATCTCGATGAAGAGGGCTGGGACAAGCTCACCAACGTCAACCTGAAGGGTTACTGGCTGACCCATCAGGCGGTGGCGCCGATCATGATGGCCCAGCGGAGCGGCAGCATCATCAATCTGAGTTCGCGCGGCGGGTTGAAGGCCCATGCGGACAAAGCCATGGGCAACTACGCCATCGCCAAAGCAGGCATCGCCATGATGACCCGCCAGTACTGCCGCTACCTGGGCCCGTACAACGTGCGGGTGAACGCCATCGCGCCGTCGCTGGTGGAATGGGAACAACATCCGATCGAGGATTTCCTGAGCCAGAACCCCGATCGCGCCAACGAGCCGCCGGCGCCGCCGCCGGAAATGAGCGAGCGAGAGAAGTTCGAAGCCTGGTCCACGGGTCCGGAGAATCTGCCTCTGGGGCGAGTCGCCCGGTTCGAGGAGATGGCCAACGCTGCGGTGTTTCTGGCGTCGGATGCGGCCAGCTACATCACCGGAGCCATCCTTTGCGTGGACGGCGGCTACATGGCCTGATCGAGGGAGTGCGAAGAGTGAACATGGGCGAAGACTGGGAGCTGAACCACGTGGGGTTGATGGTCACCAACCGGGATGCGGCCCTCGGCCACTTCCAGAACCTGGGCATCGGGGTCAGTGTCGGACCGCAGCCATTGCTGCCGCATGAGGATGGCCAGGGCTCGCTGACCTACTACCGCACCCTGAAAGGCGATCCGGTGACGCACACCTATCCGACCGGCGGTGCGCACAATTTCCGCGATGGCGAGAGCCAGATCGGTGACTGTCAGCTCGAGTGCTACGCCATGAGACCCGGTCCCGGCATGTTCATCAGCGAGTATCTGGCCGAGAAAGGACCCGGTATCAACCACATCTGCTTCAACGCGCATGACGTCGAAGCGGACACAAGGATGCTGCTCGGCAAGGACTGCGACCTGGTGTTCAACGCCTCGGTGAACGGCAGGACGTCGGAGAACTACCTCGACACCCGCGAGCACGGTGATCTCATGATCTCGCTGCGCCCGCCGTCGACCGAGTGGGAGAAAGCCTGGAAGGCCAACAACGAGGCGCACCCGCTGGTGCAGGGCTGGCGCTTCCTGGGCGTCGGACTCGGCGTGGACAGCGCCGACGCCAGTGTCGCCTACTACGAGTCGCTGGGATTCAGGGCCGTTGGCGAGGCGACGGAAGATGCGCAATTGGCCATCCGCAGCCGCGCCGTACGCGTGGGGCCTCTCGTGCTCGAGTTCTCCGAAGCCACCGACGACGACAGCATCTGTGCCGACTCCCTTGCCAGGCGTGGCGAGGGCGTCAACGACATCGCCTTCGAGGTTGTCGACCTGGAAGCAGAGCAGGCAAGACTCCTGGCCAGAGGCGCCGAACTGCTGCGCAGGTCAGAGGACGGAAAGACTCTCTATGTCGACACCCGTGCGGAAGGCAACATCATGCTGAGGCTGGTTCAGGGGTGAGCGGTCTCCGGAGCCAGCACCGGACGTAGCTTTTCCCCTTGCTTCGTATGCGAGAGATCCGGCTCGACTCGCAATCACTCGATCTGCTGAGAGCCCTCAATCCTCTTCCTGCAGGGGACGGCGCGCCTGGAGCGCAGCTCGGATCTCCGCGTGGCGCTCGCGTGTGATGCGGTAGCGCGTGACGAGAGCGATGGGCGCCAGGTAGAACAGCGGAACCAGCACACCGACCACGACACCCAGGCGAAGGATCGCGTTGTCCGGGACCTCGGCCGGCGCCACTCCGACGGGGAACGCGATCCCGGTGATGATCAGCCCGCCGAAGATCGTGCCGAGTCCCGAGATCGCCTTGCCCGAGAACGAGAGCGCCGCGCTGAACATGGCCTCCTGCCGGTAGCCGGTTCGAAGCTCGTGGTCGTCGAGCAGATCGGCAACGATCGAGGAGGCCGTGACACCCAGCACGACCGCCAGACCAGCCGTGACGACACCCATTCCGACCAGGATCACCAGCAGCATCGGATCGCCGTTCGCCGGGAGCACGTCGAGGAAGCGCAGGCTCACCAGGAACAGTCCATCCAGGAGACTCAAGATGCCGGAGGTCAGGAGAATGGATTTCTTGTCCCAGCGGGTCTGAAGGCCGGCCACGATGGGAAACGCGACCACGGCCCCCGTGGCCGAGAGGGCGAACCAGCGCAGGTCTTCCGTGGTGAGTCCCCAGAAGAAGGTGGTCATGTAGATGTTGATGTTGGCCGTCGTGCCGCCGATGGCCGACATCAGGAGCACGGCGATGAAGATCAGAAGGAACTGCCGGTTCTGGAGGGCGCGAAGCAACTCGCGGCCCGTCTGCGCCAGGCTGAAGCCTGGCGTTTCGCCTGCGTGCCGGCGCAGGTAGGGAATCTCCCGCCAGGTCAGCAGCGTGGTGGCAAGCGCACCGCCCGTGAGCAGCAGCCCCGCCAGCGCAGCCATCGCGGGATAGCCTTCGGGATTCAGCTGCCCCACTGGCTGCTCTTCCGTCCCCGGCATCAGGAAGGTGTAGACGAAAAGGGGTAGCGACACGCCGATGGTCCAACCCACCGCATAGCGAAAGATCATGATGAGGGTTCGTTCGTCGTAGTCATCGGAGAGCTCGGCAGCGATCGCCGCCCACGGTACGAAGTACAGGGTCATGAACCCTCGCGTGAGCACCGTGAAGGTGAGGAGCCAGGCGAAGAGCGACAGGCTGCCAAGGCCCTGAGGCGGCACGAAGACCGCGAAGAGACAGGCTCCGAGGGGTAGGGCCGCGATCAGCATCAGGGGATGGCGCCTTCCCCAACGGCTCCGCAGGTTGTCCGAGAGCGAAGCGACCAGAGGGTCGGTCACCGCATCGAAGACCATCGCCACCGCCAGGGCCACCGACACGAGCAACGCATCGACGCCGAGCACCTGGTTGTAGAAGAGCAGCGCGAAGGTGTTGAAGACCCAGTTCTTGACGGTGTCGGGAATGGCGCCGAAGCCCTGGAAGAGCTTGGTCCCGAAGCTCAGCCGGCCGGATCTCTCTTCCCGTATGTAGCTGGGTTCGTGCATCGTTTCCTTCGGAGGCGGGAACCTACCTCAGGGCATCGTTTTTCCCGCGGCAAGGGAACTTGACGCGATGAGCCGCTTGGGGCGCGGGTTTCTGGATGCTTCCTTTCTACACCTGGCTCAGGTAGGCATTCGGCATTCGAACCTCTGGCACCCGAGGGCCCGTGGTTCGCGTGCGCTGGAAGCCCACCGATGGCGCCATGCCGCTGACGAGCCACTCGCCTCGCCGCGCAGTTCCCTCTAACCTGCCGACCATGTCGAAGAAACGTGAGTGGGAGCTTCGCGATCCGGAGGCGAAGGCGGAGGCCCGGAACTACGCGCATCCGGTGCCCAGTCGAACGTACATCCTGCGATTTCTGGAGGAGCGGGGCGTTCCAGTGCCATTCGACGACCTGGCGGAGGCATTCGAACTCGATCCCCGCGAGCGGAGGGCCCTCACCGTCCGGCTGAAGGCCATGGTTCGTGACGGCCAGCTCATCCCGAACCGTCGAGCGGGGTACTGCCTCGTCGATCGGATCGCGCTCGTCACGGGTGTCGTGAACGCGCACCGGGACGGGTTCGGATACGTGGTTCCCGATCAGGATGGGGCCGACGATGTCTATCTCTCGCCGCGCAGCATGCGACAGCTGATGCACGGGGACCGGGTTGCGGTTCGCATCCGAGGGCACGATCGCCGGGGGCGGCCGGAAGGCTCGCTCGTCGAGGTGCTCGAACGAAACACCAGCTCGGTGGTCGGCAAGTACCGCCGGAAGCATGGGGTCGGGTTCGTGGTGCCGGAGAACCCGCGCATTCAACATCGGATCGTCGTTCCGGGCGACGCGGTGGCGACCGCAAGGCCGGGGCAGATCGTGCTTGTCAAGATCACGGCACAGCCGACCCCCCACTCGCAGCCCATCGGACGGGTCGTCAAGGTGCTCGGCAGGCCCAACGCGCCCGGCATCGAGATCGAGATCGCGATTCACGCCCACGGCCTGCCGACGGAATGGCCCAAGGCCGTCGAGAGGGCCGTCCGGCGCCTGGGAAAGGACGTTCCAGCGGAGGCGAAGCGCGGGCGCGAGGATCTGCGCCACCTGCCGCTACTGACGATCGACGGAGCGGACGCTCGGGATTTCGATGACGCGGTCTTCTGCGAGCCCACGGCCTCGGGCTGGCGGCTGTACGTGGCGATCGCCGACGTCGCGCACTACGTCGAGGCGGGGGCACCGCTCGACGAGGAGGCGCGGAACCGTGGGACTTCGGTCTACTTCACGCGCCGAGTCCTCCCCATGCTGCCCGAGCTTCTCTCGAACGGGCTCTGCTCGCTCAACCCGAAGGTCGATCGCCTCTGCATGGTTTGCGAGATGCGAGTGGGGCGCGACGGAAAGGTCTCGCGACCGCGCTTTTTCGAGGGCGTCATGCGCTCCCATGCACGGCTTACCTACGAGGAAGTCGCGGCCATGCTCTTCGACGGCGACGCGGAGCTACGGCGGGAACACGTGCAGCTCCTGCCGCACCTCGAAGATCTGCACGACGTTTTTCGCGCGCTCCTCGCCCAACGGCGCAAACGGGGCGCCATCGACTTCGACATCCCGGAGGCCTACGTCGAGCTGGGCGAGGATCGCCGGATCGAGTCCATCAGCACGTACGAACGCAACGATGCCCACCGGATGATCGAAGAGTGCATGATCGCGGCCAACGTGTCCGCCGCACGCTTTCTCGATCGTCACGAGCTCCCCACGCTGTACCGCGTGCATGACAAGCCGACGGAAGAGCGGTTCAAGGACCTGAAGGCCTTTCTCGCGACCTTCGGAGTGCCGTTCCCGCGGGTAAAGGAGATTCAGCCCCGGCACTTCGCCCAGGTGCTCGACCGAATCAAAGGCAAGCCCTACCACACGCTGGTCGAGACCGTGCTGCTGCGCTCCATGGCCCGCGCCACGTATCAGCCGGACAACCTCGGACACTTCGGCCTCGCGCTGCCGCAATACGTCCACTTCACCTCTCCCATCCGGCGTTACCCGGATCTCCTGGTCCACCGCGCCATCAAGCATGCCCTGACGGGCAAGAAGCCAGACAGTTTCTCCTACACGCCCAAGGACATGGACCGGCTCGGCAAACACTGCTCGATGACGGAGAAACGGGCCGACGACGCCACGCGGGACGCCATCGCGTGGCTCAAGTGCGAGTTCATGTTGGACAAGATCGGCGAGGTGTTCGAGGGGGTGATCACCGGGGTGACGAGCTTCGGTGTGTTCGTCCAGCTCCAGGATGTGTTCGTAGAGGGCCTGGTGCACGTGACATCCCTCGAGAACGACTACTACGAGTTCGACGCTTCGAGGCACCGGCTGTTCGGCGCCCGCACCAAGAAGGTCTATCAGCTCGCCGCGCCGCTCCGGGTGAGAGTGGCGAACGTGGACATGGAGCAGCGCCGGATCGACTTCGAGCCAGTGGAGCCGAAGGTACGATCAACAGCGAAGCGGGCACCCGGGAAAGTGCCGGACGGTGCTTCTCGCGGACGACGTCGACCGACTCGTCCGAAGCGAAGGCGCGGATGATCAGAGGTTGTCGGGCACCCGCGACGAGCGCCTGGCATAGCGAAGGCGAGCGGGATGAAGTCGCCAGGCGCCGCTCGTTGCTCCGCCGTCAGATACGTTCGAGGCGAATTGGCAAACCGTCCTTGGGCTTCGATATGGGCGCCTGCTGCACGGGCATCTCGTAGCCCTCGGCGACCGTCCAGCGGTAGCGCAGAAGCAGCTGGTGCATGATCGCGCGGATCTGGCTCTCGGCGAAGCGGATGCCCAGACACATGTGCACACCGCCCCCGAACGGGATCCATGAGTGGGTGTGGCGCGCGTCCTCGGCCCGCTCCGGCGAGAAACGCAGCGGATCGAATGTGTAGGGCCTGGTCCACCATTCGGGCATGTGGTGCGTCACGATGGGCGAAACCACGACCATGGTTCCGGCGGGAACCACGTAGCCCTCCCACTCGAACTCCTCGAGGGCCATGCGCGGAATCACGGGAAGCGGCGGGTAGCGCCGCAGCGTCTCCTTCATGACCCATGTGAGCTCCTCGAGCTCGGGGGCGTCCTCGAATTCGGCGTAGGGCTTCCCGAGCGTGCGGCATTCGGCGCGCGCTCGCTCCTGCCACTCAGGATGCCGCGCCAGCTCGTACATCATCGACGTCAAGCTGCTCGTGGTGGTGTCGTGGGCTGCCATCATGAGAAAGATCATGTGGTCGAGCACCTCGGTGTCGTTGAAGCGCTCGCCCTCCGGCGTCTCGGCGTGACACATCTGACTGAAGGCATCCGGCGACTCGTTCGCGCGCTTCTCGGCAAGCATCGATCCGAGGAACTTCAGCATGAACTGACGCCCCTTGAGGCCGCGCTGGTACTCGAGACCGGGGATCGGAAGTCGAATCCCGCCCGGCATGGAGGCGGCCACCAGACCCTCGAAAGCCGTATTCACGGCGGTCGTCGACTCGCCGAGCTCCGCCCCCATGAAGACCGAGGCGCCGATCTCCAGCGTGAGCTCCTTCAGGGCGTCAAAGGCCTTGAGCTCTGCACCGCTCTCGGCGCTCGCATCGAAGCGACCGAGCCCGCGCTCGATCATGGGATTCATGGCGCTGGTGTAGCTGCGGAGCATCGGGCGCTTGAACGCTTCGCGCATGATCTTGCGCTGATGCTTGTGCGCCTCGCCATCCCATAGCAGCAGGCCGTTGGGAAACGTCCCGCCCATGATGCGCATCCAGGGCTTGCGTGAAGAGAAGATCCCGCGCCGATCCAGCAGGACGAAGCGGTTCGCATCGGGCCCGAACAGGAAGACGCCGCGAAAGGGTCCCGCCCCATGCGCGACGATGGGGCCGTACTCCTCGCGCAGCTCGCCAAACGTCGTAAGCATGTCATCCCGCGTCTCCTTGCTAAGTACGCGACGCAGCATGCGCAGCGCGGGAGCGCGCGGAGCCTCGGAAAAGGGCCGACCTCGAGGCGGGCTCTCCGAGGGGGTCGGCGTGAGTGTCTGGGCCATGAGGTACTCCTGGTAGTGGCGGTCGCCAGAGACCGTCCTTTGGCATGCTCTACTTCTTCGAGAACGTCGGCATCCTGGCCTTGTTTGCCAGCTACCCCCACGTGCCGCCAGGCCTGGTTGCCTACAGCAGCGCCTTCACCATCTCGAAGCAGATGATGAACCCTGGGGCGACGGTAGCCTTTCTCGTGCTTCCCGTTCTTGCGCTGGCACGGTCCCGGCGTAAACGGAAAGGCAACCGAGTCGCCTGACTCTCGCGCGTCCGCCTCGTCCCAGAAGCAGCGTCCCTGTGCCGCGTCGACGACTGGTTCACGAGGAAGGATGCGGCCTCCGCGCTGAAGCGAAGGACTGTCGTTCGACAACCACTTCGCTCGTGCTCGAGCGCGCCGTCGCCTCGGTAGGGACTCAGCCCCGGACCCGAAGCCAGATGCTCGGCCGGCCACCGAGGGAACGGACCTGCGTGAAGCGGTGGGAAGAGCGGGTTTCGTATCCCCCTTGTTTCCCACCCCGAAATTGGTCCGAAAACCCAAGCGAAATCAAGCACTTTGGCGGGGCGAACGGGACTCGAACCCGCAACTTCTGGCGTGACAGGCCAGTGCTCTAACCAATTGAACTACCGCCCCGCGGACACGAGGAGTTAGCTGATCGCCCCATGGGGCGCTAGCGATCCCGGGCATCCGGGTCCTCGCGGGCGATGCTCTCGGCCGCTGCTCGGGCTGCCCGCCGGCGGGCGCGGCGGGCGGTTCTCACCGCGTCCTTCGGAAAGCGCCATTCGAGGGTGACCCCTCGCGTGTCGGCCATGGCGCGGATCTCGGCGATTTCGTCCGGGAGCTTCTCCGGGCGCAAGCCACTGCGGAGCTTGTGGGCCACGCGGCGCACGGCGTCCTGCAGAAGCAGCCACTCCACGTAGCCGGGCTCGATCCAGCTGGCGTCGGCCTCCGCGGAATAGCCCTCGCGGTAGGCCTCCAGCGTGTCGGAGAGGTTGGCCGTCTTGAGCAACGTAGCCATGGAGAGGCCACGGGGTGCCAGGCCGATGGCTTCCTCATCCACGTAGCGGAGGTCGTCGTCCTCCGGATGCCACATGAAGTTGTCCTTGTGGACATCATCGAGTTCGAGTTCGACGGGCAGGCCGTAGCGGAACAGGCGGCGCAATGCTTTGAATGCCACGCCTACTACGCTGCGCACCGGGAGCTGACTGCCGCGGCCCACCCGGGTCAGATCGGCGAAGAAACGGCCTAGCGTGGCGGCCGCTGCCGAGAATCTTCGCGAACGCGACGCTCCGAGCTCGGCACGGCCTGCCCGGTGCAGGCGTGCGGCCAGCTCACCGATCTCACCAGCGCGAGCAAGCAACTCGTGGCGGGTCAGCGGGCGATGGTCCTGCAAAAGATCGAGCAGCAGCAGGCTTCCATCACGTGCGACGAAAGATGGAAACAGCCACGGCAGGCCTCGAACCAGGCGCTCAATCTCCTTCGCACGCCGCGGGCTGCCGCACTCACGGAGTTTGTACGCACGGCCTTCCTCATCGAGGACGCGAAAGGCGGTACCGCTATGGGCACCCTCGCCACCCAGGCCTTCGAGCGAGACGAGCCGCAGCTCCGGCTCGAAGGGCCGCCGCTGAAGAATGGGATGCATCGACCTTCCCTTGAACAACAGAGGTGGAACGACAGCGCGAACGCTAGGCGCCGCTCCCGCCTCCACTCTGCTGCTCTTCCTGGGCGACCTTCATCTGAATGGCCTGCATCTGCATCATCAGGGTCATATCTCCCAGGACCTGGATCTTACCTGACATGAAGGCCGTCATCGGATCGAGCTCTCCGCCTGCCATCGCCGCTGCATCCTCGGCGGCGATCGAGAGGGTGGTGGTGGCCTCTTCCGGAATCGAGCCTGGGCCGAGGTGGAAGCCAACGCTCCAGGGGGTCTCACCGGTCACCACGATGCGGATCAGGCCGGAGAGCTGTTGCATCTCCGCCAGGGCCTTCGGGCTCGGTGCACCGCCAAGCTGGCTCTCGCCTCCCGTAGCGGCCTCCTTCATCGCGTCCGGGCGGAAGAACATCGAGGCGCCCTTGCCGATGGCGCCACCCTGCCCCTCCCAGAGCGCCCCTCGCCAATCGACGACCGTCTGCACGAACGTGAAGGCAGCCCCCTCGCGTGGCGCAGCCTGGATGGCGACCTGCCCGCTGGTGATGTGCAGCACCCACTCACCTCCGCCCTCGCCTTCGAGGCAGATGCCGAGCTTGACATCGACCTCCTCGCTTCCCGGCATCGGGCCTGCTTCAGCAAAGGCCTCCGGAAGCCACTTCTCGAGAAAAGTGGCAGGAGCGAGCGGGGACTCGGGAAAAGCGGCCATGGATCCTCCTTGGGAGCCCGCAGTGTAACGCCGGGCTGGGCTCGCGGCGTTTCGCTATCTAGAAACCCATGCTTGGGATCCTCCGGCGGGTTGCCGGCCGTCGCCATGCCCGGCTGAACGAGCGCGTTCGCGCGGCGGATCGACTCGCCGACGACGGCTACTGGGAAGAGGCGCGCACCGTCTTCCGCCAGGCGTTGAGCCGTGAACCAGAGAACACCGCCGCCCTGCGGCGCCTGGCCGACCTTGCACAGCTCGACGGGCGCGCCGATGAGGCTAAGGCCCTTTGGCACGGTCTGGCCGATTTGCAACCAGAGCGCCCGGATGCCTGCCTGCAGATCGCCCGGTTGAGCTTGCGGCGTGGGGCCAGCCAGGAGGCACTGGCCTTCGCAGAACGAGCGGTCCACCTGGCACCCCCGGGTCGCCCACACGAAATCGGCCACCGCGCACGTAGCCTGCGAGACCATCTAATCCGCGGTGAGAAGGATCTCGGCGCTCGCCACGTGGCGATCGGCGGCATGTCGTTCTGCGGCTCGACCCTGTTGGGCTTCCTGCTCGGCGGGCTCCCGGGCGTCGCGAACCTGGGCGAGTCCCACGCGCTCATCTATCGCCGCAAGGGCGACCGGGCGCACAGCGCCGATCTCGAGGAAGCGGCTACCGAAACGATGGTGCGCTGCACCTCCTGCAGGGACGCGCCTTGTCCCGTCTGGACCCTCGGCTTCCGCCGCAACCTCGCCGACGACCCGCTCGACTGGTACGGGAAACTCGCCGCGCAGGTGGGCGCCCCCATCGTCATCTCGTCCGACAAGAGCCACGCCAAGCTCAGCGGACTCGACCCCTTCGGCCGCCACGACCTGATCGTGCTCTTCAAGAGCCCGGGCGTGGCCTGGACCTCCGCGCGCATGCGTCCGCACCTCTCGTCAGACCCCGCCGTCTACTTCGCCCGCTGGGAGCGGGAATACGCGAGGCTGCTCGGCGATCTGCCCGTTCGCGGGCGCCGCATCGTGCTCTCCTTCGACGCCTTTCGCCGCGCGCCCGAGGCCCACTTGACGCGACTGACAGAGCTCCTCGACCTTCCGCGTTCGGCCGACGCCGAACTCGCCAGCGTGCACAGCGGCCAGCACGTGATCGGAGGCAACCAGTGGACGCGGCGTGACATGCGCGTCCACGGAGAGGAGCTGGCGATCCGCGCCGACGACCAGCGCGAACTCCACGAGGACGAGGCACGCCAGGTCGCGAACTACGAGGCGCGCAGCCCCGTGTTCGCGAAGCTGCGCAACGGTCACGCGAAGGACTTCTCCGACCTCGGACCGACCCCGGACGCGGGGGCCAACTGATGCCGTGGCCCTGGCCGCTCGAACCGCTGCGCCGGATCGTCACTGGCGAGGTGCGCCACTCCCACACCTGCCCGTGCTGCGAACGTACGGCCCGGCGCTTCCTCGACTCGCCGAACGGTCAACGGCCTGGCGTGCGCTGCCCCCACTGCAACTCACGCCCACGGCACCGAATCCTCCACCTCTTCCTACGCGAGCGCACCGATCTCTTCGACGGCCAGCCGACACGCCTCCTTCACGTGGCGCCGAACCCGCGGATCTCGCTCCAGCTCACCTCTGCGCCTTGGATCGACTACGTCTCCGCGGACCTCCAGCGACCGACGGCCATGCTGAAGATGGACATCACGGACATCCAGCTGCCCGACGCGAGTTTCGACGTGATCATCTGCAACCACGTGCTCGAGCACGTACCCGAGGACCGCCGCGCCATGCGGGAGCTGTGCCGCATCCTGCGACCGGACGGCTGGGCGATCCTGCAGGTGCCGCTCGACCCGGAGCAGGCCGAGACCTTCGAGAACCCCTCGGTAACGGACCCAGAGGAGCGCCGGCGCGTCTTCGGGCACCCGGGCCACGTGCGCCGCTACGGACGCGACTACGCCGACCGACTCCGAGAGGCCGGCTTCGACGTGACGCTCGATCCCTTCGTCCAGAAGCTCGACCCGGCCATCGTCGAGCGCCTGCGGTTAACGCCCCAGGACGTTTACGTCTGCCGACCCGCCGCGTCCCGCTCCTGACCCGCCGCGGGAAGCGCGCCGGTGGGGAGCTCGCGCAGCACGTGGCGGATCGCCGAACGTGCCCCGTCGGCGGTGACGTCCGGGCGGAGCCCCTGGGCGATGGCCTTCCAACCGCCCACGTCCTCGCGCTGCTGGGCGGCGGCCACCCTGGCGCGGCGCAAGACCCGGTAGGCGCGCATGGGAATGCCAAACCAGGGCCACTCAGCCCAGGCCGCGCCGAGCTGACGAAGGCGCTCGCGGAGAGGCGCAGGGGGCATCGCGGGCGATGAAGACGGCGACGTCGTTTCCTCCTGCTCCGCGTTCACGCTCCCGGCCGCCGGCATGGAAGGCGGTACCTCCGCCGGCTCCGCCGTCCAGTGCGCCCTCACCCAGCGCGAGGCGACGAGCAGGTCCGCGTCCACCGCCGGCGCAATTGCGTTCAGCGCCTCGGCGGTGTAGCCGGACGGCAGCGGTTCGGCCCGTGGCGCGGAGCCGGCCAGCGCATCATAGGCCGCCAGGTGCGCCTCGATCTGGGCCGAGAGCGTGAACCGCTCCCGCACCTGCCTCGCGCCCGCCGCGCCGAGGGCGCAGCGCTGCTCGGGCTGGGCCGCTAGCTCGTAGAGCGCATCGGCCAGGGCCGGCACCTCCGCCTCGGGAACGAGCCGGCCGGTGACACCGTCCATCACGACCTCGGGAATGCCGCCGTGGTGCGTGCCGACCACGGGCAGGCCGGTCGCGGCGGCCTCAACCACCACGTTCGGGATCCCCTCGACGTCGCCGTCCCCACCGCGACGGGAGCAGTGCACAAGAACGTCGGCCCACGCGAAGTGCTCGCGCACACCTATCGCGTTCGTCGGCTCGCACACCTGCACCCGGTCTCCCAGGCCGCGGCGGGTGGCCTCCTGCTCGATTCCCTGACGGGCCGAGCCGGCCCCCACGATCCGAAGTATGCCGCGCACGCCCCTCGCGTCGAGGCGCGCCAGCGCCGCGATCGCGTCGCCGTGCCCTTTCTTCTCGACGAGCCGGCCAACCATGAGCAGCCGCACCGGCGCGTCGGGCTGGCGATCGTCACGGGCCTGGACCTGGAAGAAGTCCGCGTCCGCGCCGCGGTACACGACGCGAATACGCGCGTCCTCCACGCCGGCCTTCGCAAGCTCGGCGGCGAGTGCCTCGGAGACGCACAGGCACAGGTCCGAGGCCTGCAGCAACCGCGCATACAGCGGGTGGTGTCTCGGATCGTGGAGATCCGCGCCGAGATCGCGCCCGCCGAAGGTGGTCACGAGCGGGATGCCCAGGCACTCGCGAAGCAGGAGCGAGCGCACGCCGGACCAGCCGAAGTGGGCGTGGAGCAACCGCGGTCGCCACGCCTGCCGCAGCACCTCTGCCACCAGCGCGGCCCCGGCGGGCCGGATCAGCGCCTGGCTCGTGACGCAGGCGTGGCGCGGAAGCTGAAAGCGCTCACGGTTCTCCCGGCGGTTGCAGAGGACCGCGCCCGGGGCCTCGGCCTCGAGGCCTTGCAGCAGACGGTGCAGGAACGGTTGGCTCCAGCCGAGGTAGGCAGCGAATTTCGCGTGAAGGATGAGGTTCGGCCGGCTCATCCGATCTCCTGGCGCCAGGCATTGACCAACAGCCGGGCGGGCCAGCGCAGCCGCTCCCGGCGGCCGATCGCCTCGGGGAGTTCGACGTAGCCGTCCAGGGCGGCGAGCCAGGCCTGGCGCCGCGCCGCGGGGGGCATCGCCGCGTGGGCCACCCGCGCCTCCGCGATGCGCTCGGCTAGCTCGGAGGCCTGGCCCTCCTGCGCAAAGTGGACCTCGACCCGCGCCCGCCCCGCCGCACCCAGTCGCTGGCGACGCGCAGGATCGGCGAGGCCGATAACGGCCCGGGCAAGCGCGGCGGGCTCGTGCTCCGGCACCAGCACGCCCGTCTCGCCGTCGACCACGGCCTCGGGGATGCCACCGTGCTGAGTTGCCACGACGGGCAGGCCTACCGCCATGGCCTCGAGGATGCTATTCGGCACGCCCTCGCAGCGCCCCTCCGGATCGACCTCGCTGGGCTGCAGCAGCAGGTCGCTCCGGGACAACTCCTCGCGGAGGCGGGCCACGGGCACCGCGCCGTGGAGCTTCAAGGCGTCGTCCAGCCCGAGCCCCCGGGCACGCTCCCGCAGGGGCGCCTCGAGCCCGCCCTCACCGTAACAGTGCAGGGTGGTGCCCGGTAGCGCCTCCCGGATACGCACCAGGGCCTCCAGCGCGGTGGCGTGCCCTTTCACCGCCATCAGCCGCCCGCTCAGCACGAGCCGCAGCGGCCCGTCGCCCGCGTGCGGCGGGCGCGGCGCGTACTCCTCGAGGTCGAGGCCCAGGTGGTGGGTGTGGGCCCGCTCGGCGGAGAAGCCCGCCTCGACCACCTTGCGGGTCAGGTGCGCCGCCACGCCCAGGGCCATCGCCCCGGGTGAGACGAACCAGCGCGCGAAGCGGGCCCGATAGCGCGAGTCGCGGACCTCCAGGTTGGCGTCCTCGCCGTGGAAGATCGCGAGGATCGGCACGTCGGCCACCGCACCGAGTGAGAGCGCGCGGTAGCCGTTCTTGCCCAAGTGGGCGACGATCGCTCGCGGGCGACCGTGGGCACCGCACACGCCCGCCAGCCAATGCCGCGGCGCGAACGCCTTGCGCAGCGGGGCCAGCGGAATCGAGTACACGAAGACCCCGCGAGCGGCCAGCTGGGCGCGCTGCTCATCGGTGAGTGGAGCGTCCGCGTAGCCCGGCCGCTCGGTGCACAGCACCACCTGACGGCCGTGCGTCGCCAGGCCAACCACACTGCGGAACACGCCGGGGTGGCTCCCTGGCGCGAACGCCTGGGAAGTCAAATGAACCACGGTGGAGCGTCGGCTCGGCATCCCTCAGCACAGTCCTGCAGCCGGCGAGGTGGCTACCGGCCAGGTCACGATAGCAGCCGAGCCGGGGCCTCCCGGCTACTCGCACCCAACTCCGGTCCCTTGCAGCGCCGCTCATCCGGTCCCCCTCGCTTCCGGCGCCGCTCCCGCTCGGTCCCGCTCGCTTGCGCTTGGCGTCCATTCGGGGATCCTGAGCGGCGACGCGGCCTCTTCGGACGCGCGCCAGGATGGGTGACTATGAAGACGGGGGCTCTCCCCAATCTAATCGTGATCGGGGCGATGAAGTGCGGGACGACCAGCCTGCACCGCAATCTCGGGCTGCACCCCGAGATCGGGATGACCGAGCGCAAGGAGCAGAACTTCTTCCTGCGCAAGCACTGGGAGCGGCACCTCGACGCCTACCGCGCCGTGATCCCTACGGGCTTCCCGGTCCGCGGCGAGTCCTCGCCAGACTACTCGAAGGTCGGCCCCAACCCGGGCGTGCCCGCCCGCATCGCGGCCTCCCTCCCCGACGTGAAGCTCGTCTACATGATGCGGGACCCGGTCGAGCGCACCGTCTCCCACTGGGTCCACTTCTTCGCGAGCGGCGTCGAGATGCGCCCGCTCGAGGAGGCCCTCGCCGACCTGAGCGACGACAACCCGCTGATCGACGCCAGCCTCTACCACAAGCAGCTCCAGGCCTACCTCGAGCACTTCCCGCTGGAGCGCATCCACGTGGCGACGATGGAGGGCCTCTCCGCGGACCCGACGCGCACGATGCAGGAACTCTTCGGCTTCCTGGGCGTAGACGACCGTTTCGACTCGCCGACGTTCCACGACGTCCGGCACCCGTCCTCCAAGAAGCGGCGGGCCACGGCAATAGGGCGACTGGCCCGCCGGCTGGTGGGCCGCTACCAACTGAATCAGCTGCGCCGGCGCGCGCCCTTCCTCGACTCGTGGCTGCGCCGCGACCGGGTCGAGAAGCCCGAGTTCCCGGACGCCCTGCGCTCCAGGCTCGAGGACCGCTTCCGGGACGACGTGGCCCACCTTCGGGCACTCACGGGCCTTGCCTGCCCGAAGTGGTCGGTATGACAGGCCCGCTCCATTGATCGCACACCGCGGGCAGCGTTGGCTCTATCTGGGCATCCCGAAGACTGCAACGACCGCCTTGCACGACTACCTGCCCACCCTCGGCGGCGAGTGGATCAGCGATCGCCAGCACGACATGGAGGTGCCCGAAGCGCTGCGCGATTACCGGGTGTTCGCGACCTCGCTGAACCCCTACCGGCGCGCATGGTCGCTGTGGCGGATGTTTCAGGGCGACACTGCCAAGGGCGCAAAGTTCACAGAGGGCGCGGACCCGCGCGTGCTCGAGAACTTCCGTGCCTTCGTAGAGATCATGCTGCTCGGTCCGGTGACTACCGTCGACCTCTACCACTGGTCGATGAGCCGGTGGCTCGAGGAGGTGCCCGAGGGCGTGGCAGTCGAGGTGCTTCCGGCGGAGCGACTGAACGAGGAACTGCGCCGTATCGGCGTCATCGGGCCCGACGAGGAGGTGCCCGTACGCAACATCACGAAGGGGAACTGGCTCGAAGCCTACGCGGGTCCGGAAGGCGCGGTGGCCGCCGACGCGGTTCGGCGCTGGGCCGCCGAGGACTTCCGACGTTTCGGCTACCCGACCCGCCTCTCGGTGTGGCGCTGGCGCGCCTGGCGGGCGGCCCTGCCGGACCGGCGGCGCAGGCTGCCGCGCACCCTGCTCCGCCGGCTCTCGGCGCTGCGCCCGTGGCGGGGCTCCGATTCCCGGTGAGTGGACGGCGATGAGCGCCCCCCTGGTCAGCGTGCTGATGTGCACGTACAACGACATGCAATGGCTTCCAACATCGATCGACAGCGTGCTCGCCCAGAGCCTCGCGGACCTGGAGTTCGTGATCGTCGACGACGGGTCGACCGACGGCACCCCTGAGCTCCTCGCGGCAACGGCGCGCCGCGACCCGCGTGTGCAGGTGGAGCGCATCAAGCACGGCCGGCCTGCCCGCGCGCTGAACCACGGCCTGGGCCTGGTGCGCGGCGAACTCATCGCGCGCCTCGACGCCGACGACTGGGCCCACCCGGAACGCCTCGAGGCCCAGCTGGCCCACCTGCGCGCCCACCCGGAGGTAGGGATCATAGGCAGCACCATCGAGAAGATGGACGAGGATGGCAGGGTGGAGGGGCCGACGGGGCGCCCCCTCGACGACGCGACGATCCGCTTCAAGTCCCTCCTCTGGTGCCCCTTCACCAGCTCGAGCGTGACGATGCGCCGCGAAGTGCTAGAGCGGGCGAGGCTCCGCTACGACGAGACATTGCGAGGCTCCGAGGACTACGATTTCTTCGCGCGCGTGCTCGACCACACCCGCAGCGCCGCCCTCGACCGCCCGCTGGCCCGCTACCGCGTGCGCGCCGGCGGCTTCAGCCGCCGCAACCGGGACGAGTTCGAGGCGATCGCCGTCGACATCGCCGGCGGCGTGATCGCCCGTGCCCTGCCCGGCTTCGCGACAGACGCGGCGGAGGTGGCGTCGCTCCGCGCCGCCTTCCATGGCATGGGCCGTGCGCGGCCTCCGGCAGGCCGGGCGGGCACCGCCGTGGCGGGGCGCTACCTCGACCTGCTCGACGCCTTCTGCGCGGGGCCGCTCGACGACCGCGAACGCGTCGGGCTGCGGGCTGCGGAGGCACGCCGCTTCGTCCACACCCTCGACCCGAGCCCCGACCCGGCGCGCCTGCGGCTGCTGATGCGTCTCACCCGGATGGACCGGGGCTTCGCACGAGCCTGGTGGCGGGCGTGGCGGCGCCGCAGGTCATGGCGCGGAGCGCGTCTCAGGCGCCCGGTGCATCGCTGAATCGACCGCGAAGCGCGCGCAGCCGAGTGCGCACGCGGATCACCCGGCGGATGCGTCCCCAGGTGCGGGCGGCCTCCTCCTCGACCCGGGCGACGCCAAGCGCGAGGCGCGGGCCGAGCCGCGGGACCAGCTGACGCACCGAACGCAAGCGCTGCTCTCGGAGCGGACCCCCGCGGCGCACGAGCCCTTCGAAGAGCGGATCGGGAAGCTGCGCGTCCCCGGAGTAGAGCCGCGCCTCGGTCGACGCCAGGAGCTCGTCGAAGGCGGCCTGGTTCAGGCAGGTGCTCCGCCGACAGCGATGGCGGAGCCAGAGCTCCACGTCGTTCGCGCCGGGCTCCGTCCCCTCCGCCCAGGCCGCCCGCGTCGCCGCCGCAAGGCGGGGCAGGAGAAGACCCGGCGCCTCACCCGACGGCCCGAGCTCATCGATGAGCGCCTCCAGCAGCGCCAGCGGCGGGCGGACCGAGAGCCCGTGCTGACGCCCGAGCGCGGGAAGTCCGGCCACCGCCGCGAGCATGCCGCCGCGCAGCTCCTCCAGCAGCGCGTCTTCGTTGCCGTCCATGTCCTCCCACAGACGCCGGATCAGACGGCGCAGGGCGACGCCGAGGAAGATCCAGAGGCGCGGCTCGCGCAGCGTGTCGATGACGTTGAGTGCACCGACCCGCGCCCACGAGAGGCGCTGGGCGGCGCCTTCGCTGGTGAGCCCGGTCGAGACGAATCGCCGCGTGCCGAGCTCGGCGTTCACCGCTACCACCTTGGTCCCGCGCACTCCGAGCAGGAACCAGTAACGTGCGTCCTCGCCATGGGGCAGTGCCTCGTCCATCGGTCCGACGTCGAGCAACACCCAGCGCGCTGCGAGCAAGGTGCTGGTGTGAAACGGGTAACGCTCCATCACCGTCTCGAGAAGATCGCGGGTCGGACATAGGGCGTCGCCGAGCGGCGGCGGGCGATGGGTGCTCGCGTCCTTCTCGGCGTGGCTTCCGATCGTGCGGTAGGAGGAGACGCAGATCTCTGCGTCGGCCACCTCGCGGAAGGCTGCAACCTTGAGGGCCACCGCGTCCTCGTCCATCAGGTCGTCGGCGTCGAGGAACTGGACGAGGACCCCAGCCGCCTCCCGCAGACCGTGGTTGCGGGCCGCCGCCACGCCGCGGGCCGGCTGGCGAAGGATGCGCACGCGGTCGAGATCGCCAAGCACGCGATCGGGCGGATCCGTAGAGCCGTCGTCGACCACGACCACCTCGAGGCGGGGATGGGTCTGGCGAAGGGCGCTCTCGACGGCGTCGCGGATCCAGGCGTTGCCGTCCCGCACCGGGATGACGACGCTCACCAAGGGCGCCGCCTCGGGCTCGCCGGGATGCTCCAGATGGTGCAGCCAGGCCTGATGATATGCTGCCCGCTCGCCGGTCGCCAAGGCCAAGGCCTCGCCATGCCACACGGCCCCCGGCGTGGCACAGGGCCGGGCCAGCATGTCAGTCTTGACGGAGCGGAGCGGCGCGCCCATGAACGGGTAGAGTAACAGACTGCCCGGTGGGCGTGAACCACCGGGGACGCACCAGGAGCTCGCGTGCCGCCCGACGCCATTGCCCCCGACCACCCGATCTTCGTGTTCGGGTCCGGCTGGCGCTGCGGGAGCACGTTGGTCCAGCGCCTGCTCTGCTCCCATCCCGATGTGCGCGTGTGGGGCGAGAGCCGCGACCTGGTGGAGCACCTGATGCACGGCTGGGAGACCGTCGAGGGGCTCCAGACTCTGAGCTCGAAGAACCAGGAGAACTTGGAGCGCGAAGGTCACCAGGGCTGGATCGCCGTGCTGAACCCGGGCTTCGACCACTTCGAACGGGGCATGCGCGAGCTGCTGCGCCGCTACCTCGCGGAGCCGGCCCGAGCCGAGGGACGCCCGCGCTGGGGCTTCAAGGAGGTTCGCTGTGACGCAGCGGCCGCACGCTGGCTGGCCCACCTGTTCCCGGAGGCGCGCTTCCTGTTCCTGGTGCGGCATCCCCAGGATTGCGTGGCCTCCGCGCGCGGCACCACCCACGAGAACCGCGGCCTGATGCCGGAGGTCGGCGGTCCGGAGGCCTTCGTCGCCCACTGGACCCGCGTGACACGGAGCTTCCGCGACGCCCACGACGTGGCACACCTAACCGTCGTCTACGAGCAACTGATCGAGAAGCCGCGCGAGGCCGCCGACGACATCGCCTGCTTCCTCGACCTCGACCCGAGCGGCTTCGACCTCGGGGTGTTCGACAACAAGGTGCGCGGCTGGAAACGGGAGCCGCGCCTGGAGCTGGCCGACTGGAAGGCCCTGCGCGACCCGGCGCTCTGGGAGGTGGCCGAGCCCTACGGGTACACGCGGCGCCCAGAGCCCGGACTGCTCGAGCGCTACTTCGGCGGAGGCCGCCGCCCACCCGGCAGGGCTCGGCGTACGCCATGACGCGGCCGTTCGTGCTGCTCGCGACCCAGCGCACGGGCTCGACGGTCGTGTGGCAGACGCTGGATCGGCATCCCGCCGTCTACGCGCGCGGCGAGATGTTCCTGAAGGACCTCGCGCATCCCGAGTCCTTCGCCAGCTGGCAGGCACGCTGGACCCGGCGACTGCTCGCACGGCTGATGCCGCGCCGAGCGGTGAACGCCTACCTGGACGGCTTCTACGCGAAGCGGGCCGGTGTACGGGCCACGGGCTTCAAGCTGATGTACAGCCAAGCCCGACCGGAGATCTGGAGCTGGCTGCTCGCCCACCGGGTGGAGGTGCTGCACCTCGTGCGCCGCAACGCACTCAAGATCCTCGTGTCGAAGGCCGCCGCCGAAGCCACCGGGCGGCGCCACCTGCGGCCCGGCCAGAACCACGAGGCCCAGTCCGTCGTCCTCGGCGTCGAGGGCCTCGTCGCGGCGCTCGACCGCATCGCAGCCTCCGTGGAGGAGCACCGCCACCGGATCGCCGAGCTGCGGCACCGCGAACTCCACTACGAGGAGCTCCTGGAGCACCCGCAGGCCTTCTTCGACACGGCCTTCGAGTTCCTGGGCGTCGATCGTCAGCCGGTGGAGCTCTCGCTGCGCAAGCTCACGGCCGACTCGCTGGGCGACGCTCTCGCCAACTACGACGAGGTCGCGGCCGCACTCGCAGGCACCCGCCACGAGGCGCTCCTCACCCCGACACCGGAAGGCTGACCCCGCTCACGCCTCGGGCTAGACGTACGGGAACACCTTCCCCGAGAGGTCCGGCGGGCCCTGATTTCCGCCGCGAGACCTGCGCCATCTCCTATGTCACCGTTCCCGACAACGTCATCGACGCCTTCGTCCCCGCCGTGGCGAAGCTCTCCGGACGCTAGGCCGACTACTCGAAGCGCGGACCGATCCAGCCCTCATCGAACAGCCGCTGGCGCTGGTCCGCATCATGGGAGACGACGAGTTTCACCTCGCCGCTCTTGTCGAGCTCGTGCAAGACCCGGATCTCCGCCATGGTCGCCGCGCGGTCCTCACCCAGGATGAAATCCGTGACCAGACGCGGCCGGTAGATCAACTCGCGGATCTGCCGCATATGCCAAGCCGTATCGCCGACGAAGAGCAGCTCTCGACCATCGCGCAAGCCGACGTAGATCATCTGGTTGCCAGGCGTGTGCCCGGCGGCCTCGATTGCGACTACGCCGGGGGCGACGGGCGCATAGCGACGGGCCGCCAGCGGCATGCCCTGCGTGCGCAGGGCCTCGGGCATGCCGACGAGATCGAGCGCTTCAGTGTTGGCGAGCTGGGCGGCGTTGAAGCGGACACGACTCGCGAGCACAGAGGCATTGCCTTTGGCGACGCCATCGATGTGGTCCTGATGCTCGTGGGTGAAGACGATCGCTTCGGCGCCTTCGAGCCCGGCCTGTACGCGATCGTAGGCATCGGCATGGAAAGTCGTTTCGCCGCCGGACGCGGCCGCCATTTCCTCGGCCATCGCGAGCCCCATCGCTGCATCGATCACGGCGGTGCTGTCCTCCCACACCACCTGAAAGGCGCGGTGCACCATCGGGTGGGGATCGAAACTCTCGCCGGCGAAGACCGCAGCCCTCGGCATGGACGCCTCGGCAACCAGCTCCTCGTTCACGCGCAGCGGTTTCTGGCCCGGAAGCTCCGCCGCCGCCTGACGGACCTGGGCCAGGTCGAGTTCGTAGCTCGAGGTTTCTGGAATCGGCTCCGCGCCGAGCAGCCAACTGCGGCCGAGCCAGCCGACAGCCAGGAGCACGACACCAACTACCAGGAGGATGCGAAGGGCTTTCATGGGCGGAGCCTACCCCACGCCCAAGCTTGACAAGATGCCGGCCATGGGCGATCCGACGTCCATGGCTGTCCCCCTCCTCGACCTGCGCGCCCAGTACGCTGAGATCGCTTCCGAGGTGGACGAGGCCATCCACCAGGTCG
This sequence comes from Deltaproteobacteria bacterium, assembly GCA_019310965.1. Taxonomy (GTDB): domain Bacteria; phylum Myxococcota_A; class UBA9160; order UBA9160; family SMWR01. The sequence goes on from JAFDDG010000058.1 coordinate 26,187, forward strand.
TCCAAGAACAGCGCTTCGTGATGGGCGATGAGGTCTCCGCACTGGAGCAGGAAATCGCGGCCTACACCGGTGCGCGTCATGCGATCGGCTGCGCCTCTGGCTCCGACGCCTTGTTGCTCGCACTCTGGGCCCGCGGCGTCGGCCCGGGTGATGCCGTGCTCTGTCCGACGTACACCTTCTTCGCAACAGCCGGCTCGGTCGCGCGCCTGGGTGCCCGGCCGGTCTTCGTCGACATCCAGCCCGACACCTACAACCTGTGCCTGGATTCGGCCCGCCGTGCGGCTGCGGGCCGAACCGATCTGAAAGCCATCCTGCCGGTCGATCTCTACGGGCAGGCAGCCGACCTTCGTGCCACCCACGAGCTGGCTGCTGAGCTGGGCATCGCCGTCATCGAAGACGCAGCCCAGGCCATCGGCAGCCGGGATGCAGACGGACGGACGGTCGGCTCCGCCTCCGAGCAGGTCTGCTTCAGTTTCTTCCCCAGCAAGAATCTCGGCGCCTACGGCGACGGCGGAATGATCACGACCCAGAGTGACGAGCTGGCCGCGCGCGCCCGGCTGCTTCGCCTTCACGGCGGCGAGCCCAAGTACTACCACGAGCTGGTCGGCATGAACTCGCGGCTCGATGCCCTGCAGGCGGCCATCCTGCGCGTGAAGCTCCGCCACCTCGAGGGCTGGCACGAGCGGCGCCTCCAGAACGCGGACCACTACGACGATCTCTTCCGCGACGCCGGCGCCCTCGATTCCCGAGTCTCGCTCGACGAAGATTCAGGCCTCTCCCTGCGGTTCCCTGCGCGCAACGCCGAGCCGGCCCGCCACATCTTCAACCAGTACATCGTGCGCGTGCCCGCCGATCGCCGCGATGCCCTGCGAGAACATCTCGCCGCCCGCGAGATCGGCAGCGAGATCTACTACACGATCCCGCTGCATCTCCAGGCGTGCTTCAAGGATCTCGGAGGCCGACCAGGCGATCTCCCGAACGCCGAGCGGGCCGCCAAGGAGACCGTCGCGCTGCCCATCTTCCCCGAACTCAGCAAGGCCCAGCGCGAAGCCGTCGCAGGAGCCGTGATCGAGTTCCTCTGAGTCGCTGGCGCGACCACGATCACACCCAGGGGAGCCTGCTGAGGGGGATCCTCGCGCTCGCCCTGCCCTCCATCGTTACGTCCGTCGGCGCGATGGGCCTCTTCCAGATGGTCGATCTCTACTTCCTGGGCCAGCTGGGCCCGGAAGCGTTGGCGGCGGCGGGTGCCACCAACCAGACCCTGCGTCAGATCATCTTCCTCCTGATCCTGGGTTTGATGACCGCGACCCAGATGTTCGTCGCGCGCTCGGTAGGCGAAGGAAGAATCGATCGGGCGGAGCACTTCGCAGGCCAGACGCTTCTTCTCGGCATCTTGATCTGGCTCGTCGTCACGGCCCTCGGGTTGTTCGCAGGGCGAACGCTGGTCGGCCTGATCGCTGTCGACCCGGAAGTCATCGAGCTCGGTGCTGCGTATGTCCGGATCGCCTTTCCCTTTCTGGCCACTGCCATCTTCGCCCAGCTTGCAGCTGCGGTGCTCGGAGGCGCCGGCGACACGACGACACCGATGATCGCCAGCTTCGTGCAGACGCCTCTCGCCTTGCTAGGCGAGTGGTGCTTCGGCTTCGGCCACCTCGGAGCGCCGGCCCTGGGAATCGTCGGTATCGCCCTCGGAACCGGGCTCGGGGGAATCGCCGGCAGCGTCGTCTTGCTCTCCGCCCTCTTCCGTGGCCGCTCCCGCGTGCATCTTCGCCTGCATCACCTGCGGCCCGATCCCGAGACGATCGCCATCCTGCTGAAATCGTCCTGGCAGCCGGCCCTGCACATGCTCGCCCGCAGCACGATCGTCGTCTTCTTCATGTTCCTGGCAGGGCGCCTGGGGGGCGAGGTGCAAGCCGCCTACACGATCGGCCTGCGCATCGAAATGCTGCCCATCATGATCGCGTTCCCGATCGCCAACGCCTGCGCGACGATGGTCGGCCAGAACCTGGGCGCCGGCTCCCTCGACCGGGCCTGGAGCGCGATCCGCGTCGCCTTCGCCGTCGAGCTGGCCGTCATGTGGCCTGTCGCCCTGACCATCTTCCTGTTCCGCCACACCCTCGTAAGCTTCTTCACCGAAGACCCGGAAGTTGCCAGACTTGCTGCTGAATTCCTCGTCTACTCTTCGATCGTCCTGACCTTTTACGGCCTCTACTTCGCCTCCTTCCGCGCCCTCCAGGCCGCCGGCGACATGCGCACGCCAATGCTCATCTCGATCAGCGTGGCGGCGGGCCTGGGCATTCCCCTGGCGCTCTTCCTCACCCAAAGCACCGAGTACGGAGCCACCGGAATGTGGATCGCCAACCTGGCCTACGGCCTGGTGAACGCCCTGCTGATGATCGCCTGGCTGGCCACCGGCCGCTGGGCGCGCCCCCACGCCAAGACTTCCACCACCCTCCCCTCGTGAAACCACAGGCCTCCCCTATCCTGACCGTCCCGGGCGCGTAGCTCAGTTGGCTAGAGCACCTGCCTTACAAGCAGGGGGTCCCCCGTTCGAGCCGGGGCGCGCCCAGGGTTCCTCGGAGTCGGAAGTGTCTGATTCTGAAGCCGAATCGGGGGGCGGAGCCAACCGGAGGCGGGAGTCGGGGAGACGGTCAGAGGAGCTTGGTGCCTGTCTGGTGCCGTGCAGAGCCGTCCGTGAGTGCGTCTGCGTAGCCTGTGCTCTCGCCCAGAAGGTGATGACCGTAGACGTCGAGCAGCATCTTGGCGCTACTCCACCCGCCCTGCTCCTGAATCCATTTCAGGTTCGTACCGCGGGCCATATGAAGGCTCGCGAATGTGTGCCGCAGCCCGTGCGGGGTGAATCTTCGGTCTTCACCGAGGGCCTGTTTCGTGAGCCTGCGAAAAGCCCTGGGGACCTGATAACCCGCATCCCCTTTCGG
>JAFDDG010000116.1 GCA_019310965.1 Deltaproteobacteria bacterium
CTCGTCGGGGTGGCGCTTGCCTGCGCCGCCATTTCCCCGTTGCTCGCGGTCAGCACTCCGGCCCCCATCCTCTCGGCGGAAGTCGTCGATCGCCTGGTTCCGCACTTTGCGCTGGCCGGGCTCGCCCTGCTCACCCTCGTCTGGCTGCGCCGACCCGGCATTCTGCGCGACAGCTTCGAGCGTCCCGGGGCTGTGTTCCTGGGTGCAGCGCTGGGCGTGATGGCGCTCTACGTCTGTCTGGTGCCGCTGGGAGTCGTGCTGCACCGAGTGACGCTCACACCGGAGCGCATGCTGGTCTACGCCCTGTGCTTCGTCGGCTTCCTTCCGTTCCACTTCGCCTTCAATCTGCTGCTGCGCCGCGGCCCGGTGGCGAGCGCGACGCTCTATGCCTTGCTCGGGAGGTTGCTCGTGCTCGGCGTGCTGATGGCAGCCGTGCCGCTGGCCGGGCTCGATCGCGTGATATTGCTCATGTTGCCGGCGCTCACGTTGGTATCGATCCTCTTCGAGGCATTCGCGAGCGCGCTCTATGCCGGCTCGCGCAACATTCTGGCCATTGCGCTCGTCGAGGCCGGCTGGCTGGCGTTGGTGGTCGCCGCGATCATGCCGGTGCGTCTCTGAGACGCCGCGCCCGGCCCTGGCGTTGCCTGGCGGCGACGGTGCTGGTTGCCTGTGCGGGAGACGTCGACCCGAGCGCGCCGCGTCCCGCCGAGACCGGTGAGGAGACGTGGGAACGCCTCTACGAGAGTGGCCAGCGTTGGAGTCGCACGAACACCGATGCCTCGGCTCTCTACCACGAGCGCGCCTGGAGGCTGGCGCGGGATTTCGGGCCAACGGACGAGCGGCTGGCGCGTTCCGAAGCGGCGTTCGGCGAAGCGCGCCGGCGGCAAGGCCGCATCGCGGAGGCGCGGCAGCTGGTGCGCTCGGCCGCGCGGCACGCCCGCGGCCTCGAGCCGGAGAATTCGGCGCTGTTGGCAGCGGTGCTCCAGAGTCTGGGGCTTCTCGAGGTGATGGGCGGCGACCTCGAAGCTGCGGAGGCGGTGCTCGTGGAGTCAGCGCTGCTGTGGGTCGAGCGGCTCGATCCCCACACGGCGGAGGCCGCCGAGAACATCGTGCTGCTTGCCGAGACCCAGCGGCGGCTCGGCAAGTTCGATGACGCCGAGAAGAACCTGCTCCAAGCCGCCGCGATCTACCTCGACCTCGACCCGAAGTACGCGATTCGCATCGCCACGATCCAGAACAACCTGGGGCTTCTCTATCAGGATCTCGGGCGTTATTCGGACGCCGAGCCCTTGCATCGCCGGGCGATCCTGAGCGCGCGGCAGGAGAGCAATGAGCACAACCCGAATACCGCCATCTACTCGCGAGGTCTCGGGGATCTGTACGCGCACACCGGTGAGCTGGAAGGCGCAGAGGAGCTCTACCGCTACGCCCTGGATGTGCTGGAGAAGACCGTCGGCCCTGACAACATCGAGACGCATATCACTCGCCGGCGACTCGAGGATGTGTCGGAGCGGCTCGGCCGGCCCGAGGCGCTGGGCGGGGAGACGTTTCGTTGAGTACCCGTCCCGTGCGTCCTCGAAGCCTATGTCGACCCAGCGGTCGCCGCGGGTGCGTGGTAGGCTGGCGCGTTCATGCAGCGCCTCGCACTTCTGGCAAGCATCGGTCTGCTCCTGCTCACGAACCCCGCCTCCGCGCAGCAGGCGCTCGAGGCGAAGCTCGGGGCGGAAGAGCTCGCCATCGCGCTCAAGAGCGGCGGGTATGTGTTGCTCATGCGCCACGCGTCCACCGAGCCGGTGGCGCCCGATCCCGCCGAGTTCGACTTGCGCGATTGCGCGACTCAGAGAAACCTCTCCGAAGCCGGTCGCGAGACCGCGCGTCAGCTGGGCGAGGCGTTCTCCCAGCTCGAAATTCCGATCGGGCAGGTCTTCTCGAGCCCCTACTGCCGCTGCCTCGATACCGGACAGTTGGCCTTTGGTCGCGTCACCGAGAGCCCGCTGCTGTCGGTCTGGGACAGGCTCAGGGTGGACGAGAAGTCGGCGCGCGGCGGTGAAGTGCGCGCACTCCTCTCGACGCCCCCTCCGGCCGGTGCCAATACGGTGCTGATCACGCACACGGGAACGCTGCTCTACAGCTTCGGTCTCAGGACGCGACCCGAAGGCATTGCCCACGTGTTTCGCCCGCACGACGGAAAGGCGGAGTACGTCGGCGGGCTGACACCATCCGACTGGCTGGAGCTCGCCGGCATCGTCCCCGCGGCGCGCGACTAGGAGCCTGACCCAAGACTGGCGCGACGCCCAGACGCCGACGCATCACCGCTGGCTGCGTTGCGCTCAATCGCCCTAGCTCTGCTAGGGCTCAATCGCGCGCCTTGCCACGCATTCGCGTCAGCAGCTTCTCCGATGCCTGACCCGTGGCGGCGATGCCCTGCTGCTTCTCGAAATCGCGAATTGCCGATCGGGTCTTGCTGCCGATCTGGCCGTCGATGTCGCCGATTTCGTAGCCGAGATCGAGCAGCGCCTCCTGGATTTCGAACTTGAGAGCCACGGCGCGCCGCTCCTCGGCGTAGCCGATGAAGCCCTCGCCGTAGCTGGCAGAGAGCGGCAGCTCACCCTCCGCGAGCCGTGGCAGCGGATGATCGCGCTGTAGGCGGGCGTGGATCGCGCGCGCCAGGTCGCGGTGATCCTGTGCCGAGTTCTTGCGCAATACATTCGAGAGCACGGTCGTCATGTAGTAGAGGTGGTTCTGCCCGGCCGGCGATTCGATGATCGCTGCCGAGTTCATGTAGTTGCGCTTGTTGCCATGATACTTCTTGCAGGTGAAGCCTTCTTCGGGCTGACAGCTGTAGAGCGAGCCGCTCTTGAAGTAGACGGCGCTGGGTCTCAGCACGCCGGACGATCCGTAGCGGATGCGTCGCTCCGTGATGTACAAGAGCCGCTTGATCTCGCGGCTCGACCACTCATCGACGAGACGGCCCTGCTCCATTCGAAGCAGGTAGAGCATCAGCTCCCGCGGCGTCGCGTAGCTAGAAGCGCCGGGAACGCGGATCTTGCCCTGGCGAGTGAAGAAGCTTCCCTGGCGCATCATGTCGAGGTCCAGGCCGTTGCGAGTGACGGGGCCCTGTATCGCCTCTTCGAAGATCGCCGCGAGCTCCGTCTTCGGAGTTTCCTCGAAGAATCGGTCCGATTCTTCTTCGCTCGGCGGATACTGCTCGCCGTACTGCTTCAACAAGATGAGATGCTTCTGGAGCATACCCGCAGCGGAGTTCGAGCTCGGTGACATCATCCAGTCGATGTAGGTCCAGAGCGTCGCGCGATCCCCCTGCTGAATCGGCGCGCGCCACAGCCGGCCGGTCTCGGGGTCGTGCTTCTGTACTGTGTGATGGTCGTAGACGCTGAAGATGTCGGCGGTGATCATCGTGTCGCGCAAGACACGCTCGCGGGCGGCGATGTCGTCGGGATAGATGTCCGCCAGGGCCTGGTAGATGGCGAGCGCCACCAGAATCTTGCCGACGCTGCCCGGGTTCTGGTGTTGCTTGCCGTTCCATTCGGCGTAGCGAATGTTCGCGAGATCGGAGAGGTCGAGGAGCCCGATGCCGTAGCGCGATGCCTGGGCCCCCAGCAGCCGCTTCACCTCGGCGGTCAGCTGGGGATCCGGAGGCGGCAGCTCGAGATCTCTGTGTTGGAGCAGGCGCAGCTGCACCTTCTCCATCGGCAGCAGCTCGCCCGAGGGTCGTTTGCGCCCCCCCGTCGCTTGGCCGGTCTGCACCAGGCGTTGGACTTCGAGGCGATGGATGCCCGTGTACTCGTAGCCGTCGAGCGGGTACGCAGCCGCCCGGCCGGGGGCGAGGGCGGTCGGCAGAGCGAAGAGAGCCGCGGCAAGAGCCGCGAGAGTGCGGAGCATCGAGGGCCTCCCGGAAGATGGACGGCGATTGTACGCCAGCGGCTCGAGTTTCTGGGGCGGAACTTTCCTGCATGTCTCGGGTTGAAGGGGTCGGGGCGAGTATCGGCGCTGCACGCTGCTGCGGCCGGCGCTCGCCCGCGAGTGGTATGTTGCGGAAGGGGAGAGACTGTTCATGATTCATCGCATGGGTTCCCTCCTCGCCCTCGTCGTTCTGGCCGGGGTGGCGAGTGGCTGCGCGGCGAAGCGGCCGCTGTTGTATCCCAACGATGCTTTTCTGGAGGCGGGCCAGGACGCGGTGCAGCAGGACATCGATGCGTGCCGCGCCGAAGCGCGAGCCTACGGTGCGGGCACGCATCCGGCTGCGCGTACCGCGGGATCCACCGCGGTGGGCTCCGCGAGCGGTGCCGCCGTTGGCGCGGCCGCCGGAGCCGTGCGGGGTCGGGCGGGACGAGGCGCGGCCGCCGGCGCAGCCGGCGGCGCTGCGGGCGGCTTCGTCCGCGGGCTGTTCCGCTCGCGCAACCCGGATCCAATCGAAGCGCGCTACGTGAACATCTGCCTCGGCCGCCGCGGCTACCAGGTCATCGGCTGGAAGTAGGCGCCGGGCGCGTGCGCAGCAGCATCTGCATCACGTCGTAGTCCGCTGGCACCGGGATCACGCCCATCTCTCGCTCGTAGCGGTTGTACTGGAGGAGCATCTCCTGCAGCTCGGCGACGTGACTGGCGGCGAGATCGTTCGTCTCGCCCGGGTCCTTCACGATGTCGAAGAGCCGCCACGCTTCTCCGTGGCTCTGGACGAGCTTCAGGTCGCCGCGGAAGAGTGCCGCGTTGCCCATCAGCTCGTAGCCGATTGCCTCGTCCGGCGGATGCGGGCGCCTCTTTCGGCCGCGCAGCAGGGGCCAGAGGCTCGTGCCGTCGAGGTCCAGGCCGGTGCGGCGCATGCCGCCCTGGGCGGCCGTGGCGACCCGCGTGGCTTCGAGCACGGTCGGCACCAGATCGGTCACGTACCCGAAGGCGTTGGTGACACGGCCGCTGGGCAGGCGCTTCGGGTAGTGGGCGATGAGCGGCACCCGCAGCCCGCCTTCGCCGGCCTGTCCCTTGTGCTGGCGTAGCGGGGTCACGCTGGCCCGGGCCCACGTGAAGCCGGTGCTCGGGAACGATCCCGGCTTGCCGAAGTCATCCGGCGATGTCTTCGGGTAGAGCTGCTCGTACCAGGCGCGTGCCCGCGGGTTGCGTTCTGGCTGGCTGGGGTCGGCGCCGTTGTCCGAGACGAATAGGATCAGCGTGTCGGCGTAGCGCTCCGTGGCGCGCAGGTGATCGATGAGTCGCCCGACCTCGTGGTCCATCGCCATCGCCATGGCGGCGTAGGCTTCCATGCGCGCCATCTCGTCGCGCTGCTGCGCTGGCGGGAGAGAGCTCCACGCAGGGATGCTCGGCTCCAGCGGCGATGCCGGTGTCTCGGGGGCGAAGATTTCGAGCTCGCGCAATTTCTCGATGCGCGCCTGGCGAACCGCTTGCCAGCCATCCGCGTAGGCGCCGCGAGCCGCTTCGAGGTAGGCATCCGGTGCATGGTGCGGCCAGTGCACGGCCTGGAAAGCGAGGTAGGCGAAGAAGGGTGCTTCGCCGCCTTGCGTCGCGTCGAGGAAACCGATCAGCTCGTCCACGTAGAGCTCGGCCGAAAAACGACCCTGCGGCCGCGGCACGATCTCGCCATTGCGGGAGAAGCCCACGTGCTCGCCGAGAATGGGTGCCGCCGAGCGATCGCTCCACGCACTGCCCGAGCCCTCGAGGAAGGCAAAGCTCTGCTCGAAGCCGCGGGCGTGAGGCCGCTGGTCCGGCTCGCTCCCGAGGTGCCACTTGCCGGCCATCGCGGTCGCATAACCCGCGTCGCGCAGCAGTGTTGCCAGCGTGACGACCCGATGGTTCAGATGACCCTCGTAGCCCGGCTTGCCGCGCTGTGCATCGGTCAGAAATGCGCCCATATTGCCGATGCCCGCGCGGTGGTTGTCGACGCCCGTGAGCAGCATGGCGCGGGTCGGTGAGCAGGTGGCCGCGACGTGGAAATTGCTGAAGAGCACACCCTCTGCGGCCAGTGCGTCCAGATTCGGTGTCGGGATCTCGCCACCCAGCGCGCCGAGATCGCTCCAGCCCATGTCGTCGGCGACGATCAAGAGCACGTTGGGACGCCTGGGCGGCGCGAAGACGGAGGTGGCACAGCCGATCAGCAGCGTCGCGGTCAGAGCGGCGGCGATCGTGCGCCAAGGGGCTCGTTTCATGGGTTACCTCGCCGAAGAACGCGGGGATGCGTTCGCAGTAGTCGGTGTCTGCCGCAGTGCCACGATGGCCGCCAGCATCATAACGCCGCACCAGAAGATCAGGGCGAGCAAGGCAGCCGCCACGCCGAAGTGGTCGCCGAGGTTGCCGTGAAGTGGCGGAATCGCGAGTCCGCCGAGGGCACCGGCCCCGCCGGCCAGCCCGGTCGCCGTGCCGCGGGCAGCAGGGGCGCGTTCCGCAGCCAGTGCGATCAGCACTGGGAATACGAAGCCCATGCCAAGGCCTGCGAGTCCGTAGATGCCTTCGATCGCTTCGCTGCGGAGGCCGATGCCGAGGCCGATGGTGCAGGCCCCGGCGAGCCCCGCCCACGCCAGGAAGCGTGCGTCGATGCGCTGCCTCGCGGTCAGCAGCGTCAGGCGGCCGAGAAGCAATCCGCCCCAGAAACAGGTCATGGCGTGCAGCGCGCGCGCCTCGGCTACACCGATGGAGCCCGCGTAGGGCACGACATAGAGCGAGAGCGTCGTCTCGACCCCCACGTACGCGAAGCTGATCCAGAGAAAAGGGAGCAGTTCGCGCAGAGGCAAGGGCTCCCGCGCAGCGCTCCCAGGATGTGTCGGTGGCTCGGGAAAGCGCAGACACATGCAGGCCGCCGCCAGCGCCAGCTGTGCGGCGGCGGTGGTGTGGAATACGTCGATCCAGGATGGGTTCGCGGCCTGGCTCGCGATCGCCAGCGGCGCCAGTGCGGCTCCGAGGGTGGCGCCGGCGTGCACGATGATCAGAGGCTTTGCGGCCGCCAATCCGTGGCGCTGCGCGATGCAGGTGTTGACCAGTGTTTCCTGCACACCGATGGCGACGCCTACGGCGGCCAGTTGTGCCAGCACGCGTGCGAGGCTCATGCCCGGCTCCACCCATCCGAGTGCCAGTGCAGCGAGCAGTGCTGCGCCCACGAAGAGGGGCTTGCGCTGCGAGCGATCGACGACCGGCCCCGCCCCGGCCACGCCGACGCCTATGCCGAGTGCCAGCGCCGAGCCCAGCAGGCCGAGCTGCGTGAGATCGAGTCCGAGATCTGCCGACAACGTCTCCTGATTCGCGCCCAGCAGCACGAGGCAGACACCGAAGAGCAGGAAGACGGCGAAGCCCACGAGCGTCACGGCTGGGAGACTAACGCGAAGTCACCCGACGGGAAGAAGTGCCGTCCGCGCAGGCACCGGCCGCGGCGTGACGGTCGGTGCGGCTCAGACCATGCCGAGATCGAGCCTGGCCGCCTCCGACATCATCCCCGGGTTCCACGGCGGGTCCCACACGAGCTCGAGATCGACGCTGGTGACCCCGGCAACACCGCGCGCCTTGGTCTCGACCTCCGGCGGCAGCTCTTCGGCTGCCGGGCACATGGGGGTCGTCAGGGTCATGAGAATCGACGTCTTGCCGTCGTCGGCAACGCTCACCTCGTAGATCAGCCCCATCTCGTAGATATTGACGGGAATTTCCGGGTCGAAGACGGTCTTCAGCTGCTCGATGATCTGTTCGCGCAGTGTCTCGGGGCTCGTCTCGCCAGCCGCCGCCGTGGGACCGGGATCGGCTGCCGGCGCAGACGCTGCGGAATCGGGAGTTTCGGGCGCGTGGGCGCTCGCAGGTTCACTCTGTTTTTGCCACATCGCTAGTGCCTTCCAGTGCGTTCTTGAGGGTGTGCCAGGGCAACGTCGCGCACTTCACGCGTACCGGAAACTCGCGCACGCCGCCAAAGACGGCGAGCTTGCCGAGCGCTTCGCTGTCGATTGCCTGCTCGCTGGATGTCGTGACCAGCTGGTGAAAACGCTCGAATAGCGCGAAGGCGTTCTCGAGCGGCTTGTCCTTCACGGCCTGAGTCATGATCGAGGCCGAAGCGGTGGAGATCGCACAGCCGCTGCCCTCGAAACGCAGGTCCTTCACCACTCCGTCCACGACGCGAACGCTCACTTCGATCTGATCGCCGCACAGGGGATTGTGTCCGGCGGCCCGGCCGGTGGCGTTCTCGACGTTTCCGAAGTTTCTCGGGCTGTTGTTGTGGTCGAGGATCACCGTCTGGTACAGCTCGCGCAACTCGCTCATCGGGCGAAGACTCCCCTCACTCGTTCGAGTCCGGCGACCAGCGCGTCGACGTCGGCGCGGGTGTTGTAGAGCGCCAGCGACGCGCGCGCCGTGGCCGGCACGTCGAAGCGCTGCATGACCGGCTGGGCGCAGTGATGCCCGGTACGCACCGCGATGCCTTCCTGGTCGAGGATCGTGCCGATGTCGTGCGGGTGGATGCCGTCGAGTACGAAGGAGAGTACCGAGGCCTTGTGTGGCGCGGTGCCGATGAGCCGCAGCCCTCGCACCGTCTCGAGGGCCTGGCTGGCGTAGGCGAGCAGCTCGCTTTCGTGAGCAGAAATGGCGTCGAGTCCGAGGCCGGTCACGTAGTCCAGGGCCGCGCCGAGCCCCACGACGCCGCCGATGTCAGGCGTGCCGGCTTCGAACTTGTGGGGGATCTCATTCCAGGTGCTGCCCTCGAAGCTCACCGTGAGGATCATCTCGCCGCCGCTCTGATAGGGAGGCATCGCCTCGAGGTGCTCCGCCTTGCCCCACAGCACGCCCACCCCCGATGGGCCGAAGACCTTGTGGCTCGAGAAAGCGTAGAAGTCGCAGCCGAGCGCCTGCACGTCGACGGCCTGATGCGGCACCGCCTGGGCACCGTCGATGAGAACCGGTACGCCTGCGGCGTGAGCGAGCTCGACGAGTTCGCTCACGGGGTTCACGGTGCCGAGTGCGTTCGAAACGTGGGAGATTGCCGCGAGCTTCGTGCGCGGCGTCAGCAACTTGCCGAAAGCCTCCACATCGAGGGCGCCGCGGTCGTCGATGGGTGCGACGCGCAGCCGCGCGCCCTTCTCTTCGCACAGGAGCTGCCACGGGACGATGTTCGAATGGTGCTCCATGTGTGTGATCAGCACTTCATCGTCTGCGCCGATGTGCGTGCGTCCGAATGTTGCAGCCACCAGGTTGATGGCCTCGGTGGTGCCGCGCACGAAGACGATCTCGCGGGCTTCGGGAGCGTTCAGGAAGGCACGCGCCTTCTCCCGCGTGCCCTCGAAGGCGCCGGTTGCGCGTTCGGAAAGCTCGTAGACTCCGCGATGGATGTTCGCGTAGCTCGTGGAGTAGAAGCGGGCCATCGCGTCGATGACCGCCCGTGGTTTCTGCGCGCTCGCCGCACTGTCGAGGAAGACCAGCGGCTTTCCTCGCATCTTCTCCTCGAAGATGGGGAAGTCCTTGCGCGCGATTTCTGCGTTGAACGCCATCACTCGTCCTGCGCCGCTTCGCCAAGGCTGGCCTCGAGCGTCGCCTCTAGACCTTCGCGCAGGGCTTCCACCGGCAGCGCGTCGAGCACCTCGCGAGCGAAGCCGCGGGTCAGAAGCCCCCGAGCCTCGTGCTCGTCGATCGCGCGAGAGCGCAGGTAGAAGAGTGCTTCTTCGTGCAGCTGCCCGATGGCTGAACCGTGGCTGCACTTGACGTCGTCGGCATGGATTTCGAGTTGCGGCTTGGTGTCGATCTCCGCGTTGCGCGAGAGCAGCAAGTTGGGATTCGACTGTTCGGCCCAGGTCTTCTGGGCTCCGGGCCGCACCAGTACCCGGCCGCGGAAGACGCCGCGCGACTGGCCGCCGAGCAGGCCCTTGTAGAGTTCGTGGCTGGTGCAGTGGGGTACCGCGTGGTCGACCAGGGTGTGGTTGTCGATGAGTCGCTTGCCGCCGCCGACGAAGAGCCCGTTCATCCTGGCCTCGGCGCCCTCGCCCGCCAGGACGACACTGAGATCGTTGCGCACCAGGCGCCCGCCGAATGTGAGTACGGAGCTGCCAAAGCGCCCGCTGCGCTCGACTTGCGCCGCCAGGTTCGAGACCAGGAAGCCGTCCGCCGTGTCGCGCTGCAGCGTGATGCAATCGACCTCCGCGTTCGAACCGACCCGCACCTCGGTGACGGCGTTGGTGAGGCCTGACTCGCCTCCCAGGGAGACGTGGTCCTGGATGACCCGCACCTGGCTGTCGTCCTCTGCGACGATGAAGAGTCGCGGGCTGCGCACCTCGCCAGCGCCGGTCGACACGAACACCACGTGCAGCGGTTCGGCAGTGCGAGTGCCACGCGGAGCGCGCACGATCGCGGCGTCCTCGAGGAGTGCGGTGTTGAGAGCGGCGAAGGGGTGAAGCTTGCCATCGACCAGCGTGTCGAGCCCGGCGGCGCTCTGCGCCAGCTCGCTGGCGGAGAGCGCCGCCAGGCTCTCCACGTGCAAGTCCGCTCCGGCGCCGAGCGCCGAGAGCGCCGGGTCGTAGATGCCGTCGATGAAGACGCACAGGCTGCACGCGAAGACGGGGCAGGCGACCGCTTCGAGGTCTGCGCGCGAAACCGCGCGGCGCGCGGGCAGCGTGAAACGCTCCTTGGCCAGTGGCGCGAGGTTCGTGTAGCGCCATTCCTCCAGCTGCGGGTGCGGGAGACCCAGCGCCGCGAAGTGGTCGCGTCCGGTCTGCCGCAGTGCAGCCAGTGCGCCGTCGCCCCGCGCCATCACCGGCTCGTGCAGGCCGAGCAGGTGCTCGCTTGCCTCGGAGAGCGCGCTCATCCCGCGGCCGCTCCCTTGGGCTCCGTCTCGAGCCAGCCGTAGCCGCGCTCCTCGAGCTCGAGCGCCAGCTCCTTGCCGCCAGAGGTCGCGATGCGCCCTTCCGCCAACACGTGGACGAAGTCCGGAACGATGTACTCGAGCAGGCGCTGGTAGTGGGTGATCACCAGCATGCCGCGGTCGGGGCCTCGCAGGCGGTTCACGCCGTCGGCCACGATGCGCAGCGCGTCGATGTCGAGGCCCGAGTCCGCCTCGTCGAGGATGGCGAAGCGGGGCTCGAGCAGCGCCATCTGGAGAATTTCGTTTCGCTTCTTCTCACCGCCGGAAAAGCCCTCGTTGATGGCGCGGTGCAGGAACTTCTCGTCCATTTCCACCGCCTTCATCTTCTCGCGCACGAGCTGCAGGAAATCCATGGCGTCGAGCTCTTCCTCGCCGCGATGCCTGCGCACGGCGTTCACCGACGCCTTCAGGAAATAGGAGTTGGTGACGCCGGGAATCTCGACGGGGTACTGGAAGGCCAGAAATACGCCTTCTCTCGCGCGCTCCTCGGGCTCGAGCTCGAGGAGGTTCTTGCCGTCGTAGGTGACGCTGCCGGCGGTGACTTCCACCGTCGGGCGGCCGGCGAGCACGTTCGAGAGCGTGCTCTTGCCGGATCCATTCGGACCCATGATGGCGTGCACCTCGCCGCCGGCGATCGTCAGGTCGATCCCCTTCAGAATTTCGTTCTCGCCCGCTCGGGCGTGCAGGTTCTTGATTTCGAGCATCGGTGTCTTCTTCACTCCCTCTAACCGACGGCGCCTTCGAGGCTCAGGCCGAGCAGGTTCTGGGCTTCGACCGCGAACTCCATCGGGAGTTCGCGCAGCACTTCCTTGCAGAAGCCGTTGACGATCATGTTGACGGCGTCTTCCTCCGAAATGCCGCGTTGCCGGCAGTAGAAGAGCTGGTCTTCTCCGATCTTCGATGTGGTGGCCTCGTGCTCGACGGTGGCGGTCGAGTTCTTGACTTCGAGATACGGAAAGGTGTGCGCGCCGCACTCGTCTCCCAGCAGCAGCGAATCGCATTGAGAGTAGTTGCGCGCGCCCTCGGCCTTGGGACCGATACGCACGAGTCCGCGGTAGCTCTGCTGCCCCTTCCCGGCCGCAATGCCCTTCGAGATGATCGTGCTCGAAGTGTTCTTGCCGATGTGGAACATCTTGGTGCCGGTGTCCGCCTGTTGACGGTTGTTGGTGAGCGCCACCGAGTAGAACTCACCCACCGAATCGTCGCCCTGCAGGATGCAGCTCGGGTACTTCCAGGTGATGGCGGAGCCCGTCTCCACTTGGGTCCACGAGATTTTCGAACGCCTGCCGCGGCAAGCGCCGCGCTTGGTGACGAAGTTGTAGATGCCGCCCTTGCCGTTCTTGTCGCCGGGGTACCAGTTCTGAACGGTCGAGTACTTGATCTCGGCGTCGTCCAGGGCCACCAGTTCGACGACAGCCGCGTGTAGCTGGTTCTCGTCGCGCTGCGGCGCAGTGCAGCCTTCGAGGTAGGAGACGCTGGCACCCTCGTCGGCGATCAGCAGCGTGCGCTCGAATTGGCCGGTGCCGGCCGAGTTGATGCGGAAGTAGGTCGAGAGCTCCATCGGGCAGCGGACGCCCTTCGGCACGTAGGCGAAGGAGCCGTCACTGAAAACCGCCGAGTTGAGGCATGCGAAGAAGTTGTCGGAGTACGGCACGACGCTTCCGAGGTACTGCTGGATGAGATCCGGATATGCCTTCACCGCCTCCGAGAACGAGCAGAAGTGGATGCCCTGTCTTTCGAGCTCACCGCGAAACGTGGTGGCGACGGAGACGGAGTCGAAGACTGCATCGACAGCGACGTTCGACAGGCGCTTCTGCTCGGAGAGCGAGATGCCGAGCTTGTCGTAGGTCCTGAGTAGCTCCGGGTCGACCTCGTCGAGGCTCTCGAGCTGCTTCTGCTGTTTCGGTGCCGCGTAATAGGTGATCGCCTGGAAGTCGATCGCCGGGTAGTCGACGTTCGCCCAGCTGGGCTCCTGGTGCTTCTCCAGCATTTCGAGAAAGCGGTGCAGCGCCTTGAGGCGCCACTCGAGTAGCCACTCGGGTTCCGCCTTCTTGGCGGAGATCAGACGCACGACTTCCTCGCTCAAGCCGGGGGCGATGCGGTCTTCGTCGATGTCGGTGACGAAGCCGTACTCGTATTCGCGGTTCGCGATCTTTTCGATGGCGGCGTTGGAGTCGGACATCGAGCGCCTCTTCAGCCGACGTTGCCGGCAAGGGGAAGGGTGTCGGGGTGGGTCGGGGTGCGCGGCGGCTGCGCCAGGTCGGCGAGGCTCACTTCGGCCAGAGCGGCCCGCACCACGTCGTTGATGCGCCGCCATGGCTCGCGCACGTGACAGCTGGCTTCTTGCGCGCACTCGCCGGGGTGCACGGTGCATTCGGTGAGGCCGATGGGGCCCTCGAGTGCGGTGATCATCTCCGCCGCGTTGATCTCTTCGGGCCGGCGCGCCAGGCTGTAGCCGCCCTTGGTGCCCCGATGCGATTCGAGCAGGCCCTGTCGCGCCAGGGCCTTCAGCAACTTGCTCACCACGGGCTGTGGCAGGCTCGCCTCGGCCGCGATCTCGCGCGCGTTGTGCGGCTCGCCGTCGCCGAAGCCCGCCAGGTGGGACATCAGCACGATTCCGTAGTCGGACAGGCGGCTCAGCCGAATCACGCGGCGCTCCCGGAAAGACCGCATAGGTCCTGTAAATATCGGACTGTGCCAGTCCGAATTCGAGTCGCCCCAGAAGGAAAAATTTCCCGTTGTATATCAATAACTTGAGAGATCAGGCGGGCAGCGGCTACTCGAATTTGCCGCTGCTGCGGGGGCGGCCGCCGGGCCCGCTGTAGGCGAGGGTGTAACCCGGCTCGGTGGCGAAGTGCACTTCGGGCATGCCCGCGAGCGTCTTGCGCCAGGCCTCCACCAGCTGGTCTTCGGCCGCGTAGTCGAACGGATCCTGGAGCACCAGC
>JAFDDG010000059.1 GCA_019310965.1 Deltaproteobacteria bacterium
GTCCTCAGCTTGCACGCCGTGCGCATGGCACAGCTCCATTCAGCGATCCACGCCGCGTTTCCGCCGCGCCGCAAGCGCCGCCAATCTCGTCGCCGGAGGCAGTCCGCCAGCCACGGGCGGGCAGGCTGATCCGGGGGACACAGCCACGAGCAGATGCGCGCTGTCCGGGCGAAGCTCCGTCCGCCACGGGCATCCATGCAGCTTCAGATAGCCGGCTCAGCGAAGCGTGCCGGCGCTCGTCGTCTGCTCGACCGCAATGGAAAGACGCTGCATATCGCCCACCATCAGCTGCTGGATATTGAGCGCCCGGCGTAGGTTCGCCTCTTCGGCGTGTCCCCTTTCGACCAGCTCGACCTCCCGCTCGAGCCGGCGCCAGGATTCCCGGATGTCATCGCGCATCTGCACGATCTGGGCGCTCTGTGGGGTCTTTTCTGTGGGGTCTTTTCCGGATCCACGGCTTCGCTGATGACGGCCTTGGCGTCGACCAGCTCCGGCGAGCTTCCCGTCTGAAAGAGCACCTCCACGAGAGCGGCGCGAGTCTGCGTCAGACGGGCCTTGTTGGCCTCGACATCCATGCCCGCGAACACCAGCACGGCCTCCTTGACCAGCTTCTCTGCGCCGATCTCCTGGAGGCTCGAGGCCTTCCCCAGATCGCAACGCCGGTAGCCATCCACCTTGCAGCGGCCGATGTAGAGCCCGGTCGCCTTGGCGACTTCCGCGTCGAGATCCACGGCCATGCGGTCGAAGTAGACGAGCAACAGCGGGTCTCCCCGATCGTTGCGAGGGTCGATGAACTCGCGCGAGCGTCGCAGGTAATCGTACGGACTCGCGAGGGCCATCGTCTCCATGGGCGCCCAGGTCCTGGAGATGACGTGGAACTGCGCGTCGATTTCCGCACTCGGCGGCGCGGGCACCCCGACCATGGGATTGCCGGCGCGCAGCATATCGAGGGCTTCGTTCATCTTCTTCACCGTCTCGAAGAGATCGAGCTTGTGCTGATCCGCCAGGTGGAGCTGGTAGAGCAGGTTCTGCTTGCTGAGGCGCTGGGCGAGCATCCGCAGCCGACCCAGCTGCGTGAAGGCCGCGATGTATTCGTGATCCAGCAGCACGGCACGCGACGCTCCGGCCGGCACCAGCACGGCCGCCGCAGCGAGCAGCGCACCGCAGCGCATCAGGCGCCGGCAGCGACCGATCACAGCCGGCCCGTGCCACCCGCGCGGCGTACGGCAGAGAAACGCCGCACGGCGACGGAGAAGCGCGTCAGGTCGTCGAGGAAGAGCCGCTGCACCGCAAGCGTCTCGCCGACATCGAGCTGCTGACTCTGACCCGCGAGCACCACATCGACATCGCCGCTCAGGCGCTCCCAGTGGCCGCGAATACCGCGCCACAAACCTCCGACGATGTCGCCGATCTTGCCTCGCTGCGAAGACATCGCGGACTGCACGGGCTCCTGTGCCTCCGCCGCTTCGAGCACGCGTCGCATGCTCTCGCGGCTCTCGCGCAGCCGCACGGTGTTCGCCTCCGCATCGAAGCCGGCGAAGACGAGCACCGCCTGCTTCACCAGGCGCTCGCTGAGCATCCCCGAGCGGGTTGCCTGGACGACGCCGATGCAATCGGGAACACCCGATCTCTCACACACCCGCAGATAGCGTTGTTGCGCCATGGCCGCGCGTCGGTCGACGACTTCGGCCAGCTCGTCGAAGTGGCGGACCAGCAGCGGATCCATGCCACCTCCGTCCCCGGCTCCGCCCGAACTGAGGGCGTAGTCGAAGACACTCGCCATCGCGAGACGCCGCAGCGGCCCCCAGGCTCGGTCCAGCGAATCGATGGCAGCGCGCACCGCCCCCGTGGGCGGCGAGGGAATGCCCAGTGACGGGCTGCCTTTGCGCAGCGCCAGCAGCGCGGCATCCATCTCCTCGGCAGTGCGGATGAGATCGCGCTTGCGCAGCGCCGCGAGACGCAGCTGGTAGAGGAGATTCTGCTTGCTGAGACGCTGGGTGAGCGTGCGGACGCGGCTCAGCTGAATCTGGGCCCCGCCGTGCTCCCAGCGCTGGAGCGAGACGAAACCCGGGTCCGGGGCAGCGCCTACCGCCAACAGAGGCGCCACCAACAGTACGAGCGAAGTGAGACAACGCACGACCATGGCCATTCCTCGGCAACAATCTACACCTAAAGGGGTATATGTGCAGGCAGGAAAAGCCGTCACTGTGGCTGGCCAGAAAAACAGCAGCAGAACTAGCTAGATGAGGCGCTGCGACCGGCTCGCCCCGAGTGCGCCGGGGCCAGCCGGTCGACCAGGGTTTCGAGAGCCGCCGCCAGTCCAGCACGCTGCTTCGCGTCGAGGCCGGCGAGCAACTCGTGCTGCGCCGCCACCTCGGCGCGCAGCATGGCCTCTGCCAGCGCGACCCCCTCCTCGCTGAGCACGACCCGCAGCTTGCGGCGATCGCTCGGGTGGGCGCGGCGCGTGACCAGGCCACGCGCCTCCAGGCGATCGACGGTGCGCGTCATGCCAGCGGCCGTCTGCTGGGTGATGCGCGCCAGGTCGCCGGGTGCATCGGCAATGCCCCCGCGCAGGATGCCCAGCACTGCCTGCTCGGAGCGGGTCAGCTCCATATCGGCGAGCAGGCGCTGGTAGAACGCGTGCAGCAGATTCGCGAGTGCCGCGACCTGCCCGAACAGCACCATCGGGCTCCAGTCGACGCCGGGAAGCTCCCGGGCAACCGACTCACGCAGCGCCTCGAGCTGCTCTCCCAACTCGGCGGCGAATCCGGTCGTGTCGACCTCAGCCATGCGAGCCCCCGACGCCAGGCCGGACATTTAGTTGACCACGCAATTATAAGCAAGATAAGATTACTCGTCACAGCCCCGCAGCTGGCAGGATCAGGGGCACACCCGAACGAGGAGAGTCAGCCATGAGCTTCCCCGGCATCGAAGGCAAGGTTGCGATCGTCACCGGCGCAGGTGGCGGAATCGGAGAGGGCTACGCCAAGGCGCTGGCCGCAGAGGGCGCCAAGGTGATCGTCGCCGAAATCGACAAGGCGAAGGGGGAGGCCTCGGCCGCGGCCATTCGCAACGGCGGTGGCGAGGCCAGCTTCGTCGAGGTGGACATCGGTTCCGAGCAGTCGACCCTCGCCATGGCCGAGCACGCAATCGAGACCTACGGCGGCATCGACTTCCTGGTGAACAACGCGGCGCTCTTCGCCGACATGAAGAACGAGTCGATGCTGAGCGTCGACTGGGACTACTACAAGCACTTCATGAACATCAACATGGACGGCGCGCTGCTATGCGCGCGCGCGTGCGTCCATTCGATGAAAGAGCGTGGCGGTGGCGCGATCGTGAACCAGTCGTCGACGGCTGCCTGGATGGGTGTCGGGTACTACGGTCTCGCCAAGCTCGCGCTCAACGGGCTCACGCATTGCCTCACGCGGGAGCTCGGCCCGGCGAACATTCGCGTGAACGCGATCGCACCCGGGCCGACGGACACGGAGGCGCTGGGTGCACAGGTGCCCGACGCCTACCGCGACCAGCTGGTGGCGTCGATCCCCCTCTCGCGCCTCGGCACTCCGGCCGACATGGCCGGCGCCTGCCTCTTCCTGCTCTCCGATGCCGCGGCGTGGGTGACCGGACAGATCTTCGCCGTCGACGGCGGACAGATCGTGCGCGCCTAGCGCTCAGGAGTACTTCGATATGGCCCTTCCCGACCTCGCACCCGAGACCCGCTGCTACATCGACGGCAAGCTCGTCGAAGACATGGAGCGGGCCTTGGCCGCTGCCCGTCGCGCTTTCGACGAGACGGGCTGGTCGAACGACCACGCCTTGCGGGCGCGCTGCGTGCGGCAACTCTACGAGGGGCTGCTGGAAGACAAGGAGCAGCTGCGTTCGATCGTCGTCCGCGAGGCAGGCGCACCGCTCTCGCTGACCAGCTACATGCACGTCGACGATCCGATCGAGATGATGGCCTACTGGGCGGACAAGCCCGAGAGCTACGAGTGGGAGCGGGAGCTCTCGGACACGAACTTCCTGGGCAACGACATGAATCGCATCATGCGCAAGGAGCCGATCGGCGTGGTCGGCGCGATCACGCCCTGGAACGTGCCGCTGCTGCTCAATATCACGAAGATCGGCCCGTCGCTGGCGTCGGGCTGCACCCTCGTGTTGAAGCCGGCTCCGGACACGCCGTGGAGCGCCACTCACATCGGAAAGATAGCCGCCGAGAAGACAGATCTGCCGCCGGGCGTGCTCAACATCGTCTCCTCGTCGGACCATCTCACTGGAGAGGTGCTCACCCGAGACCCGCGGGTCGACATGGTGACCTTCACCGGCTCGACGGCTACCGGGCGGCACGTCATGGAGTGCGGCGCAGCGACGCTGAAGAAGGTCTTTCTCGAACTCGGCGGCAAGAGCGCGGCGATCATTCTCGACGACGCCGACTTTGCAGCTGTGCTCCCGATGGGTGCCATGAGCTGCGTGCACGGCGGCCAGGGCTGCGCCATCACGACGCGCTGGCTGCTGCCGCGCTCGCGCTATGCCGAAGGCGTCGAGATCCTGAAGGCGGCGTTCGAGAACTGGAGCTACGGCGATCCGGAGGACCCCGCCAACCTGCAGGGCCCGCAGATCTCGCAGCGCCAGCAGGAGCGGGTGCTTTCGTACATCGAGAAGGGGAAGGCCGAGGGCGCGCGCTGTCTGGTGGGCGGCGGCAAGCCCGACCGCAAGGGCTTCTTCATCGAGCCGACGCTCTTCGTCGACGTCGACCCCAAGGCGACGATCGCCCAGGAGGAGATCTTCGGCCCGGTGGTCGTGGTGATCCCCTACGACGACGACGACGACGCGGTGCGCATCGCCAACGACTCGATCTACGGGCTCTCCGGCTCGATTCAGTCGGCGAGCAACGAGCGAGCCCTCGCCGTCGGGCGCCGCATCCGAACGGGCACCATGAGCCTCAACGGCGGTCAGTGGTTCAACGTCGACTCACCCTTCGGCGGCTACAAGCAGAGCGGCATCGGAAGGGAGAACGGGGCCGAGGGCTTCGAGGGACACCTCGAAACCAAGATGATGGCACTGCCGCGTTAGGGCAGGTTCAGCCGCGTTTCAAATCCGCAACCACATCGGCCCAGTGGGTGGGATCCGGCGCACGGTTGTGAGTGAGGCTCACTCCGTCGGCAACCCCCTCGAAACGCGCTGTGAGCTTGGCCGCGATCTCGTTGCGCGGGCCGACCACCGCGATCGCCTCCAGCACTTCGTCGCTGATGAGCTCGGTCATCTCGTCCCACTTACCCTGCTTCGACATGCGATTCAGCTCGAAATGCAGATCTCCCCAGCCTTCACAGTCCAGCGTGGGCTTGTAGGCAGGCGTCGAACCGTAGAAGGCGAGCTGCTTGCGCGCCGCGAGCTTGACTCGCTCGAATTCCTGCTCCGTGTCGGCGGTCACGGTGAGTGTCGACCAGATCACATCCAGGTCCTTGCGCGTGCGCCCACTCTTCGTGAGGCCCGCGTCCAAGGCCGGCAACATATTCTCGAGCAGCGACTTGCGGGTGTTGAAGGGATGTCCGAAAAAGCCGTCCGCCACCTCGCCGGCCACCCGGGTCATCAGTGGACCGAAGCCGCCCGTGTAGATCGGCGGCGGTCCGAACGGATGCGGCCCCGGGTCGAACGCCGGAATCATCAACGTGTGTCGATAGAACTCGCCTTCGAAGGCGAGCTCGGCATGGCCTTCCCAGCGCGCGAAGATCGCCTTGATCGCCAACACGATCTCGCGCATGCGCGCCGCGGGCTTCGACCAGGGCATGCTGAAGCGGCGCTGGATGTGCGGGCGCACCTGCGAGCCCAGCCCCAGGATGAAACGTCCCTCACTGATGGACTGCACGCCGTAGGCCAGGTTGGCCAGATTCATCGGGTTGCGGGCAAAGGCGATGGTGAGCGCGGTGCCGAGAATCAGATGCTCCGTATTCTCGGCTGCGAGTACCAAAGGCAGGAAGGGGTCATGCTTCGCCTCGAAGCTGAAGGCGCCGTCGTACCCGATCTCCTCGAGGCGCCGAAACGCGGTGCGCGCATCACGCGGATCCTCGAGGGGCGCAGTGGTGTAGACCTTCATTCCCTTGCTCTCCGAGGCGGCGAAGCAGCCGACGGCGCGATCTCGCCGGAAGCCTCCCGGTTGCAGAAGACTGTCTTCGGAACGTACGCCTTCGCATCGGCCCCGACAACGCCGCTGGCGCGCCCGATGCGCTCGAGCCCCGCGGTTACCCGAGCAACTCGCGATCTTCCAGCGCGAGCTTCACGCGCTCCAGGCGCCGACGCGCCCGCACGATCTGCTCGGCAAAGCTGATTTCGCCAGGCGGCTCTTCACCGGCGCGCTCGCAACGCTCGAGCTCCTCGATGGCACCCTCGAGACGGCGCTCGAACTCCTCGAGCCGTTCGCGAAGCGCCGCAGAGCTCGCCTTATCGAAGACCTCGGCCGGCGCCTCGTCTCGCACCGGGGCAGCAGCCGGCACCGATGCCGGCGGCTGCGGGGCGAATGTACGACTCGCCGGATAGTCGCGCTGATTGATGAATGCCGGAGAGACGATCTCTATGCCCGCATCGTGCAGCACGTCGAGGATCTGGGCGTTTACCCGCGAGCGAGTGGCCAGCAGCTTCTCCACCTCTCGCAGCAGTCCAGCCACCTGGTAGGTCACCGAGTGGTCGCCGAGCTCGAGCACGCGCGCAAAGGGCTCCTCGAGACCGGCCTGTTCAGCGGCGGCACAGAGGTGCTGCTCGACATCACGCCGCGGCACCTCGTACCCAAGCGATATCTTCGCCTCGACAACAGCACCGGTCGCGTTGACCACGCGCACAGGATTGTTGACCAGGAAGGTGTTGGGCAGCGTGGTGAACTGTCGCAGGGGCGTCTGGATCTCGACGTGGAAGAGACCGCGCTCCGAGACGCGGCCAAACTCCTGCGCCACCTCGATGAAATCTCCGAGGCGGAAGTTCTGGACTGCGCGCAGCATGAGCCCGGACATGATGTTGCCGAGCAGATTCGTCGACGAGAGTGCAATCGCGCCGCTGAGCAGGAGCCCCAGCAGACTCAGCAGCTGGCCCTGGCGCGTGGTGTCGAGCGGCAACGCCAGGATGATGGCGATCAAACCGACGACGCTGAGCGCCAACATCACCAGCTGACGACCCATCTGTCCCTCTGGCTCGCGGGCCTTCGCCCGGCCGAGCAGCAGACGATTCGCCAGCGCCAGCGCGATTCCGACGCTGAGCAACGTCACCACCGTGGGCAGCAGCGTGAGCGCGAAATCCTGCATTGCCTCGGGATCGATCTGCACGTGGCCCCTCCGGCGCCGGGCTACTCGACCTGTCCGTCGAAGATGCTCGCGAAGCGCTCGAGCGCCTCTCGATCGGGCTCGGCCCGCAGCGAGCCCGCCGCGTGAGCATCCAGCCAGCGCTGCATGCCGGCGGCCAGCTGGATCCAGGTCTCGCGATCGAACTCGACGCGCAGGTCGGCCCGTTCGGGACGTCCGGCGCGGTGCTCGATCACACCGCGACGCACGAATACGGTGTGCTGTGCCCCGGTATCGCGAATTCGGAAGCCCACCGTGAGCACCACGTCGCGGCTCTTCACAGGGTCGACTCGCGGCCCCAGCGAGCGGAACAAGACCGAGTCCGGGTTCGCGCGCAGGAACTCGGGGTTCGCGCGCGAGATGGGAAGCTGTGCGAGGTCGAGCTTGCCTTCGAGCACGAGGGCCTGGCTCAGCAGATAGTGACGCGTATTGGCCGTGTTGGCGTCGTAGGCGATGGTCCGCAGGATGCGGGCAAGATCTCGGCGCGACGCGGCGTCGTCGGACTGCGTCGCCACCAGCATGCGCATGAGCTGCGCAGACCAGGCGCGCTCTCCCGCGGCAAATGCCGCGTGCGCCGCCTCGCGCACCTTCTCGCGTCCACCGGCCAGGGCGATGGTGCGCTCGAAGCGCTCGACGCGTGGCACTTCGACGAGGTCGACCACGTCACCGTTCCACCAACCGACGGCTTTGGTGTAGAGCCCCTTCAGCGTCCACTCGAGCTCGTGGTAGTACTCGCCCAGATCGGGATCGGTGGCGAGGTGCTGCGGCAGGGTGGCCTCGACGAGCCGCGCCGCCTCGCCGTGGTCGAGCTGCTGATTCACCGCGCGCAGCGTCTGATCGTTCAGGAACTGGATGGTGTCGCGGAACTTCGTCAGGAAGTCGTACACCTCCTCTCGCCCCGAAATCACGCGCAGGTGCCCGGTCAGCAGCTGCTCGACCGGCAGCGCGCGATACGAGTCGAGCGTGTCCAGGGCCTCCCAGACCCTACGACCGTACTCCGACCGCGGCGTCGAGATCGCGGGCATCATCGGATAGGCGCTGTCGCCGGCCATCAGCACGCCCTCGTCCGGCAGCCAGGCGGACAGGCTGTCGTCGAGATCGCCCGGCGCGTGGAAGAGGCGGATGCGCACGCCGCCGAGCGTGAGCTCGAGCGCATCTTCGATCTCGACGCTGGGCGTGAGGTAGGTCAGGCGACCGCTGCCCACCGCCGGGCCGGCGCCGGCACCGATGCTGCCGGCCGGGCCCCGGGGCAGCAGATAGCCCATCTGGAAGTACCCGCGGCTCATGCCGCGCGGGATCGCCATCTCCCGCAGGTAACGGCGATAGCGCGCGTTCGCGTAGATGGGGATGCCGCTGGCGTGGCCTTCGGGCACGTATGCCTTCACGCCGCCGACGTGATCGCCGTGCCCGTGGGAGTAGACCACGCCGACGATCGGAGCCTTGCTGACTTCGCGCAGCGCGGCCAGCGTCTTCTTCGCACGCTCGAGCTCGCCACCCGTATCGAAGACGAGAACGCCGGCGTCGGTAACCACGAAGCCCACATTCGCCAGGTCGTACCCCACGGCCGCATAGACGTGCTTCGAAAGGCGCATGAGCTTCGGCTCAGCGAACTGCGCCTGATGGGCCGCGAGACGCGGGTTGACGTGAGGCAAGGGCTCGGGGATCTCTGCTCCCGCCGAAGTGGGCCACAGCGCCAACGCTGCGAGGAGAACACCTCTCGAGATTCCGAGTCGCATCAAGCCGAAGCTTCCTCGGCCCAATCACCGACGATGGGAAGCTTGTACCGCACACCCTGGAAGGCCTTCACCATCAGAAGGATCCAGAGCACGAGCGAGATCAGCGGCAGCACCGCGCTGATCATCCAGCCGATGAGGGGGAGCAGAGAAGCCGCGACGCTTACGATGAAAATCGCCAGGAAAGTCGCAGTCGACTGGTAGGCGTGGAAGCGAACGTAGCGATCCTCCTTCTCGATCAACACGAATAGAATCCCCGAGGCGAAAACCAGCAGGTAGCAGAGCACACCCGCAAGCTTCGGATCGAGCCCCGTCGAGGAGGCTCCATCGGGGGAATTCAGCGTCTCGTCGGCCATCACCACACCTCCATCGATACCGCGGCCACGGCGGGCAGTTCCGCTGGCAAGTAGAGCAGAACACGGCGGGGCCGGTCTACCCCGTATCCGGATCTGGATCGGAATCCAGCGAAATGGGCATCGGAATGACCGTTCGGTGCTGCGCGGACGCCTGCGACACAGCCACCGTGACGCACCGCTCCTTCCCCTCGGGCGCCGCTGCGACGGGCTCGACGCGCTAGGCTGACGCCCCCGAAGGAGACCATGTCGGAATCCGTTCCCGCCAAGACCGTTCGCGATCCGGAGAGCTTTCGCGACGCCCTCGACTCCTGGATGAAGCGCCAGCGCCCGGACTCGGCCCACTTGTCCGTCCACGACGTCGACATGCCGCGTTCGACCGGCTTCTCGAACGAAACCGTCTTCTTCACGGCCACCTGGGACGACGCCGGCGCGCCGAGGAGTGAGCGCTACGTGGCGCGAATCGAGCCCCGGGACGGCGCAATCTTTCCGGTCCAGACAGCCGCCTGCGAGGTGTCTGCCGGCCTGCAGCACCGCATCATGAGCCGTGTCGGCGCCACCGGCGTGGCGCCGGTCCCGCCGACAATGCCCTACGAGCCCGCACCGGACGTGCTCGGGAGCCCATTCTTCGTGATGAGCTTCGTCGACGGCGTCATTCCGGCCGACGTACCCCGCTACTCCACCGCCGGCTTCCTGGTCGACGACGCCACACCGGCAGAGCGCGAACGCATGGTGTACAGCGGGATCGACGCGATGGCCGCCATCAACTCGCTCGACTGGCGCACGCTGGACCTCGAATGGCTCGACATCTCCGGCAGCGGCGCACCGACCTTTCAGCAGCAGCTGGATCTGTACCGGCGCTACACGATCGAGGAACTCGCCGGCCGAGAGCACCCGGTGATGCTGCGCGGCCTCGATTGGCTCGACGCGAACGCCCCCCACGATGCTCCGTTGGGGCTCTCCTGGGGCGATTCGCGCCTCGGCAACATGATCTGGCAGGACTACCGCTGCGCAGCCGTCGTCGACTGGGAGGCCTGCGCCATCTGCCCTCCGGACGCCGACATCGGCTGGTGGATCATGTTCGACCGCATGTCCTTCGACGACATGGACGCGAAGCGGCTCGACGGCTTCCCGACCCGCGAAGCCATGCTCGCACACTGGGAACGGGCCGTTGGGCGCAGCGTCGCCGGCTCGATCGACTACTGGGAGATCTACGCCACGATGCGCTTCTGCGCGATCATGATCAAGCTGTCGGGCCGTTTCCTGCGTGCCGGCTTCCAGACGCAAGAGAACAGCACGGCGGTGAACAACGGCGTCACCGAGGCGCTCGAACGGCGGCTCGACCGGCAGAGCTGACCCGCGCCGCTAGACGTCAATCGAACTCAACCCCGGCCGGATCACGTTCGCATACGCCTCGAGAAACTCGTCGGTATCGCTCAACAGCGAGAAGACGAAGTGGCGCGAGCCAGCCCGGGCGAACTCCTGCATCTGCTCGAGCCAGTCTTCCGGACGCCCCAGCAGACAGTACTTCTTCGCCGCGTCCCGGAACGGCCGGTGGTAGATGGTCTCCAGCATCGTCGCAGCACGATCGAGAGCGGCCTCGTAGGAGTCGTCGAGCACCGTAAAGATGAAGGACGCCGTTTCGAACGGGCGCGGCTCGCGGCCCGCCTTCGCGGCATGCGCCGCGATCTTCTGCATGTTCGCAGCGTACTGCTCCGCCGAGCACATGTGCGAGATGTAGCCGTCTCCCAGCACACCCGCGCGGCGAAAGGTCGGGCCCTTGCGCCCACCGACGATGATCCGGGGGCCGCCAGCCTGTGAGGGCTTCGGCGAGAGGGTGACCGGACCAAACGAGAAATGGCGGCCCGAATGCGCCACCTGCTCCTCGGTCCACAGGCGGCGCACGACTTCGATCGATTCGTCCGTACGGGGCCCTCGCTCATCCACCGGAATGCCGCAGGCCTCGAACTCCGGCGGAAACTCGCCACCGACGCCGATCCCGAGGGTCAGGCGCCCAGCGGAGAGCATGTCGAGGGTCGAGGTGACCTTCGCGGTGGTCGTGGGGTGGCGCAGAGGCAAGAGGTAGACACCGGTGCAGAGCCGGATTCGCTCGGTCACTGCCGCGACGAAAGAGAGCAGAGTGAGCGATTCGAGCACGGGAATGTAGAAGGAGACGTGATCGCCGACCCACAGAGAATCGAAGCCCGCGCGTTCCATGCGCGGGGCCAGGTCCAGAACACCTTCCCGGGCGCCACCGCCCAGCACCATGCCGCACTGGATGCGGTCGTCGAGAATCAGCGAGTTCGACATGCCTCTTTGCCTCGGGTGAGTGACCGCATCAACGCGGCTGGTTTACGAAGATCGGCGACGACCATGCCCGCTCCTGTGCGGGCGCCAGACAGTCGTCCGTCGGGTCCGTGCGGTAGTCGCCATAGCACGGGGCGACGGACACGGCTTGACCCGCCGCATCGAACTCCGTGCGCAACAACGCTCCGTTGATGGCCGGTGTCTCCTCCTGGACCGCGCGGACGTAGTAGAGCACGTCGCGGTCGGAACCCGGATACTCGTTGTCGACGAACTGCACTGCGCAGCCAGCGGGGTCGGGCTCACACTCGAAGCGCTTCCAATGGTCCTCGATCAGGTCGCCCGCGTCTTCCTTCGGGTCGATGCTCGGTCGAATACGGATGACGTCGATACCCACGATCGGGTGGCGCACGTCGCTGGGGTGGTCGCACTCGCCGGCACACAGAGCCTCGAGCCGCTCGGGAGTGAGTGCGGCGTGATTCGCCTCGGGACAGCCGGGCTTCTGCACGAAGGCGCCCGCGGCGCGCACCTCGAAGCGCGGCATCTGGTCCATGGTCACCTCCGACCCCATCGGCGCGCTGCCGCCGGGGCCGTTCACGAGATCGAACCACAGAAGGATCTTCGGGCCGCTGGTTCCGTAGACCTCGCGACGCCTCAGCGCCTGCCACACGGCCTCGCGGCTGCGCGAATCGGCGTGCACGGCGACGATGCCGCCGGGATAGGTGAAGCTCGTGACCCGCTCGGAATCCATCAAACGCTTGGCTGCATCGAGGCGCACCGCCCGCCGGGGATCGTCGCCCTCTTCGAGCCGATCCCGCGGCGAGAGAAGCTCGCTCATCATTCCCGGTGAAAACGTCATCTTCTTGCGGGCGTACTGTTTGTAGCCGGTGCCTGGGCGCGAGGTGTGATCATCGGTCGAGGCGATGAAGCCAAAGCGGAAGCGCAGCGGCCTGCCGTCGGCATCGAGCTCGTCCGGACTCGCCAGCGACATGGCGTACTGCACCGATTCGAGCGGACGATGGTTGAACGACGGCTTGAAGCAGTCGCGACACTGGTCACAGTCGAGCCAATCTTCTGGAGACGTGTCGGGGAAGACGAAGGCCGGCGTTACGTTGGCCTGCATCGCCACGCTCTTCGCCTCCTCGACCCGTGCCTGGCACTCCGCCTCCGGCAGGTCGCCGCAGCGCTCTCGCATGATCTCGCCGGCGCGCCAACAGCAGGGCAGGAAGTCCGGCGTTGGCTGGGGACAGACGAGCTCCCCGTCGATCTCGTCGAAGTTGCGCCAGTCCCGATATTCCTCGCTGTTGCCGTGCCCGGACATGATCTCGACGAGCCGCACCTTGTCGGCATCGTGGTTGCGGCTGCTGAGCGCCTTGTCCCACGAGGTCAGCGGCGGAGTGTAGGCGCCCCAGGCCGTGCCGTGGGGAATCACCAGGCTGTCGAAGCCCCACTCGTCGAGCTTGCGGTAGAGCACGTCCGGCGTGGGCGCGTTCTCGTGACAGTCGAGCGGCAACGCCTTCGAGTCGACGTCGCGCGGGCACTCGGGCCACGCTTCGAGACGGTCGACCAGCCACTCGAGATCCTGGTACTGCTGCCAGTTCTGCGGATCCACGAAGCGCGCCTTTGCCGCCTGCCGCGTCTGCTTGAACAAGCCGATGTCTCCGCCGTAGGGCCGCGAATTGATCGCGCGGGCCGGCAGCTCGTCCTCTTCCTGGCCCAGGAAGATCACGTTCTTGTGGCCCCAGTGGCTCTCCGGCGTGAGCCCTACCTGGGTCCACTCCCAGCCGCTGAAGACCATCAGATCCTGGTTCGCCGGGTCGCCGGCGCTGGCGTTACAGCGACGCACGGCTTCCTTCGTAGCCGCCCAATGCTCCGGAATCAGCGACTCCGCGTGATCATTGTGACTGTAAAAGTCGAGTTCGGCGCAGTAGCGCGCAAAGTCGCAGGCGTCGGCGAGGGTGTGCGCACCCTCACCTCCCATGATCGGCAACGCCAGGGTGAAGGCGTCCGGCGAATAGGTCGTGTGCACGTGGAGGTCGCCGAAGAGGACCTGCTTCTCGGACAGGGTGCGCTCGACACCCGCTTTGGCCGCCAGAGCGACGCCCGCCTCGCGCTGCGCCGCCGCCTGTGCCTCGACGGCCGTGGCGCTGCGCGCCCTTCCTTCGATCGCGTTGTCGAGGCGATCCTCGCCGCCGCAGGCCAGCGCGGCCGTCGCGAGCAAGAAGAGCCATCTGCGTCCCATCGGCCACCTCCGACGAATTCGAAGACCAGGGCCGACTCTACACCCGAGCTGGCAACGAGTGATAGGGTAGGCGCACTCGATCCTCAAAGGAGCAGCGGTCATGTTCGAAATTCGCCTCGTGCTGCACGCCGTGTCCCTGGTCGCGGCGATGGCTGCCCTCGTCGCGACGTCGACGGCGGGAGCGGCACCGCCCTACGCGGTCACGGAGGAGCGCGAGCCCTGCGCGGAGCACGACCCGCTGCGGCGCCCCTTCTTCGGCGATACGCACGTACACACCGCCTATTCGTTCGACGCGGCCACCCAGAACACGCGCAACACGCCCCGGGATGCCTACCGCTTCGCGAAGGGGGAACGCGTGGGCCTTCAACCGTACGACGGCGACGGCAACGCCCTGCGCTCAGCACAGCTCGCCCGCCCCTTGGACTTCACCATGCTGAGCGACCACGCCGAACTGCTCGGCGAGATACGGATCTGTTCGACGCCTGGTCACCCTGGCTACGACTCCGACATCTGTTGGATCTTCCAGAACCTGGGCCAGGTGGCGCTGCCGCCACTGGGAATGCGCGGCATTGCGATGCGTGAGCGCTTCAACTTCTGCGGCAAGAACGGGCAAGCCTGTCTCGCGGCGGCGCGGGACACCTGGAGCGACATCCGCGCGGCGGCGGAGGAGGCCTACGATCGCAGCGCGGCCTGCAGCTTCACGAGCTTCGTCGGCTACGAATGGACCGCCTCGGTCGACGCGGGAGTGAACCTCCACCGCAACGTGCTCTTTCGCAACGAGAGGGTCCCGGACTACCCGCCCTCGTGGGTCGATACGGGCTCGGCCGCGGCGCTGTGGGATGCGCTTCAGAGGGACTGCATCGAGGGAATCGACGGATGCGAGGTGCTCACCATCCCGCACAACTCGAACCTGAGCGGCAACGCACTGATGTTCGCGGCGGCCGGTCTGCGCAGCGGCAGGGATGTGAACCTCCCGGTGAGCGAGAGCGAGGCCCGCACGCGCCAACGACTGGAGCCGCTCATCGAGATCATGCAGCACAAGGGCGACTCCGAGTGTGCGCTCTCCGGCGACACCACCGACGAGGCGTGCGGCTTCGAGAAGCTGCCCTACGACAGCTTCGCCGGCGCGAGCAACGATTTCCAGACGGGCTCGGCGGCGGCGCCGGCCGCGCGGGCGTCGATGGTGCGGGAGGCACTCAAGAAGGGCCTCGTGCTCGAGCAACAGTTGGGTGTCAATCCGCTCAAGTACGGGATCATCGCCAGCACCGATTCGCACCTGGGCACCCCGGGACTGACCCGCGAAGACGATCCCAAGGGCCACGGCGGCGCCGGCCGCGCAGCCAGCGGCTCCCTGCCCGTCGGGCTGCCCGACAGCATCGAGTACAACCCGGGGGGCCTCGCCGTGGTGTGGGCGGAAGAGAACAGCCGCGACTCGCTCTACAGCGCCCTCGCCCGGAAGGAGACCTACGGCACGAGCGGCACGCGCCCGGTGGTGCGTTTTTTCGGAGGCTGGGAATATGGCGACGATCTCTGCCAGGCGAAGAACTTCGCCGAGCGGGGCTACGCCGGCGGCGTGCCGATGGGCGGCGACCTGCCTCAGCCAGCCGAGGGGGCGGGTAGCCCCGCGTTTGCGGTTTCGGCCTTGCGCGATCCCGGAGCACCGCGGCGGCCCGGCACAGCACTGCAGCAGATCCAGGTGGTGAAGGGCTGGGTCGAAGACGGGAAGCCGCGCGAGAAGGTCTACACGGTGGCCGGCGGCGAAAATGGCGCAAGCGTCGACCTCGAAACCTGCGAGCCAAGAGGGAAGGGAGCCGACGCGCTCTGCTCCGTCTGGAGAGACCCGGCCTTCAGAGCCGACGAGCACGCCTTCTACTACGCGCGCGTGCTCGAGAACCCGACCTGCCGCTGGAGCCAACACCTCTGCAGCGAGGCGGGCGTTCGCTGTGACGAGCCGGAGACGGTCGGCCCGGGCTATGCAGCCTGCTGCGCGGAGAGCCACCGCCCGACGGTTCGAGAGCGCGCCTGGACTTCACCGATCTGGTATGAGCCGCGCTGAGTGAGGCGGAACCGATGAGATGGCGGGCCCCGAATGCGACTCGACGCGCCAGCCGCTGGAGCCCGGCCTGGCGGTCGAGGCGGTTTCCGAGGCCGACACCAGAGTCGAGCTCGCGGACGGATTCGTCCGTGAGCCCCGCCGTGAGCCGGATCAGCTGTCGATCGGCGTAAACGGAGAGCCGGCGGTCAAGCCACCGTCGATCACGAACTCGGCGCCGGTGCAATAGCTGCTCGCGTCGGACGCGAGCCACAGTACCAGCTCCGCGATCTCCTCCGGCTCGGCGACGCGCTTGATCGGTTGGGGCGGCTCGTAGCCCTCTTTCTCGGCCTCCGAGAAGTCACCCATGGCGACCATCGGGGTATTCGTTCCGCCCGGGTGAACCGAGTTCACGCGCACGGCGTGCGCTCCAAACTCGAGAGCTGCCACCTTCGTCATGCCGCGCACGGCGAACTTGCTCGAGCAGTAGCTGACGATCCCCGGCATGGCTTCGAGGCCTGCCGCCGACGAGATGTTGACGATCGCGCCACCTCCGGCGTCACGCAGGGCCGGGATCGCGGACTTCATCCCCAGGAAGCAGCCCACCTGATTCACCCGGATCACCGCCTCGTACTCCTCGAGAGGTGTGTTTTCGATCGCATTGAACCGCAGGATTCCGGCGTTGTTCACCAGCACGTCGAGCTTGCCAAAGCGCTCCCGGGCGTGCGCCACGGCCGCCAGCCACGACTCCTCGCTAGTGACGTCCAGGTGCACGTAGCTGGCGCGCTCACCGATCTCGCTGGCGACCTTGGCACCGTCTTCATCGAGGACGTCACCGAGCACGACCTCCGCACCTTCCGTCGCAAAGAGCCGCGCTTCCGACGCTCCCATGCCGCGCGCTGCACCCGAGATCAAGGCCACCTTGCCGTCCAGACGTCCCGCCATCATCATCTCCTCGTAGTTTCCCCCGTGCGGGGACCCATACATTACCCGTCCGCGCGGAGAAACGACATTCTCGCTCGCTGCCCGCCTCTAAGCGGGACCCGGCAGACTGGCCTCGCGGGGCCGTGCCGACTCAAACGGCGGTGGCCTCGATCTGCCGCAGCAGCTCGTCCTCCCAACCGAAGTCGAAGCTCGGGTTCTCGTGCAGGCCCTGGGCCTGGAACCACTCCCAGGTGTGCTCGACCGCGCGCTTCAGATCGAACTCCGGCTCCCAGCCCACATCGCGCCGCAGGCGATCGACGCCGAAGAGCACATTGCGGTTCCAACCGTGCAGATGCGGGGCCAGCCGCTGAACCAGACACGACAGCATGAACTGATTCGCTGCGACGCGGCTCTGCACCGAGGTGGCGCGGGTTTCGATGTTCGCCTCGAGCTTCACCGGAAGCAGCGAAGCCCTCCCCGCGAACAGGTCGTCCATCAATCCCGCCGGGATGAAGACCTTCTGCACCGGGCGCCCGAGAACTTCCGCGATCACGTCGACGTAGCCTTCGGCGGAAAAGTAGTCGGCGCCGGTCAAGTTGTAACGTCGGCCGAAGGAGACCGGCTGGCCCATCAGCATGCGCAGGGCGCGGGCCTGATCTTCGACATAGCCCACCTGCGCCAGCGCGGTGCCGTCACCGGGGATCATCACGGGGCGTCCCAACAGCAGGCGCGCGAACATCCGCTGCTCCCGATCGGGCAGGATGTTGCGCGGTCCAAAGACCATCGAGAGCGCCACCACCGTGGCTGGAAAGCCCGTCTGGGCGTTTCGCTCGAAGAGAAAGTCTTCGCATGCGAGCTTGTTGAGAGCGTACTCGTTCTGCCGCTCGCTGCGGTCGACCGGGTGCTCCTCGGTGATGGGGAGCAGATCCGATGTCGCATAGATCACGGTCGAGCTGATGAAGACGTAGTGCCCCACGCGCCCTTCGAAGAGCTCGGTCATGAGCTGCACGTCTTCCAGTCGGTACGCAGACACGTCGAAGATGCAATCGAACTCGAGTCCACCCAACACCCGCCGCATGGCGTCCGCGTCGGTACGGTCGCAGACGAGCCGCTCCACCCCCCGCGGAAGATCGGCCTGGGTCTTGCCGCGGTTCAAGACGGTCACCGCGTGGCCCTGGGCGCATAGCTCGCCCACGAGCGCGAACCCGTTGAACATCGTGCCACCCATCACGAGAACCTTCATGCCCGCCTCCTCCCGCCCGATGGTCGACGCCACTCGAAGCTCGAGCGCTTCTCCTCGAAGACCGCTCGGGTGGTCCATGGTAGCGGCCATGCCATGGCCGTCGCGTTCGACGAGTGCGTCGGGCATCGGCCCCGCGCCCCGACTTCGGCAGACTGAATTTGCGCGTTGCGAGTGCCGAGCAGAGCTACATGCCGTCTTCGATCATTTCGACGCGCAGACCGTCCGGATCCTCGAGGAAGAACATGCGCACCGGCGGTGTCAGATCGGCGAACTCGTAGATTTCCGTCGGGCTGCGCCCCTCGCGCCGGGCGCGCGCGTGGGCCGCATCGAAATCAGGGACACGGAAGGAGACTCCGCCGAGACCCAGGGCAATGGAGCTCGTGGCCGGCGGAACCCGCGCCCGAGGCACGTCGAGTGTCTCGATCGTATGCAACCGCACGCCGCCCACCCGAATGAAGGTGTCGCGGATACGCACGCCGTCGCGCCCGAAGAGCGCGTCGAGAGCCGGCGCGGACAGCTCCTCGTCGGATTCGAGAACACCCCCCAGGCCGTTGCACCAGAAGTCGATCGTCGCGTCGGTGTCGGCCACATGAACGATCAGATGGCTCACTTCGCGCACCGTAGTCGGGCTCATTGCACGCATCCCCCTTTCAGCGCAGCTTTCCGAAGCAAGCTCTCACGTCCTCGATCAGGGCGTCGGGCTCCTCCGCCGGTGCAAAATGCCCGCCGGCCTGCATCAGGCTCCAATGGATGAGGTTGGCGTTGCGCTCCGCCGCCTTGCGCGGCAGCTTGATCAGCTCTTCCGGGAACACCGCGATCCCGGTCGGTGCCTCGACGGCAGGCATGCGTGCGTGGGCCGGCCGCCAGGGCTGCATGCCCAGGCACTCCTTGTAGAACCGCATGGAGGTGCCGATGGTCTCGGTGAACCAGTAGAGCGAGATCGTCGTCAGCAAGTCGTCCTTGCTGAAACGGCGCTCGACATCCCCGTCGCAATCGCTCCACGCGCGGCGCCGTTCGACGATCCATGCCGCCAGACCGAGCGGCGAGTCGTTGAGCGCGTACGCGAGCGTCTGTGGGTCGGTCGTATGCACGGCCATGTGACTCGTCGCCGTGCGCATGCGTCGCGCCTGATCCTCGGCCCAGCTCTCCTCGCCCGGCCCGACGTCGGCAGCGCTCAAGCCCGCGACCAGCGCCGCATGACCGGGCAGCGTGGTGTGGATGCCGATCACGTGCTCTGCGAAGCGGTGCCCGAGCTCGGTCGCGACGATGCCTCCCCAATCTCCTCCCTGCGCGGCGAAGCGGTCGTACCCGAGCCCGTCGCGCATCAGCCGCACCCAGAGCTCCGCGGTTCGCACCCAGTTCACCCCCGGCGTCTCGAGCGGTGAGCTGAAGCCGAAGCCTGGAAGAGAGGGAACCACCACGTCGAAGGCATCCGCCGGATCGCCGCCGAACGCCGCCGGATCCGCAAGCGGCCGAATCAGCTTCTCGTAGTCCCAGAAGGTCCACGGCCAGCCATGAGTCAGGATCAGCGGCATCGGGTCCGGTCCGACTCCCGGCTGGTGAATGAAATGGATGGGGATGCCTTCGATCGACACGCGCTGATTCGGGTACGAGTTCATCGCCGCTTCGTGCTTGCGCCAGTCGTATCCGTCCAGCCAATACTCGACGAGCTCGTTCAGGTAGGCGCCATTCGTCCCATAACCCCAGTCGTCATTGGCGAAATCGGCGGCAGCACGGCGATGCGACAACCGCTCACGCAGGGCGCCGAGAGCGGCTCCGGGAATCTCGATATGGAACGCCTCGGGTCGCACTAAAACCCCCTATCCGCGAGCCGCCGCCACCAGGTCCTGGCGGAACGTACGCGCGGCAGAAAAGAAATGCGCTGAAGACCATGCATAGACTCCGGATACGCCACATAGCGCGTAGCGGAGCGACTCTTCGCCATGGCTGGCGTGCAAGAGATCGCTCACCGCGCCGGCAAGCAGTGGCCCGGCGCCCATGCCGACGAAGATCAGCGTCGACGCGAGCACGGCGCCGGCCGAGGCACGCATCGCGATGGGCGCGAGACTTTGCACCGAGGCTGTCGCCGGCGGACCAAAGAACATGGCGAAGAACAGCGCGGGCACCAGCCAGCCGACGGCCCCGAAGGCACCCGGCCACAGAAACGCGATGAGGTGCAGCGGTGCGGCCAGCAGCGACCCGATCGCCGGCACCCACCCGTACCAGCGGGCATCGCGACTGCCGGCACGATCCGACACCACGCCGCTCAGCAGAGAGCCCAGCGCGCTCGCCAGGCTACAGACGGCGAACGCGAGCCCGGCATCCCGGATGGACATGCCGTGGACGCGGTGCAGAAAGCCCGGTGCCCATTGCGCCGCCGTGATCGCCGCCAGGCTCGAAAGTGCGGTCGCGACCAGCACGTGGCGAAACGAACGGAAGCGGCCCAGGTGTCGCACCACAGCGACGAAGCTAGGCGGGCGATCGGCTTCCGCCTCACGCCCCTCGGAGAAGCCTCGCGGTGGCTCCTTCACCAAGAGTGCGAAGAGTGCCGATACCAGCACGCCGATGACGCCTGCGGCGACGAACGTCGGGCGCCATCCATAGGCCTCGATCCCAAAACCACCCGCGACGAGCGCCACCGCGATGCCGAACGGCGCCGCCATGGCCACGAGGCCGAGCATTGTCGCACGACGTTCCGGCGGGAACGTATCGGAGAGGATCGCCGTGCTCGCCGGGGAGACCCCCGCCTGTCCGACGCCCACGCCAAGGCGGGTGGACACCAACCCCAGGTAGGACCCTGCGACCGCACCCAGAGCCGTCATGACGCTGAAGAAGGCCGCGCCAGCGGCCAAGACCGCGCACCGGCTCGTCCGATCTGCAAGCCGTCCGAGCAACAGGGCGGCCGCCGCGTACGTCACCCCGAACGCCGTCAGCAACGCGCCGAGCGCGGTATCGGACACTCCCAGATCGACTCCGATCGGCACGAGAGCCAACGCTAGAAGTTGACGATGGCCGTACTCGACCACGGTGATGAGCAGGATCATCCCGAGAACGAGCCGCTGCTGGCGGCGGGTCATGACGCCGGCAAGCCTCCGTCCTCAGACCGCAGCCCGATCCGAATAGAATTGGCGCACCCGCTCGAGCTCGTCGACCTTGGCCGCACAGAGCCAGCCGTTCAGCGGCAGCAACGAAAAATGGGGAGTCATGGGGCGGCTCCGGGCAACGCCGAATTTCAGACCTTATACCAAAGTTGCTACCGCACGTCGTCTTCATCTGGCAAGCTGACCGGCGCGCTATCCCACGGAGATCCCATGCAGCAGCTCCCGCAGCAACCAGACCACGATTTCCGCACGCGATGCCGGATCTCCGGCGATGCCGGCGGACGCTCGTTGGCGGCAGTCATCCCGAGCGTCGCAGCGGCGCACCGCTTCGCGGCCTCGGACTCTGCGCACCCCGGCCACCCGTCAGTCTGCACCTCGGAGGTGGAGTGCAGCGCGAGCGAGCTGCCGAAAGCGGCACGAGCCGGCTTCTGTGCGCGCATCGTGCGCGACGCGTGCAGAGTCAACTAATGGACTACGTCGAGATCTCCGACGCGGTCGACATGCCGGGCCTGCGGCTCGTGCTGACGACGGGGCTGCCCGGGCCCTGGGGCGAGGCGGCCAAGGCCATTCTCGGCGTGAAGAAGATCGCCTACACGCCGGTGCGCCAGCCGCCGGAGGGCGAGCGCGAGCCGCTGCTCGCGTGGACGCACCAGCTGGCCGCACCGGTCGCCATGTACGAAGCTGAGCGTCCGCGCAGCGGCTGGGCGGAAATCCTCTTTCTCGCAGAGCGCCTCGCGCCGGAGCCGCGCCTGGTGCCAATCGATCCACGCGACCGCGCCCTCCTGCTCGGGCTGTGCTTCGAGATCTGCGGGGAGCAGGGGCTGGGCTGGAATCGGCGGCTCGGTCTGCTGCCCCCGGGTCCGAGCCCCGAGACGGACAGCATGCCCTGGCGCTACGGACTCGCCGAGGAGAACGTCGTGGCGGGAGCCGCCGCCCGGGTCAACGAGGTCCTCGCGCTGCTGGCGGCGCAGCTGCGCGCCGAACGCGATGCCGGGCGCCGCTTCTTCGTAGGAGGCGCGCTCAGCGCCCTCGACCTCTACTGGGCGGCCTTCTCCAACTTGCTGGCTCCGCTGGCACCAGAAAAGTGCCCGATGCCCGACTGGCTGCGCCCGCTCTACGACGCGAGCGGCAAGCCGGAGATCGATGCGCCCGCCCCGCTGCTCCTCGAGCATCGCGACCGAATCTTCGAAGAGCACATCGGGCTGCCCCTGGACTTCTGATGTGCGCTGCCGCGGCATCTCGGCGTCGCGTCAGTCTTGAGGCTGGCTCCTAGTAAACCCCGAACAGCTCGACCTCGAAGGTGAGCGTCGCATTGGCCGGGATGCTCCCGGG
This sequence comes from Deltaproteobacteria bacterium, assembly GCA_019310965.1. Taxonomy (GTDB): domain Bacteria; phylum Myxococcota_A; class UBA9160; order UBA9160; family SMWR01. The sequence goes on from JAFDDG010000059.1 coordinate 22,590, forward strand.
GCCCTTCTCGCCGTACGCCATCTCCGGCGGACACGTCAGGATCGCCTTGCCGCCGACCTTCATCTGCGGGATGCCCTGCGTCCAGCACCGGATCACCCGTGTCAGCGGAAACTTCGCCATCTGGCCGCGCTCGACGCTGCTGTCGAATACCGTGCCGTCCTCGAGGGTGCCGTGGTAGTGCACCTCGACCGTGTCCCGGGGCGTCGGCTGCATGCCCGTGCCTTCCACCAGATGCTCGACGCCAAAGCTGCCGCCACCGGACTCCCCGGAACCACAGCCCAGCAGGCCCAGCATCAGCAGCAAGATGAAAACAATCCAACGCATGTCATCTCCTTCGCCCAATCGGCGTCACGCCGTTCAGGCCGCGTTGTTGCCGAAATCCATCGGCATCGCGATACCGTTGATCGAACGCGCATCTTCCGACGCGAGATACAGCAAGGCGCCCGCCACTTCCTCCGGACGTGTGAACGCGTTGACCAGAGCCAGACGCTTCAGCAGATCGGGATCCGCTCCTTCAGGTGGCAGCGACTGTCCGATCATCGGGGTCCGGACGGCACCGGGGCACACGCAGTTCACCCGCAACCCCCTCTGCGAGTACTCGACGGCCAGCGCCTTGGTGAGACCGACGACGCCGAACTTCGAGGCACAGTAAGCGGCACTGTAGGCCTGGCCGTTCAAGCCGGCCACCGATGCCACATTCGAGATGACGCTGCGACGATTCGCCAACAGGTGCGGCAATGCCGCCTGGCTGACGAAGAACGTTCCGGTGAGGTTCACACCGATGATGCGGTTCCAGTCGGCCTCGCGGACCTTCTCGGTGTGCTCGAGTCCGCAGATGCCGGCGACGTTGCATAGCACCTGGAGGCCACCGAACTCGGCCACCGCCTCCGCCAGCGCCTCGCGCACGCTCGTCGCATCCGTCACATTGCAAGCCACCGCCAGTGCCGTACCTCCGGCTCCCCGAACCAGCTCGGCGGTTTCGCCGAGCGCCTTCTCGTCGATGTCGGCGCACGCGACGTGTCCACCCTCGGCGCCGGCTCGAAGTGCGGTCGCGCGCCCGATACCAGAACCAGCACCGGTGACGAATAGGGTCTGGCCCTCGAAGCGGCCGCTCATCGCGTCCGGATCTCCGCCATGGAGTCGACGAGGCGGTCCTGGAAGATGCCGGCCATCATGCCCATGCCCCGAGCGCACGACCCGGCAATCGGCGTTGCAGGCAGCTTCGCATGGCGCGGGATCCTATCACCACTCCGCTCAGCACGCTCCGGCTGGGGCTATGCCAGTACCACCGCTCTGCATCCGCGGAAAGCAGCTCGGCTTCAAATGACGCGCTCGCCACGACGCAGAATTCGGGTGCGGTGTCGACCTGGGAGCTGCGAGCAAAACCAGGAATGGTGCTGCCCCTGCCCGCGACGGAAAGGCGGCTGCTTCCCCGAACGCTCCCAGTGGCTATGCTGCGGAGCCCCGACGGAGGACCCGTGAAGATCGACGCCCCGCTGATGGTCTCCGGAATTGCCGCTGGCGGCCCCAGGGCCGCCGAGATCGAACGCCAGGGCTTTGCAGCAGCCTGGAGCTTCGAAGGACCACACGACCCGTTCTACCCGCTGGTGACGGCGGCCGAGCAGACTTCGCGCATCGAGCTCGGCACGGCGATCGCCGTGGCCTTCGCGCGCAACCCGATGATCTGCGCACACATCGGATGGGACCTGCAGGCGCACTCGAAGGGGCGCTTCATCCTGGGCCTCGGGACCCAGATCAGGCCGCACATCGTCAAGCGCTTCAGCCAGGAATGGTCGAAGCCGGCGGCGCGCATGCGCGAGTTTGCGCTGGCGATCCGCGCCATCTGGGCCTGCTGGGAGGGCGACGGCCGCCTCGACTTCCACGGCGAATTCTACAACCACACGCTGATGACACCGGTCTTCAACCCGGGCCCCAACCCGTTCGGAACGCCGCTGTTATTCGTCGCCGGCGTCGGCCCCAAGATGGTGGAGGCCGTCGGAGAGGTCGCGGACGGGCTCTTCGTGCATCCCTTCCACTCGCCGGAGTTCCTGGAGGCGGACACCTTGCCGGCGCTCACGCGCGGTCTGGCGACCGGCGGGCGCAAGCGCGAGAGCTTCCAGATCTCGTGCCAGAACATCGTCGCCATCGGCAGCAACGACGAGCAGATCGCCACCGCGCGACAGAAGGCGAAGGGCCAGCTCTCCTTCTACGGCTCGACACCGGCCTACCGCGGCGTGCTCGACCTGCACGGCTACGGCGATCTCCAGCCCGAGCTCAACCGCATGTCGAAGGCAGGCAAGTGGCTCGAGATGATCACGAAGATAGACGACGATCTCTTCGACATCCTCGCCGTCTCGGGCACGCCAGCTCAGGCAGGCGAGAAGCTCGCCCGGCGCAACACCTTCGCCGACCGCACGACGCTGATGCTCTACAACGAGACGGAGGCAGAGGCCGTCACGGACTTGATCGCCGCGGCGCAGGGCACGGTGTAGGCGCGCCGCGCCTGCGGAGCCTCAGCACATGATCAGGCCACCGTTCGGCGAGAGCCACTGGCCGGTCACGAAGCTGCTTTCATCGCTGGCGAGGTAGACGGCAGCCATCGCAATGTCGTCTGGCTTGCCCGTTCGGCCCAGGGGCGTCGCCCCGATCAGCGGCTTCAGGGCCGCATCGGGGACCCCCGCCGTCATCGGTGTGTCGATCACTCCTGGACAGATCGCATTCACGCGGATGCCGCACGGCCCGAGCTCGCGGGCGGCCGCCCGCGTGATGCCGAGAACGGCCGACTTCGCGGCCGCGTAGTGGAGCGTACCGTGGGCACTGAGACCCGCGATACTCGACATGTTGACGATGGCGCCCGCATTGCCCTCGCGCTGCATCAGCTTCACGGCCTCGCGCAGGCAGAAGAACACGCCGTTGACGTTGATCTCCATCATGCGGGTGAAGCCCTCGTCCGTCATGTGAACGATGACCTGGCCGGGCTCCAACATGTACTCCCTGCCGTCGCCCGGCGTGTGATCGACCCCGGCATTGTTGACCAGAATGTCGACGCGGCCGAAGGCAGCGTCGATGGCCGCAAAGGTCTCGACGACCGACGGCCCCGAGGACACATCGTTCGCGAACGCCTGGTGGCCCGAGCCGGGGAGCTCCAGCACGGTCTCCTTCGCCGATGCCGCGTTGATGTCCGTCACCGCGAGCGTCGCACCCTCGACGGCGAACGCCCGGGCGATCTCGCGGCCGATGCCGGAGCCCGCGCCCGTGACCACCGCTATACGATTCTCGAGCCGCATGGCGCCTCCCCGAGTGAAATCAAGGCAGGCAGAGTGTCGGTTGCGGGCGAGCCGCGTCAAGCCCCGAGCGGGCTCTCGGCTAGAGTAGACCGCGGTGACCACTGGGAACGGACTCTCCAAACCCTCCGCTGGCCCGACGCCGGCGCCGCTCACCCGCAGCGATATGTACTGGTACGCGCTGCCCGGTGTGGGCGTGACGTTCCTCTACACGCTCACCCTGGTCATGTACATGAAGTACACGTCGGACGTGCTGCTGCTGAGCTCGGCGACCGTGGGCATGATCATGCTCGTCTCGAAGGTCTGGGACGCCGTCTCCGACCCGGTGGCCGGCTATCTGAGCGACCGCACCGCGACGCGCATGGGACGCCGCAGACCCTGGCTGCTCGGCTGCAGCCTGCCGCTCGCCGGCTTCGCCGCCATGCTGTGGCTGCCGCCGTCGGGGCTGAGCGAGGGCCTCACGATCGCCTGGATCGCCGTCGGCGTATTCGGCTTCTACACCGCCTACACGGGCTTCTCCGTGCCGCATCTGGCTCTCGGCGCCGAGCTCACATCCGCGGCCGAGGAACGCAACCGAATCTTCGGCGCGCGCACGCTGCTCAGCAGCGGCGGCATGATCCTGACGTTTGCCGTCGGCGTGGCGTTGCTAGACTCGGAGAACGCGCAGCGAAACGCCACGCCGCTGATCTGTGGCGTCGCTGCCCTCACGGCGATTTCACTCTGGTTGACGGTCTGGAAGTTGCCGCCAGAGCGCGCGGACTACTCCGGCCGCGGCGCCGAGAATCCATTTCGGGCGATCCGCGACATCTGGCGCAATCGCCGCGCCCGCATCGTGCTCATCGTCTACTTCATCGAGATGTTTGGCGTCGGTGGCATCGGCGTGCTGGTGCCGTTCGTGGTCGAGTACGTGCTCGAGATGCCGGGCAAGTCGGCCATCTTTCTCGGCGTGTACGCGGTCGCGCAGATCGCGGCCATTCCGCTGTGGGTGGGGCTCGGAGACCGCTTCGAGAAGCAGAATATCTGGCTGTTCGCGATGGGTCAGTCGGCGGTGGGTTTCGGACTGATGACCCTTCTCAGCGCGGGGAACTGGCCGCTGATGGTGCTGTCGGCGTTGCTGGCCGGATCTGCGGGCTCCTGCAGCAACACGATCGGAGCCTCGCTCAAGGCGGACATCATCGACACCGACGAATACGCCACCGGCGAGCGCAAGGAGGGCAGCTTCTTCGCCGCCTGGAGCTTCGCCAGCAAGCTCGCGGGCGGCCTGATGCTGGGAATCGTGGGCATCGCCCTCGAGTGGATCGGCTACGAGCCGAACCAGGAGCAGAGCGCATCGGTGCGCGACGGCATGCTCTTCCTGATGGGCGGATTGCCGATGATCGGCTACGGGATCGGCATGGCGATCTTCAGCCGCTTCGACCTGAAGCGAGCCGAGCACGCCCGCATTCGCGGAGAGATCGACGCCCGACGCTGAGCCGGCTCAGCCTTCGCGAGGAATCGAGAAGCGCTCGCAGTAGGCGCCGTACTCGGTGTCGAAGCGCGCGTCGCTGAAGCCGAAATCCACCGGGTCGTAGCCGTGACGGCCAAAGACGCTCTGCGAGCGCTGCTGCATCCAGGTCTCGATGCGGCGGCGGTGCAGCGGCAGCAGCTCCTGACCGAAGTGCGCATACAGGCGCTCCATTGCGCCCACCGGGTCGGCCACCAGATCTGCGTACAGCAGCTGATGGCACCAGCTTCGGCCGCGCTGCCGCTCGTCGAAGTCCATCCCGCGCTCGATGCCGACGCGCAGCTTGTGGTTCCACTCTTCACCGACGGCCCTGGGATCGACGTCGTCCGACGTCATCTTGTGCATCGACGTGGTCAGGCTCGCCACCGACGTCACCACCTTGCGCGGGTCCCGGTGCGTCCAGATCAACCTGGCGTCGGGATAACACTCGTTGAGCGCGTCGAGATACCAGAGGTGCTGCGGCGTCTTGAGCGACCAGGTCTGGGTGGGAAGCGCCGACTGCAGCACCTGGAGCCCGAGCTTGTGGATCGCGTAGGCCGCCGCCACGTCCGTCTGCTCGAGCCATCTTCCGTAGCTGGGAACCAACCCCTGAGTGTCGATCGACAGCGAGCGCAGATCGAGGATGAAGAGGGTGACGCACTCCGTGGAGTGCGTGGCTCCCAGCGGATGCATGGCGCGAAACGGAGGGTTGAGCTTCATCAGACGATCCAAGTCTCTGGCAGAGGCGGCGATGCGAGGGTCCTCCGCGTGATTCGCAAGGGTGGGCGGAGGCACCAGGGCGCCGGCTTCCCATTGCGTCAGCGGACGCACCGTGGGGTCGAGCGCCAGCAGTCGGGAGAGCAGCGTGGTACCGGTGCGCGGCATCCCCAGTATCACCCAGGGACTCTCGATCTTCTCGTCGCGAACTTTGGGGTGTCGCTTCGCCCAGTCGAGAAGCTTCAGGCGATTGGCGAGGGCACCCGCCAGCAGCCTGCGCACGACCATGCGCCCGAACGTGGTGAGGCCGGCCTCGCGCTCGAAGGAGTCGTGGAGCACCTCGAGAGCCTCGTCGATGCCGGGCGGCCCGAAGTCGTCGAGTCCGGTCTGCTTGCGAGCCGCCTCGCGCAGGGACTCGGGGTCGAGCGCCGCGCCCTTGAAGCCCAGAGCAGCCGTCGCGCGCCCGCAGGCATTGAGCGTGCGCAGCAGACGCGAGTGCAGCCCGGCGTCTCGGAACGTATAGGTGCGGATCTCGCTCAAGCGCTCACCCCTGCGCGCGTCAGGCGGCCTCGCGCAGCCGCTGTCCCGCCCGCGCGCCCTCGGGCCCGAACGGCTGGAAGGTCAGCACCAGGGCCGGCATGAAGAAGAAGTCCGCCATGAGCGCCACCACGATGCTCGTGGCCAGCAGAAGTCCCTGCGTCGCCTGGCTGTCCAGCACCGAGAGCAGGTTGACCATGAAGCCGCAGACGAGGGCGATCGATGTGATGAATAGCGCTCGCCCCACGTCGCCCATCGCAGCGACCAGAGCTTCCTGATAGTTGCCGCACCGCAGGAATTCGTGCCGGTAACGCGACACCAGGTGCACCGTATCGTCGACCGCGATCCCGATGGCCACTGCGGCGATCGAGACCTTGCTGTAGTCGAGCAGGATGCCCAGCCAACCCATCGCTCCGAGCGTCAGGACCACCGGCGCGACGTTCGGAATCATCGAGATCCACCCCGTCTTGAAGGAATGAAAGATAAAGATCATCATCGCAGCGATCGCCACGAATGCGATGCCAAATCCCTGGATCTGGCTCGAGACGATGTAGTCCATCAACTTCAGCCACAGGGCACCGATGCCCGTGAGCTCGATGCTCGAGGCCTCGAGCGGTTCTTCCTCGAGCATCGCGTCGATGCCATCGACCAGGTCCGCCGTGAAGCTGATGCGCTCCAGCTTTAGCCGCAGCTCGAGAGACGCGCGTCCGTAGTCCGAGGAGACATACTGCTCGGCATCCTCGCCCCCCGAGGTCTCGTACAGCAGCAGGTATTGGGCGACGAGTTCGCGCGTTTCGGGAAGCCGGTAGTAGGCCGGATCCCCGTCGTGGAAGGCCTGGTTCAGGTCCTTCAGGATGTCCACGATCGAGTAGGTCTTGCGCACGAGCGGCTGCTGCGCGTCGGAAAAGCTCTGGACGCGCTCGATCTCGCGCAACACCGCCGGCTCCTTCACGCCCTCCGGCTCACCGGAATCGAATAGATAGATGATGTTGGTGGTGCCACCCATCACCTGATCGGCGAACTCGATGTCGTGTTTGATCGGCATGGCGTCGGAGAAATCGTCGAGCCAGTTCGAATCGACCGCGATGCGCGTCATGCCCACCCCGCCGACGAGAAACACCAGCGCGAAGACGACCAGCAGGGCGACCCGATGACGCACGTTGAAATTCGCCACCGCCAGCAGTCCTCGCTGCATCCGGGCGCCTCCCTTGGCGCGCAGGCGCTCGGCAGCGCCGGTACCCCGTTTCCGCGTGCTCGGCCCGAACGAGAGCAGCGCCATCAGTAGGGTGAGCGAGAGGCAGAACGTGGCCATCACGCCGAACGCGGCGTACACGCCCTGGTGGCCGATGCTCTTGATCGGCACGAAGCTCATGGACGCGAAACCGACGGCCGTGGTGGTGGCCGCCAGCAGACACGGCGCCCCGACCAGGTAGATGGATTGCACCAGCGCCGTGCGCCGATCCCCGACCTCCGCGAAGCGCGCCAGAAACTCCGTCAGGATGTGCACCGAGTGCGCCACCCCGATGGCGACGAGCATATTCGGCACCATCCCGAAGCTCATGTCGATCTTCCAGCCGAGCACGACGAGCAGCGCCGTGCACGCCATCACGCCGATCCACACGACGAAGAGCGGGCCGACGATCCCCATCCACGAACGGATGAAGAGCACCAGGATGACCGCGACGACGGCCGACGTGACCAGCACGAGCGCCAGCGACTCCTCCGCGAGCACGCGGTTGTAGATCGAGTTGAGGGGCACGTCGCCCGTGTGCCAGAACTGCAGCTCGTTGTACTCGGGGCGCGCCAGGATGTCCTCGATGACATCGTGGGTGGCTTGCGGGTAGAGGTTGTCGAGCCCGTCACCGCCGTCGGGGTCGAGACGGATATCCGCGAGCGGATCGGTGCTCGAGCGATCCATCTCGATGATGATGGCGCCGTACTCGGCGTCGTCACTGATGAGGCCGCCGACGTACATCGGCTTCGCCATGAAGCGGTCGCGCAGCTCGAGGAGCTCGACCTGGGTCGCGGGGAAGTCGTCAGCGATCTCGGTGATGTCGATGCCGCCTGGCCCGCCCTCGGTGAGCTCGGCATTGACCAGCGTCTTCACCTGGTAGATGAAGGGAACCTCGTCTTCGAGCGCGCTGGTGAGTTGCGCCATGCGGCGCATGACGTCGATGTCCCACGGGCCATGCTCCGCTTCGGGAGCCGCGTAGAGGATGTAGGAGACCTCGTCGGAGCCGAAATCCTCCCGATACTTCTCATACGCCAGAAAGATCGGGTCGTCCGGATCGAAGTAGGCCTCGTAGCTGCTGTCCACCCGCACGCGGCTGGCCAGGGCGACGCAGGCGACGAGCATCACCATCGAGAGCGCGACCACGACCCAGCGGTGATCGAAGCACCAGCCCGCCAGCGCAGCAAAGCCGCGATTCAACGCGCCGATGACTCCGCGCTCCGCATCGTCGAAACCGTTGCTGCCGTGACCCATGCGCCCTCCTGAGAAGCAGCCGGGACGTTAGAACATCGGCGGTCCTGGCCGAAAACGGCGATTCCCCGGCGCTGCAAGATGCCGGGAGCCACGGCCGCGACCGGCGGGAGCGTCAGTCGGGCCGGCCGGCCGCGGCTTCGATCTCCCGCAGAAGCTGCACGGCAGCCTGATCCTCGGGCACCAGCTCCACCAGCGTCCGAGCGTGAGCCAACGCGGCCGCCGTGTCTCCCGCGTCCCGTGAGAGCAGGCTGAGCCCCAGGAGGAGCTCCGCATCACCCGGGTGCCGCGCACGCGCCTTGGCGAGCACGCCGAGCGCCTCCGGCGTGCGGCCTCCCGAGTGCAGCCCCACCGCGTAGACATAGCTGTAGTGTGAGTTGTCCGGGCCCAGCTCGGCGGCGCGCGCCAGCGCGGCGAGCGCTTCGTCCGCGCGCTGCTGCCGCACCAACCCGAGGCCGAGAGCAAAGTGCACAGCAGCGTTCTCGGGCGCCTGCACCAGCGCGCGCTGCAGCGCGGCTTCCGCCGCATCCTCATCTCCCCGACGCCGCTCGATATCTGCCAGGTTCACGTAGGCCGGCACGAACCACGGAGCCAGGCGCAGGGCCGTCTCGTACTCCGTGCGCGCCTGTGCGAGCGCGTCGCTGCGAGCGTGCAACACTCCGAGATTCAGGTGCGCTTCCGGGGTGTCGGCGCCGAAGCGCTGCACCCTGCGGTACTCGCCGAGCGCCGCCTCGAATGCGCGGCGGCTCGACGCGTCCCACTGCTCTGCCGGTACGTCCGCCAAGACGCGCGCGGCTTCGATGCGCACGACCCTCACCGGATCGCGCAATACGCCGCATGCGCAGCAGCGGATCGGGATCTCGCAGCGCGCGTTCGAGGGCGGGTGCTGCCACGGCAGGCGAGAAGCCCTGCAGCAGACGCACGGCCGTCGCGCGCACGATGGCGGGCTGCCGCGAATCGGCCACCAATCGCACGAGTGCCCCGGCCGCGCCCGGCGCGCGCGCCCGGCCGGCGTGAAGCGCCTCGCCGTAGTGCGGCCTCTGGCGCCGTTCGCCCCCCCACCATTGCAGCGCCATCTCAGCGGCCCACGCCGCACCGCGATCCGTGTGACACATCGTGCACGGGTCCGGAACCCCGAGCTTCTCCCCCAGATCCGGTCGCGGCACACGCAGGCTGTGGTCGCGACGCGAATCGACGCCCATGTAGGTGCGCGCCGGCATGTGACAGCCGAGACACGAGGCGGCGGCGGAGTCCGACGCATGGTGATGATGCTCGGGGGTCGCGTAGACCTCGGCCCGGTGACAGCCGGCGCAGGTCACCTCGGGCGGCTCCGCCACCGCCAGCGAATGCGGATCGTGACAATCGCTGCAGGTCACGCCGGCGGCGAACATGCGGCTCTGCAGGAAGGAGCCCCAGACGTAGACCTCATCCTGGATCTGCCCGTCGGCGGTGTAGAGCGTCTCGTCGAGGAGCGCCGGCCGATGGGTGTCGAGAAATGGCTTGTCCCACGCGGCCGTCTCACGCAGAACACTGCGCCGCGAGTGACAACGAGCGCAGGTACCGAGCTCGATGCCGCTGGGTGGCGGGCCGCGGCGCTCTGCGATCGGCTCGCCCGGCACGAATTGCCAGCGCGAGCTCGCGTCGGTGACGAAATCGACCAGCAGACCGTCATCGCCGGGACCACCCCCCGCGCGCGCCCAGGCCACGTGGTTCGAGCCCGGGCCGTGGCAGGCTTCGCAGGCGACGTCGAGCTCCTGCCACGTGGTGTCGTAGGCGTCCGCCGCCGGATCGTAGCCCTTGCGCAACCCCGTCGAGTGGCAGTCGGCGCACATCTGATTCCAGTTCTGGACGCGACTGCTCCAATGCAGCACGTCGTCGTGCGCGATGGGTTCGTCGGGGTAGAGATGGAACCAGCGTTGTCCGCCCTGCGCGCGCGGCCGACTGTCCCAGGCGGTGGAGAGCGGCTGCAGGCGTCCGCCGGGAAGCCGCACCAGATACTGCTGCAACGGATCGACACCGAAGGTGTAGACGATCTCGAATTCCGCGAGGCTGCCATCTGCACCCTCAGTCTCGACGAAGAAGTGATCGTCCCGGCGAAAGAAACGCGCCAGAGACCCGAAGTGGCTGAAGCGCGCGTCGGCGAAGTCCCCGAGCACCGTCTCCGCATTCGCGACTTGCATGGCGAGGTCGTGATGCGAACCGCGCCAGCGCCGCGCCTCCGGTGCGTGGCACTCGGCACAGACATCGACGCCGACGAAACTGGCCGAACTCAGCGACGCGTGGGCCGCCGCAGGCGCGGCCTCTCGCTCCGGCTCGCCTGCGCTGCCGCACCCCGTCAGGACGCAAGCCAGCGCAAGGCCAACGAGACCGGGATTCCGAAAAATCACACACCTCCGCGGCGCCAGGTGCTGGCAGCGAATCGCATGAGCATAGAAGAACCCAGACTTCCCTCGCCGCACCGACTTCCGCGGCATCGAAGACGTGTGTACCGTGTTCACTGCGATGAGTGCGGAGCGACGCAGGCAACTCGCGAGCTGGCTCACGACCCGCGACCCCGCCTGGCTCGATCTGGGACGCCTCGGCACGCTGGCCAGCCTGACGCTGGGCTGCGCACTCATCGTCGGCTGGCACTCGGTGTTCGTGCAATCGGCCCGACATCTCGACGCGTCGCCTCGCTTCAAGGCCACCCCGGGCTTCCAGGGGATGTACACGGATCTGATCCAACCGTTCTTCTACTTCTATCACTACACGGGTTATTTCCCGATCTCCTGGCAAGGCGACCCGGAGACCCTGGTGGAGCGCGAGGACATCGCCCACGCGCTGCTCGAGCCGCGCCAGCTTCCGCGCCCGCTGCTCGTGAACGAGGTGTACACCGCCGTGCGCAAGGGGGACCTGGCACAGCTCTTCCTGCTCTACCCCGACTTCTGGGTGAGGGGAAAGGCCGCCCAGGCCACCGCGCGCACCTTCAACCGTTGGCTGGCACTGGCGGCATCGCTGTCTCTCTTCGTCTCCCTGAGTCTCTGCCACCGCAAGCTCTTCGGGGTGCTGCTGATTGGCGTGATGGGATCCCATCCTTTCCAGCTGATGCAGATCTACCGGGGCAGCGAGGTGTGGTCGTACCCGATCAACGCGGCCGCGTTGATGCTGGCGCTCTGCGCGCCGCTCGTCTTCCTGCGCGAGCCGAAGCGCTGGCATTTCGCCATCCCACTGGTGGCGGGGATCTTCCTGGCCACCGCCCGCGAGGTTCGCACCGAGCCGGCGCTGCTGATCGCCTCCGTCGTCATCGCGTGCCTGTGGGCGCCGGGTACGAGGCGGCGGCGCGCCGCTCTCCTCGCCGTTCTTGCCCTCAGCCTCACGGCGACGGCGCAGACCTGGTCAGCCTACTGGACCTCCAAGCTCGACGAGGCCGTCCGGGTGGTGGAAGCCGCGGGAGGCACGCCATTCAGGGGCAAATGGAACCAGCACCACTCGCTCTGGCACCCGATCTGGTTCGGGCTCGGCGATTTCGGCACCGACAAGGGCTACAAGCCCAACGACCACGCCGCCTACAAGTTCGCAATCCCGATTCTGAACGCGAAGTACGGCACGGCCTACAAATTTGGCGGGTACCAATTCAAGAACAGGGACGAGACCGGGCTGCGCATCAAGCCGGAGACCTTGCCCGAATACCAGCTCGTATTGCGCGACAAGATCCTCGGTGACATTCGCACAGCACCGGGCTGGTACCTGGGTATCCTGGCGAAACGATTCCAGCTCATCTTCGAGCGCGCCAATCCAGTACGCATCGCGTACGGGGCGAACTACCAGGAATTCCCCTTCTCGGCATGGATGACGTTGCCAATGCTGGCGCTGGTGTTCGCCCTGCGCCGCTGGGATCAGGTCAAGCTGCTGCTCTGGTACACGCCGACCAGCCTGCCGGCCTTCCTGATCCACGCACGCGGCGGGTTTTTCAACCCGACTGCGTTCCACATGATGGCCTTCGTGCTGCTTGCGACCTGGCTGCTCTTGGCGGTAGCACGAGCGCTACCGATCCTGCGCGCCAGATTCGCTGCGGCGGCGAACACCTAGACCCAACAACCCAAGCAAGGTGGCGAGAGCCGCAGCGCCCGCGGGCATGATGCTGGGCACCGGAGTGGGCTCCGTGCACTCCGGCAGCGGTGCAACGACGCAGCCGAGCTCCGGGTTGCACACGTCGCAGGCCCCGGCGCCACAGGCTCCCGGAGCGCAGAGCGGGAAGGGTGAGCCCTGCACCAGACCGAGGCCGCTGATCTGCGCGCTCTGGCTCCAGCTCGCATCACCCCGAGAGAAGGCGTAGATCCGATTCGAGACCGAGGCCGCGAAATTGCCGTCGGCGCCGACCACCGCACCCTCAAACGTGCTGAGCTGCGACGACTGGTGCCACCCGCTGTCGGCCTGGTTCCAGGCGTAGACCCGATTCGACGCCACGGCGGCAAAGTTGCCGCCCGAAGCGACGACGCCCGAGAGACCGGTGATCTGTCCCGAGTCGTTCCAGCTGCCATCGGCCCCCGCGAACGCCCACACGCGGTTGCCGAGCTGCGCGGCGAAGTTGCCCTCCGAGGCGAACACGCCGACGAGAGTGTTGAGCTGCGCCGACTGCGCCTAACTCGGCGCCGCCGGCCGCCAGGTGTAGACACGGTTGCTCGTGACGCCGGCGAAATTTCCGCCCCCCGAGAGCAGGGTGGTGAGCCCGCTGAGACTGCCGGAATCCGTCCAGCTGCTGCTGGCGCGGTTCCAGGCCCATGCGTTGCTGCCGCTGCGCGCGCCGTAGTTGCCTTCGGAGCCCTGCACCTCGAGGAGCCCGCTGATCTGCGGAGACTCGCTCCACCCCGATGTCTCGGCGTTCCAGGTCCAGACCCGGCTGCTCGTCGCCGTGGCAAAGTTGCCTCCGGAACCCAGCAGCGCGCCGCCACCCGAGATGGTCGGCGAAGCGTGGAAGCTGTCGCTCTCGCCGCGCCAGGCGACGACGGTCGAACCCGCCATCACGGCAAAGTTGCCAGCGGATGCGGCCAGGTCACTGATCGTGCCCACTGCGCCAGAGGTCGACCACGCACCCGTGATCCAGCTCCAGGTCCACAGCTGAGTCGCGTTGCGCGCCCCAAAGCTGCCAGCCGACCCGGTCATCTGCTGCACCGGCGAGATGGAAGGCGACTCCACCCAGCTCGAGTCGAGACGATCCCACGCCCACACCCGGGTTCCGAGCACGCCAGCAAAATTGCCACCAGACGCAACGACGCCAGTCAGGCCGCTGAGGAGCGGCGACGAAGTCCAGACGCCGGTCGTGCGATTCCAGGTCCAGATCCGGTCGGCCAGCTGCACGGCAAAGTTGCCTCCGCTGCCGAACACGTCGACGACCACACTCAGGGTTGGAGATGCGAGCCAGCTGGCATCGGCCTGGTTCCACACCCAGACCTCGCTGCCGACCTGCGCCGCGAAGTTGCCGTCCGAGCCGACCACGCCGGTGAGACCGGTCTGCTGCGGAGACTGGGTCCAGGCACCGGTCTGGCGCCGGAAGGTCCAGACCCGGTTCGAGAGCTGCGCCGCACAGTTGCCGCCGGAGGGCGTCACGCTCGGCGTCGAGGGCAGCGAGCCGGTGGCGACGAAGCTGCCGTCCGCGTCGTCCCACGCCCAGGCGCGATTCGTGCTGGCCGAGCAGAAGTCGAGGGCCGTGGCGCCGGGCACCAGGCAGAAGAGGGAGGCCAGGACAGCCAGAAGCCCACGAGCGAAGCGGCGCATGCTCCGTGCATCGGCTTGGCGCCGAACTCGCTCAAGCCCGAAATGCGGCGCGGCGGCGGGGCCGTTGCTGCAAGCCTGCGGGCGAGTTGCCGGTTGCCGAGAAGGGGCTCAGGCGCTGAGGAAGTCCTGGATCCAGCCCAGCATCACGTCGTACATGGCCTCGATGGCCGCGCGAGCCTCCTCTTCCGTGGCTCCATCCGGCTCGAACTCGCAGCTCCAATCGAGGCGGCCCTTCCCGCCGTCGTCCGAGACCTGCATCGTCGCTCGGTAGCCCGTCACCGGAAACGGTATGCCGACGGGGATCACGTAGGTGAGCGAGCGGGCGTCGGCGTCGACGCTCTCCAGCGTCTCGCGGACCTTGCCATCCGGGCCCTGCAGGATGCGCGTCATACCCGGGCCGGAGCCTTCGACCTCTGCCCCCGCGCCGCCACCGGGCAACCAGCCGACGTTCCCGAAATCCTCGACGCACTTCCACAGCGCAGCGGGGGTCGCGTCCAGGGTCTTCGTCACCTTCGCCTGTGCCACGGGGGATCCTCCTGTCTCGGACATTGTCGAGAGCGGGAGCATGCCACGCCCGGCTTCGCACCGGAAGCGCGGCGAGGCTCAGGCAGCCGTGCGGCCCTCGTCGGCGACGCCGGGCTTGCACAGCAGCCGCTGCAACTGGAGCAGCGTCACCTCGGCAAGGCGCCCGGCATCCTCCTGCTCGAGCCTGTCGGTGTAGCGCGCGAGCTGCACCTGCATGACCGCGATCCCGGTCATCGCCATCAGCTCCGGGTCGCCGTCATAGAAGAGTCCCCCGGCTTGACCGTCGCGCAGCAGCTGCGCCATGCCATTGATGCCGCGGACCCAGCTTTCACGGGCCCCTTCTTCGTCGGGTTCCAGACCCCACATGCGCCCCTGACGCAGGTGGATGCGCAGGAAGTCGGGGTGCTGCACCAGAAAATCGACGTACGCCGCCACGCCGGCGGCCAGCTTGCCGAGCGGGTCGCCCACCGCTTCATGGGCGGCACTCACCGTCTCCGCGAAGTCGATGCCGCGAATGCGCTCGATCTCGGCGTAGAGCTCGACCTTGCCCGGGAAGGTCGCGTAGAGCGTCTTCAACGAAATGCCGGCCTCGGATGCGATCTCCTGCATCGTGGCCGCCTCGAAGCCCTTGAGGGCGAAGACATGCTCGGCCGACTCGAAGACCAGCGTGTGATACATGCGCTCCCGGGCGGCATCGAGGCGCGATCTGGCGGGCGGGTTCTTGGGCAAGGAAGGTTCTCCTTTTCGCTCAAGTAGATTTTTCCAAAAAAAGACGAGTTACTCAAGGGCAACTCGATTCTTTTTCACACCGCCTCTCCGCTCCCATCCAGAAGTGCGCCAATTGCTGCACAATGCACAAAAATCGCAATAAGTACCTCAATAACAGTGTATTTTTTCTGAGAATTGGGAGTTGACAGGACAACAACGATCGATAGAATACAGAAAAATTCCGATTTTCCATCTGGGACGACCATGCGCCGAATGACGGGCTGCGACGCCACCTTCATCTACGATGACCGGCCGGACGAGCCGCAGCACACGCTGAAGGTGGCCATCCTGGGCGCCGAGGCGAGTGCCCACTTCAGCCTCGAGGGCATGCGAAGCTGGGTCGCCGCACGACTGCCGGCGCTGCCGCCGCTGCGCTGGCAGGCGCTGCGCGTGCCCTTCGACCTGCACCACCCGGTCTGGGCCGACGCCCCGCAGCTCGACCTCAGCTACCACCTCAAGCATGCCGCGATCCCCGCGCCGGGCGGTCGCCGGGAGCTGTGTGACGCCATCTCCGAGCTGGCCGGCGCACAGCTCGACCCGGATCGCCCCCTCTGGCAACTCTGGCTCTTCGAGGGATACGAAGAGGACCGGGTGGTGGCCGTGCTGAAGCTGAGCCACGCGCTCGGCGATGGCGCCGCGAGCCGGCGGCTGCTCGAGATCCTGTTCTCGGAAGATGTGCCGGAGCCGCTGGCTGCTGCGCCGGCTCCGCTTCCTTCGCGCTGGGCGTTGCTGCGCAACGCGCTGCTCGACCGTCTGCGTGAGCCCTTCGTCGATGCGCCGCGCATGTGGGCCGTGCTCCGCCGCGTCCGTGCACGACTGGCCGCCGCGCGACGCGAGGGCGAGCTCCCGAGCGCACTGCCGAACATCTTCGACTCGCCGACGACGCCCTTCGCGGGCCCGCTCGGCAAACGCCGCGCCTTCTACTTCACCACCCTCTCGCTCAGCGCGGCCAAGCAGGCCCGGCGCAGCCTCGAGTGCACCCTCAACGACGTGGTGCTCGGCGCGGCAGCCGGGGCGATGCGCCGCTACCTGCTCCAGCGCGGCGCGCTGCCCGGGCTCCCGACGGTGGCGATCATGCCGGCCTCGACCCGCGAGCCCGGCTGCACCGGCTGGGACAACCAGTTCACGGTGCGCGGCATCGAGTTCCCCACGCACGAGAGCGATCCCATCGAGCGGGTTCGGAGCGTGGCGCGGTCCACGCGCAACGCGAAGCGAGATCTGGCGCTGCGCGGCGGCTCGAACCTGGAGGACTGGCTGCGCTGCCTGCCGCCCTTCCTGCCCAAGGCCATCAGCCGCCTGATGCGCGCGCTGATTCAGGTTTTGCCGAAGCCGCCGGGCTGCATCTGCGTCTCGAACGTGCCCGGGCCGCAGACGACGTTGATGGCTCCGGGCGGCCCCGTCGAGCGCCTCATCTCCGTCGGCCACATGAAGTACGCCGCTGGACTCAATCTCACCGTCTGGAGCTACGGCGACCAGCTCAACGTGGGCCTCTACTCGGATGCGGAGGCGGCGCCGGATCTGTGGCGCATGGCCGAGTGCGTGAACGAGGCATTCGAAGAGCTGTGCAAAGCGGCGGCACGTGAAGACACACGCATTGCGGCCTGAAGGAAGAACGATGAGTCTCCAACGACTGCGAACCCTGGGACGCTCGCTGCGCTGGCTGCCCGGAGTGCTCGCCGCGGGCCCCAACAGCAAGCGAACGACCGCAGACCTGATCGAGAAGCGCGCAGCGCGTCAGCCCGACGACGTCTTCCTGCGCTTCGAGGGGCGTGACGTCAGCTACGCCGATTACAACGCAGCGTGCAATCGCGTTGCGCACTGGGGGCTGGCGAAGGGCCTGGGCAAGGGCGACGTCGTCGCCTTGCTGATGGAGAATCGGCCGGAGTACCTCCAAGTCTGGGGCGGCCTGGCGAAGGCCGGCGCAACCACGGCCCTGCTCAACACGAGCCTCTCCGGTCAGGCACTGGCTCACGTGCTACGGGCGTCCGAGTGTCGCGCGCTCGTGATCGGCCGCGAATGCCTCGACGCGTGGCAGAGCCTCGGCATCGAGCGCCCCACGGATCTCCCCGTCTACGTGGTCGACGACTCCGACGTCGGCACGGCGCTGCCGCCGGCCACCAAGAGCTTCGACCAGGAAGTCTCTGGCTACAGCCCTCACGATCCGCCGCGTGCAGTGCGCAGCGCCCTGCGCGGCGCCGACGCGCTCTTCTACATCTACACGTCGGGCACGACGGGGCTGCCGAAGGCGGCGCGCTTCAGTCACGCGCGCTTCATGGGCGGTGGCACCTTCTCTCTGCTCAACGGCTTCGGCCGCGACGACGTGCTGTATTGCCCGTTGCCGCTCTACCACACCGTCGGCGGCGTGATGTGCGTAAACGCCGTGCTGCGTTCCGGCGCGACACTGGCGCTGCGACGACGCTTCAGTGCGAAGGCATTCTGGCGCGACATCTGCGAAACCGGCGCCACGACGTTCCAGTACATCGGAGAAATCTGCCGCTACCTGCTGGCGCAGCCCGAGAGTGAATGGGATCGCGGCCACCAGGTGCGCTTCTGCGTCGGCAACGGACTGCGTCCCGACGTGTGGAGCGCTTTTCAGGAGCGTTTCGCCATCCCGCGCATCTCCGAGTTCTACGGCGCCACCGAATCGAACGTGGCGATGCTGAACCTCGACAACCGCACGGGCTCGATCGGCAAGCCCATGCCCGGCACGAAAGTCGCGCTGGTGCGCTGGGACGTGGAGAACGACGCGCATGTGCACGATGGCGACGGCAAGCTCGTGCCCTGCTCCGACGACGAGCCCGGCGAGCTGCTCGGCCGCATCAGCGAAGGCCCCACCGCGGCGGGCCGCTTCGAGGGCTACACCTCGAGGCGCGACTCGGAGAAGAAGATCCTGCGCGACGTCTTCGAGCCCGGCGACGCCTGGTTCCGCAGCGGCGACCTGCTGCGCCGCGACAAGGCGGGCTTCTACTACTTCGTCGACCGGTTGGGCGACACCTTCCGCTGGAAAGGCGAGAACGTCTCCTCCCAGGAAGTCGCGCAGGTGGTCGACGCATTCCCCGGCGTCGAACTCTCGGCGGTCTACGGCGTCGAGGTGCCCGGCGCCGACGGGCGTGCCGGCATGGCCGGGTTGGTGCTGGAGCCGGGCGCGAGCTTCGACGCCCAGGCTTTCTGCAGGCACGCAACGACGGCATTGCCCGCCTACGCGCGGCCCGCCTTCGTCCGCTTGCTCCCGCAGGCGGAGCTCACCGGCACCTTCAAGGTGCGCAAAGTCGAACTCCAGCAGCAGGGCTTCGACCCAGCCGCCACAGACGACGCGCTCTTCGTCCGCGATGAAACGG
>JAFDDG010000060.1 GCA_019310965.1 Deltaproteobacteria bacterium
CCACCATGTCATACGCAGGGCCCGCAGGCGTGGCGACATACTCAGCATCTGGGCTATTTCCGGGAACATTGCCACTAGGTAATGCGGCGGCGGCCATCCCCGAACCCTCCGGACTCGTATTGATGGGTCTCGGCCTGGGCTTGTTGTATCCGGTGATAAATCTGCGAGCGCGGCGACGCCAGGATTGAATGATCTCTGCCTATGCCGCTCGGTCCGCCTGTGACCAGGGTCGCGATCGCCGTCGAACGACGAGAGAAGACGGCCGGGTCCGTGCGCCTCGTCGTGATTCCCCGGGGCGGCGTCGGTGCTGGAGGGTAGGAGTCCCCGGCGGCCGCTCGAACGGCTGCCTGCAGGCGTGGGGCCGCCACCACACGAGCCCCGATTCCGGCACAATTCCACCCCCTTCACCCCTTACCCCCCCCCACGTTGACAGCCCGGTCAACGCCCCGAATACTCCTCGCCGGCGCAGGGGCTGGGTTGGGGCGAAATGGCCTCTACGTGGCGCCTCGGCGCATTCTCCTCCCACCCTTATGGAGCCCCCACCGGATGAACGATTCTTCCCGCACCCAGGGCGGTCTGATCTGCGTGGCCGTCTTCATTCTGGCGGCCTGGTTCCTGGTGGGGCTGCTTCAGCAGAGCTATTGGGCGCTCGCGCTTC
Source organism: Deltaproteobacteria bacterium (assembly GCA_019310965.1). Lineage (GTDB taxonomy): Bacteria > Myxococcota_A > UBA9160 > UBA9160 > SMWR01. Next base: position 659 of record JAFDDG010000060.1, read on the forward strand.
CGGTGGCGGCGATCGTGTTCTTCGTGCTGGGGCTGTCGTTCTGGGTGGGGTACACGATCGCGACGATCCGGGTGGAGCCCTTCGACGAGCCGGCCACCCCGCCGCCGCCCTCTCCCCCCTCCCCTGTCTCTCCGGACACCGCGGACGCAAAGCCCCCGGCTGGGGACGTTTCCGGCCCGCAGACTTCCGCCTGAGGCTCGCTCGTTGAAGATCGCGCTCCTCACTTATCGCGGAAATATGTACTGCGGCGGCCAGGGCATCTACGCCGCCTACCTGGCACGCGAGTGGCAGAAGGCCGGGCACGAGGTGCACGTGATCGCCGGGCCGCCGCTGCCGGAGCTGGCGCCGGGCATTCCGCTGCACGTGATCCCCAACCTCAATGTGTTCGGGCAGGACCATCCGGACTGGCTGAACCGCGAGACTCCGTTCGCGCACTTCGACCCGCTCTCGCTGTGGGAGCTCGGGGTGTCGCGCATCGGTGTCTTTCCGGAGATGCAGACTTTCGGGCTGCGGCTGCTGCAGCGCTGGCGGGCGCTCCAGAACGAGCACGGCTTCGACGTGGTCTTCGACAACCAGTGCCTGTCGTGGGGGCTGCTCGGCATTCGCGCCAGCGGGGTGCCGGTGGTGTCGGTGATCCACCACCCGTTGCACATCGACCGCGAGGCCGATTTCGCCATCGATCCCTCTCTGCTGCAGAAGATCAGGCGCACGCTCTACTTTCCGCTCTTCATGCAACAGCTCGTGGCACCGCGGCTCGACAAGATCGTGACGGTGAGCGAGGCGTCGCGGAGCGAGATCGAGCGCTACTTCGCCATTCCCGAGAAGGAGGTCGCCGTCGTCCACAACGGCACCGACACGGAGCTCTTCCGGCCGGTGCCGAGCGTCGAGAAGGAGACCGACCTGCTCTTCGTCGGGCGCACGGAAGACCGCAAGAAGGGGCTCGGCACGCTGCTCGAGGCCATGGCGCTCCTGCCCGAGCACGTGACGCTGAAGATCGTCGACGGGCGCATCCCCGACGACGGTCTGGTGATGCGCTTTCTGGAGCGTCACCCGATCGGGCACCGCGTGAAGCTGGTGCGACGCATGCTCGAGATCGAGGAGCTGGTGCGCGAGTACTCGAGCGCGCGAGCCGCGGTGGTGCCCTCCTTCTTCGAGGGCTTCGGCTTTCCGGCCAGTGAGGCAATGGCCTGCGGGCTGCCGGTGATCGCAAACGCCGCCGGCGCACTGCCCGAGGTCGTCGGGTCGGATGGCGTGGCCGGACGGCTGGTGCCGCCCAAGCACCCCCAGGCCATGGCCGACGCCATTCTCGACGTGCTGGCCGATCCGCAGCGAACCGCAGCGATGGGGCGCGCGGCGCGGCAGCGGATCGAGCGCGTATTCCAGTGGAGCGACGCGGCCGCCGGCCTCGTCGAGGTGTTCGAGGAGACGCTGCGTGCTGCTCACCGTCGACCTCGAGCGGCTTAGGCTCCGCAGCGGCGAGCGGCTCCTCGACGCCGGCTGCGGCGAGGGGCGCCACTGCTTCGGGGCGCTCGAGCGCGGCGCGCGTGTGGTGGGCCTGGACCTCGACCGCGGGCCCCTCGCGGGCGCCGTGGGGCCGCTGCGCAACCGCGCTGCAGAGCTGGGCTCGCTGGGCGAGATGATCCAGGGCAGTGTCTTCCAGCTGCCGTTCGAGAACGAGACCTTCGACAAGGTGATCTGCTCCGAGGTCATGGAGCACGTACACGATTACTGCGGCGCCGCGCGGGAGCTGGCACGCGTGACGAAGCCCGGTGGCCTGGTGGCGGTGACGATCCCCACCGCCACGAGCGAGCACCTCTACCTGCGCGCCGGCGACGACTACTTCGAATCGCCGGGCGGCCACATCCGCATCTTCAAGCCGAGGCAGCTCTCGCTCGGGCTGGCCTCCGCGGGCCTCGACACCATCGGCGTCGGCTTCGCCCACGCGCTGCACACGCCGTACTGGGTGCTGCGTTCGATCGCAGGGCTGCCCAATGCCGACCAGAGCCGCCTCGTGCAGTTCTACCGGCACTTCCTGATCCGCGCGACGGGCTCGAAGGTGATCACGCGGGTCGAGAGCTTTCTCAACTACTGCTTCCCCAAGAGCCTGATCCTCTACGCGGAGAAGCGCGCTTCGACTTCGGCCCGGACGTGAGCCGCCCGCTGCGCATTCTCTTCACCGCCTACCGCGGCAACATGCGCAGCGGCGGACAGGGCATCTACCTGTGGTTCCTGGCGCGCGAGCTGGCGAAGCTCGGGCACCACGTCGACGTGGTGGTGGGCCCGCCCTACCCCGACCCGATGCCCTTCGCCGGCTCGGTCGAAGAGCTGCCGAACCAGCAGTGCTGGGCGGGCTGGTTCGCGTACGATCCGGCCGCGCTCTTGCCGCTCGAGGCGCCGCTGCGCGCCTTCGAACCGCTGCACTTCTACGAGCTGGCGGCCAGCCGCCTGGGCTTCCTGCCCGAGCTCTTCGCCTTCAGCATGCGAGCGCTGCGCCACGTGGCCCAGCGCGCCAAGCGCGGCGAGCGCTGGGACATCGTGCACGACGTGCAATGCCTCGGCTGGGGCACGCTAGGCATCCGCGCGCTGGGACTGCCGGTGGTGACGACCATCCATCACCCGCTCACGGTCGATCGCCGCTCCTCCTTCGTGCGGGATGTCGATTTCAAGGACTCCGTCGCCACGATGAAGTTCTATCCGATCGGCATGCAGGCCTTCGTCGCGCGACGCATCGAGCGGGTGTTCACCTCGTCCCGGGCCAGCGCCGGCGAGATCGTGCGCGACTTCGGCGTCCGGCCGGAGAAGCTCTGCATGGTGGCCAACGGCGTCGACACCGAGCTCTACAGCCCGGACGCGAGCGTCGCGCGCGACCCCAACGAGATCCTGTGCGTGGGCCGCGCGTCGGATCCCAACAAGGGGCTGCCGGGCCTGATCGACGCCCTGGCGCGCCTGCCCGAGCACGTGAAGCTCACACTCGTGGACGACGACGACCCCGACAACGTGGCACGCAAGCGCGCGCAGCAGCTCGGCTGCCAGCACCGCCTGGCGCTGGTGGGACGCGTGCCCATCGAGGAGCTGGTGCATCTCTACCGGCGCGCGGCGTTGGTGGTGGTGCCGTCGCGCTACGAGGGCTTTGGCCTGCCCGCAGCAGAAGCCATGGCGTGCGCCACGCCGGTGGTGGCGACGCGCGCGGGGGCGCTGCCCGAGGTGGTGGAGCGGGGTGGCGGCGGTCTGGTGGTCGAGCGCGACGACCCCGCAGCGCTGGCGGCCGGCATCGCAGAGCTCCTCGGCGACGCGGAGCGCCGCGCCGTCCTCGGCGCGCGCGGGCGCCGGGGCGTGGTCGAGGCCTACGCCTGGCCGCGGGTCGCGGCGGCCACCGCGGAGGTCTACGCGGACGCGATCGCCGAGCGCCGCGGCCGGCCCGACAGCACCACGACGTCCGCAAACCAGGGCATGACCCGGGCCAGCCGGTCGAGCCCCTGAAGCGCCGCGTGCGCGGCGGCTTCGGGCATGCGCTCGAGGAGCCGGTTCCAGCCGGGGAACCCCCAGCCCAGCGACACGCCCTCGACACGCTCGAGCTCCACCACCTCTGCCACCTGCTCCTGCATCAGGCCAAGCTCGTAGCGGGTGAAGTGATCGTGGGGCACATCGTAGAGGCGGCGGCCCCGAGGCAGCGGCTGCGCCAACCACACCTCGCGCAGCTCGTCCCAGGCGCGGGAGACGCGACACGCGAGTGACTCGAAGTTGGCGATGGCCAGCACGACGCGGCCGGCCGGCGCCGTCACCCGCGCCATCTCTGCCAGCGCCTGGCGCGGCTTGTCGAAGTGGTCGAGCGAGCCTTTGCAGAAGACGGCGTCGAAGCTGCCGCTGGCAAATGGCAGCACGTCGCCCCAGCCGCGCACGAAGTGCGGCTGCGGACCCGGGCGCTCGCTGGCAGCCAGCCGCGCGAGAGCAGTCATACGCCCGGAAGGCTCGAGGCCCACGACGAAGGCACCCGAGCCCGCCACACACGCCGCGTCCTGGCCGATGCCGGTGGCCAGGTCCAGCACGCGCCGCCCCGCCCGCGCCCGCAACGGCGCGAAGCTGGCCTCGGCCATGCGCTCGAACAGGAACACGCTCTCCCGCGTCATCCCGGTCGGGATCACGTCCCGCATGTCTCGATCCAGATCGACGACTCGCACGCCGGGAAAGAATAGGGACGGTGTTGCTTTCTTGCCTTTTTCAGACCCGCAGTGACGATCCGCCACCGGGCCGCGGAAAAAGGCAAGAAAGCAACACCGTCCCTGCTGGGTTCCCGTCCCCGCTCCGGGCCCTGTTGCCCTCGCTCCGGCTGTTCTACTGCTGCTATCTTTCCGGCGATGGTCGAGGCGCGGCCGGTGCAATCTCCGCTCGAGCGCATCGCCGCGTTTCGCGGCGTGTACGTCGGGATCTTTGCGTACATCGTGCTGGCCGTGATGCTGCTCGACGGGGCCGAGCGCGTGCTGACGGCGCACTTCCAGGGTGTCGTGGAGACGGCGACCCGCGTCTCTCCCAGCGCCGGGCGCGTGGTGCCGCTGATCCAGGACCGCCTGAGCGCGGGCATCGTGCAGTCGCGCTGGACCCGGCTGATGGGCGTGCGGGTGAACGCCATCGTGCTCGGCGCGGACGCCCAGACGCCCATCTACCTGAACGGCCGGACCCTGGCGCCGCCACCCCAGATCGACCCGGGCGGCGCCATGCGCGAGGCGATGCGGCTGTTGCCCGCCCTCTCCAGCGCAGAAGTGGCGGTGCCCTTCGACTCGCTGCTGGCGGGCTGCATCTGGGTGGGCCTCGGCGCAATCATCGTGCCGCTGCTCTTCCTGCAGCAGCGCCGGCTGGCCCGGCGCGAGGAGGCGCTCTTCGAGTCGGCGCTGGCCACTCGGGACGCGACACTGGAGCGCGCACGCACGATCCAGGGCGAGCTCGACAAGGTGCAGCAGCGCCTGGCGCGGCTCGAGCCCGTCGAGCGCGCCCACGCCGACGAGATCCGGAAGCTCCAGGACGAGCGGTCTGAGCTGCACGGCCGCCTGCGCGCCCTCTCGGAGCGCGAGGACAACCTGCGCGCCACGACGCTGACTGCCGACGATCTCGAGCGCGAGCGCACGGCCCTCGAGAGCCTGCTCGACGAAGCGGCACAGGATCTCGAGGTGAAGGAGCGCGAGATCACGGACCTTCAGGAGCGGCTGCAGACGGCGGCCCGCAGCGGCGGCTCGAGCCGCGGCCGCACCCGCGCCGCCGAGCAGCTCGGCAAGCGCATGCGCACGCTGTATCCCTCGCTCGAGTTCGACGCGCGGGCGATCGGCGACATCGTGGGCCTCGGCGACGAGACGCTGCGGCTGCGCGCCGAAGAAGCGCTCAAGCGACTCGAATCCGACCAGGACAACGCCACGGTGCGCCGCAAGGTGGGTGGGCTCCCGGCCCAGCTCTCGATCTTCGAGCTGGGCTTCGCCGGCAAGGGCCGCATCTACTACACCAAGGCCAAGAGCCAGGGCTTCCGGGTACTGGCGGTCGGAGGCAAGGCCTCTCAGAAGACCGATCTCGACTACCTGAGCAAGCTCGACCTGAAGTAGCAGCGCCAGAGATCCGGCGCACGCGCTCCCGGGATGTCAGGCACCGCCCCCGAGCGCTCGGCGCAGGGTCGCCTTCAGCTTGGCGTCGTCCCACGGCTTGGTGACCAGCGCGCACACGCCGACCTCCTCGAGATCTTCGCGGGGGATCTCCTCGGTCCAGCCGGTGATGATCATGCGCACGGCGGCCGGACGGCGCCGCCCCGCCTCTCCGAGAAACTGCACGCCGGTCATGCCCGGCATCTTGTGATCCGAGAGGATGCCGTCGACGTCACGGCGGTCGAGAATCTCGAACGCCTCGTCCACCGTCTCGGCGGTGACGATCTCGTAGCCCTCGCGGCGCAGCGTACGCTGCAAAGCGGACAGGATGCGCGCCTCGTCGTCGACGATCAGCAGCGAGGGGCCGTCACGCGTCATCGCCGATTCCATCCACCGGCAGCACCACCCGAAAGCAGGTGCCCTCCCCGGCCTGGCTGTCCGCTTCGATGCGGCCGCCGTGACGCTGCACGATGTTGTAGGAGGTCGAGAGCCCCAGCCCCGTGCCTGCACCCACCTTCTTGGTGGTGAAGAACGGATCGAAGATGCGGTCGAGATCTCCCGCGGCGATACCGACCCCGGTGTCCGCCACCGAGATCACCACATCCGCGCCGTGGTGCTCGGTGCGCAACACGATGTGGCCGGTCTCGGCGGAGGCGCCGAGCTTGCTCTCGATGGCCTGAAAGGCGTTCACCAGCAGGTTCATGAACACCTGCTTCAGCTGCATCGGATAGCAGGTGACGGCAGGCAGATCGGCGTAGTTCTTCTCGAGCTGAACCAGGTGTTTCATCATCGGCCACACGATGTTGGCCGTCGAATCGAGACATTGGTTCACGTCGGCCAGCGAGAGCTCGCCGTTGTCCTGGTGCGAGAAATCGCGCAGGTCCTGCACGATGTGGCGAATGCGCTCGGAGCCCTCCTGCGATTCGCGAATCGCCTTGGCGAGATCCGAGAGCAGAAAGTCGACGTCGACCTCCTCGGCCAGCGTCGCCAACCGCGCGGCGGCCTCGCGCACCTCCGGCGAGCCCGCCTGGGACACCACCTTCTGAAGCTGCTCGACCTCGCCCCACAGCTGACGCAGGTCGCCCGCGTATTCGGCGAGCTGAAACAGGTTGGCGTGGATGAAGCCCATCGGGTTGTTGATCTCGTGAGCGACGCCCGCAGCCAGCTGGCCGATCGATGCCATCTTCTCCGTCTGCAACACCTGCTGCCGGAGCTGATGCATCTCGGAGAGATCCTGGAAGGTCGCCACCGCACCGCGCACACGGCCCCCGGGCCCCAAGATCGGCGCGCAGGAGATGCCCACCGGCACGGCGCCCCCGCCCACCCGATCGACCATGGCCTCGGCACCCTTGAAGCGCACACCCTCGGCGAGCGTGCGCTCGACCACGGCCTGCCCGCGCACATCCACGAACCATGCGCCGGCGGAGCTGCCGTGCAACGCTTCGGGCGCCCGCCCCAGGATCGCCGCCGCCGCGTCGTTGCAGCGCACCACGTGGCTGTCCGCATCCACCACCAGCACGGCGGTGTTCATATTGCGAAGGATCTCTTCGCCGACGTCCTCGAAATCCTGCAGGGAGCCCCCCTTTTACCGGCAGCGCACGCTCCGGGCGACATACCGGTACACCCTGGGGGGAATTCCGAGCTTACCGGATCGTCAGCTCCGAATCATCCCGATGCGAACGCCCGGCAAGCCCGTGGTGGGCGAGCTTGCGATACAGAGTGCTGCGCCCGATCCCGAGCTGGCGGGCGGCGACGCGGGCGTCGCCCCTGCTCTCGCGCAGCGCGCGCTCGAGGGCGGCGTGCTCGTAGGCCTGGAGATCGAGGGGCAGGTGCTCGAGAGACGGCGCCGCCACCCCAGCGCGACCGCGCGACCGCGGCAGATCCGCCACGCCGAGCTTCGGGCCGCGGGCCAGCGCCAGCGCCGATTCGATCACATTCTCCAGCTCTCGCACGTTGCCGGGCCAGTCGGCCCGGGACAGCAGCTCCAGCGCATCGGTCTCGATGCCCTCCACCGGCGAACGCTCCCCGGCGTGCTTGCGCAGGAAGTGGTGCACGAGCAAGGGAATGTCCTCCCGGCGCTCGCGCAGCGCCGGGATCTCGATGCGCACCACGTTCAGGCGATAGAAGAGATCCGTCCGGAAGGCACCGCTCTTCACCATGCCGGCGAGATCGCGATGCGTCGCCGAGATGATGCGGAGGTCGACGGGCACGGTCGAGGTGGAGCCCACCGGACGCACCTCTTTGTGCTGCAGTGCACGCAGGAGCTTCGCCTGCACGCTAGGCGGAATCTCACCCACCTCGTCGAGAAAGAGCGTGCCCTTGTCGGCGATGCGAAAGAGCCCGGCGTTGCCGAGCGCGCCGGTGAAGGCACCCTTCTCGTGGCCGAAGAGCTCGCTCTCGATGATCGTCTCCGGGAGTGCGCCGCAATCGACCGGCACGAAGGCCTCGGCCGCCCGCGGGCTGTTGGCCTGAAGGGCGCGGGCCACCAGCTCCTTGCCCGTGCCACTCTCGCCCTGCACGAGCACGTGGCTCTCGTTGTGGTGCAGGCTGGCGATCGTGCGCTGCAGCGCGCGCATGGGGGGCGCGTTCCCGATCAGCGCCGGAGCCGCGCCGCGGCCGCGCAGCTCTTCCTCGAGCTCGCGGTTGCGCTGCACCAGGCTGCGGCGCTCGAGCGCCTGCGCCACGATGGTCTTCACGCGATAGATGTCACCGAAGGGCTTGGCCAGGTAGTCGAAGGCGCCGCGGCGGATGCAGCCCACAGCGCTCTCGATGCTGGCGTCCCCAGTCATCACGATCACTTCGACCTCGGGCCGCTCGGCGCGCAGGCGATCCAGCAGCTCGAGACCGTGGGTGGGGCCCAACAATAGATCCAGCAGGACCACCGCAAGATCCGGGTCGTGGAACCAGCGCACGGCCTCGGCCGCCGATGCGGCCATGGCGGTGCGGTGGCCTTCGGCCTCCAGGATGCGCCGCAGAGACCGCAGCAGCAGAGGCTCGTCATCCACCAGCAGCACCAGACCCGGAACCGCAGCATCGGGCGGCTCGAGTTCGGCCGCGTCCGAGGTCACGCCGGGCAAGCTCATGTCTCTCCATCGGTCCCGGAATCGGGACGCTTGACCCGTGGTGGGCTCTTCCTACACTGGGGCTCCCCCCTGGTTCCAGGGAGGGGTTCGCCCTGAGCAAATCGACCGTACTCGTCGTTGACGACGAAGAGCTGTATCGGCGCGCCCTCGAACGCATCCTCAAGCGTGTGGGCTACGAGGTCGTGACGGCCCGCGACGCCAGCGAGGCACTCGCGATCGTCTCGAGCCAGCCGGTGGACCTGGTGCTCTCGGACGTGCAGATGCCGGGCATCAACGGTCTCGAGCTGGTGCGCCAGCTGAAGGATGCCGTGCCCGACCTGCCCTGCATCGTCATCACCGGCTACGGCAGCCCCGAGCAATCGATCGAATCGCTGAAGGCCGGCGCCTTCTGGTATCTGGAAAAGCCGTTCGACCAGGGCCACCTGGACGTCGTGCGCAAGCTCGTGGAGCAGGCCATCGAGATGGGGCGCCTGCGCTCCGAGAACCGCATGCTGCAGCGCCAGCTGCGCAACAAGTACGGCTTCGACAACATAATAGGCACCAGCACGGCCCTGCGCCGCGTGCTCGACATGGTGGCCAAGGTCGCCGAGACCGAGAGCACCGTGCTGATCACCGGCGAGAGTGGCACGGGCAAGGAGCTCATCGCCCGGGCCGTCCATTTCAACAGCCACCGCTCCGAACGCATGTTCGTCACCGTGAACTGCGGCGCGATCCCCGAGGAGCTGCTCGAGTCGGAGCTCTTCGGTCACGTGAAGGGGGCCTTCACCAACGCCGTGAGTCACCGGGAGGGCCGCTTCTCCGTCGCCGATGGGGGAACACTCTTCCTGGACGAGATCGGCGACATGAGCCCGAACCTCCAGGTCAAGCTGTTGCGCGTGCTGCAGGACCGCACGTTCGAGCCGGTGGGCTCCTCCACGACCCAGCGCGTCGACGTGCGCGTCGTCGCCGCCACGAACCAGGATCTCGAGGTCGCGATCCGCGAGAAGCGCTTCCGCGAAGACCTCTTCTACCGCCTCAATGTGATCCCAGTGGAGATGCCGCCCCTGCGCGAACGGCGCGAAGACATTTCGCTGCTGGTGCAGCACTTCCTCGAAAAGGGAGCCGCGGAGGGCGCGAAGACCGTCAGCTTCGAAGAAGCGACACTCCGGCGCATGGCCGCCTACGACTGGCCGGGCAACGTGCGCGAGCTCGAGAACGTGGTGGAGCGCCTGGCCATTCTGTGCGGAGACCACCCGATTGGAGAGCACGACCTGCCCCATGCGCTGCAGCAGACCGGCGACTCGGTCGCCGTCGCAGTGCCACAGCTTCCGTCCGGAGGTCTCGCCCTGCGCAATGTGGTGGACGAGATCGAGAGCGACCTGATTCTGCAGGCCCTGGAGCAGACGCATTGGAACAAGAACCAGGCCGCCCAGCTGCTCGGCTTGAATCGCACGACCCTGATCGAGAAGATCAAGAAGAAGGGCCTCAAGCCGCCGCCGCCGCCAGCCGACCTCGCCAGCCGAGACGCAGATAGCTGACGGTTTCGTAACTCGCCGACCGCAAAAAACGTCGGTTCTCCGACGCTTCCGCCGGTCCGCGATGGGGGGGCCGCCCGCGGCGGCGGCCCGTCTCCGCAAAATCTTGCGCACTGCCCGCGCCTGCGTCAAACAATAAACACTCAATAAATCCCAGTACTTGTGGATCCCGTGCACGTCTCCGGGAGCACCACTTGCCGCCACACGCGCAACGTCGGCCGCTTCTTGGCACGACCCCTGCTTTTCCCGCAGCGCGTAGGCACCGGGCGACGCAAACGCTTCTGCCCGGCACTCGAAACACGGCAACGGTTCCGGCGAACCAAGGAGACGAAACGATGGAAAATCTGCTCCGCGAGGCCAAGGAGAAGCACTCCGAGATCCCCCCGAACCTCAGAGAGCAGATCGTGCTCGAGCACACGCCGCTCATCCGGTACATCGTCAACCGGATCGCTGTTCGGCTGCCGTCGCATATCGATCTGGACGACCTGCACAACACGGGCGTGATCGGTCTGATGGACGCCATCGAGAAATACGATCCCGACAAGAACTGCAAGTTCAAGACGTATGCAGAGTTCCGCATCAAGGGCGCCATCCTCGACCAGCTGCGCTCCCTCGACTGGGTGCCGCGCAGTGTGCGTCAGAAGAGCCGCAAGCTCGAGCGCGCCTACGGCGAAGTCGAGCAGCGCCTGGGCCGGCAGGCGAACGAAGACGAGATCGCAGATTCGCTGGGCCTGCAGATGGACAAGTTCCACGAGCTGCTCAACCAGGTGCGCGGCATTTCGCTCGTGAACCTGGAGGAGATTCGCGGCACGAACCAGGACGGCGACCGCACCGGCACCTTCGCCGACATCGTCGAAGACGTGAACTCCGAGAACCCCTTCGCGACATTCAAGGTCACGGAGACCAAGCACGTCATCGCCGAGACCATCGCCACGCTCCCGGACAAGGAACGCCTGGTCATCTCGCTCTACTACTACGAAGATCTCAACATGAAAGACATCGGAAAGATCCTCGGCATCACCGAATCCCGGGTGTGCCAGATTCACACCAAGTCCGTGCTGCGCCTGCGCGCCAAGCTCAAGGTCCTGATGGAGGGCTGACCGGAACCGGGGCGCCGGAGGAAGGGGGACGCTCTCGGGGTACCGGGCCTCAGTCCTCGTCGCAGCGGATGACGACGAGGGTGATGTTGTCCTCACCGCCGCGGGCGTTGGCCTCGTCGACGAGGCCCTGAACGACGCGCGAGAGATCGGCCTCCGCGGCAGCGTGTTCGGCGATCTCGGCGTCCTGGATGTGGCCGGTCAGGCCGTCCGAGCAGAGCACGAAGGTGTCGCCTGCGGCCGGCGTGAGCTCGGCGAAGTCGGCCTCGACGCTGCGACGCACGCCGAGGGCACGGGTCAGCACGTGGCGATGCGGGTGCCCGCGGGCCGCGGTCTCGGTGATCTCCTTGCGCCGCACCAGCTCCGCCACCAGAGAATGATCGTCGGTGAGCTGACGGATCTTGCCGCCGCGCACCAGGTAGGCACGGCTGTCGCCCACATGGGCCAGGGCGATGCGCTCCGGTGCCGCCAGCAGCGCCACCAGCGTCGTGCCCATGCCGGCCAGCTCCGGCTTGCTCTGTGTCGCCTCGAAGATCTCTCGATTGGCCGCCGACACGGCCACCCGCAGCTTCTCCGTGAGACTCACCGAGGCGTCGGTCAACGTGCGCATGGCATTCACGGAGGCCCTGGCCGCCAAATCGCTGGCCACCTGGCCGGCGGCGTGCCCGCCCATGCCGTCCGCTACCAGGAACAGCCCGAGATCCGGCTCCAGCGCGTAGCAATCCTCGTTGCCGCGCCGCTTCTGACCCACGTCAGTCTGGGCAGCCCAACGGAACTTCATCACGGCGAACCACTCCTGATCATCCAGTCCTGCATCGGAGCAACTCACCTCGCCCTTGACCGATCGCCCCCGGGGTACAAGCGGGGGAGGCCTTCTGGACGAAAGGCCCCGAAAAGCATTCAATCTCGTAAGCTCTGCCGTCGATACTACATGCCGAGGGGATCACTGCGCCGGCACGCTGCGTGCTGCGCACCACACCGGGGGAAACATGAGCAAGAAGCTGCTGCTCGCCGATGACAGCGTAACGATCCAGAAGGTGGTCGGGATCAGCTTCGCGAATGAGGACATCGAGCTCGTCACGGTCGACAACGGCGACGATGCGGTGGTCCGCGCACGCGAAGAGCTCCCGGACGTGGTGCTCGCCGACGTCGTGATGCCCGGCAAGAACGGCTACGAGGTCTGCGAAGCCCTGAGAAACGATCCGAAACTTGCCCACGTGCCCGTGCTGCTATTGACCGGCACATTCGAGGCTTTCGACAACGAACTCGCCGAGCGCTGCGGCGCCTCCGGCCACATCGCCAAGCCTTTCGAAGCGCAGACGCTGGTCGATCGCGTGCTGGAGCTGATGAGCGCCCCGCCCGCCCCGCGCTCGGGGCCGATCCCGTCCGGCAACGGCGACGCCTCGACGCAGGCGATCGGCCGCATCGAAATAACCCCGTCCAGCGCGGCGGTCGAGCCGGCCGGCAACTCCAGCAGCTTCGATTTTTTCGATGACACCCTCGGCGACGAGCCCGCGCAGGCCGGGGCCGCCGAGAACCTGGAACTCGACACCGAGGACAGCGCCTTTGGCTTCGGCGTCTCGACGCCGGAACCGGCAGCGGAGTCGCCTCCGGCGCCGGCCACTCCGGTGCCCGGCATCATCGCCAACGATCCGCTGGCGCACACGCAGCTGATCAGCGAGGAGCCGGAACCCGCGGCACCCGCCGCCGACCTCGACATCGCCCTGGGCCTCGACACGGCCACCTCGCCCTCCGACGACACACTCTCCGGACTGGTCACCGAAGATTCCGCGGGGCCGGACCTCCTCGATTTCGTGTCCATCAGCGACAATCAGCTCGCCGGCGAGAGCCTGGCGCAGGAAACCGTCCTCGATCCCCAGGGCGCCTCGGGCTACGACGTCTCCGGCAGCGACCTCGGCAGCGGCCAGGACACCAGTCCCGCCGCAGCGGACGACCTGCTCTGGGGCGACGCCAGCAGCAGCAGCATGCCGCCGGTCGGCTCGACCGCGCCCGAGCCGAACGAGCTACGCCCCCTGGACGAGAGCCCGCCGCTCGCGGCCGCGATCGAAGCCGAATCCGAATCCGGCGACACCCTCGAAGCTCCCGCCGTGGCCACGCTGATGGACGAGTCGTCGCTCGAAGAGGTGGCCTTCAGCGAGCCGGCACCCGATTTTGCCATTGGCGAAGCAATGCCGGCCGTGGAGGCCATCGAAGCCGACGACTTCGCCGATGTGGCAGACCTCGCCCCCATCCCCGAGAACGAGTCGTCCCCGGTCAGCACGAGCCACGACGAGGCCGCCCTGGCCGGCATCACACTGGCCGGCATCGAGCCGCAGCTGCGCGAGAAGCTGCACGACACGCTCGAGAAGATCGCCTGGGAGAGCCTGGGCGCCGTCACCGAGCAGATCGTCAACCAGGCCGTCGAACGCATCGAGCGCGCCGCCTGGGAGGTGATTCCGGAGATGGCCGAAACGCTGATCCGCGAAGAGATTCGCCGGATGAAGGGCGAGTAGCCGCGAAGCGCCGACCTCACTGCCAAGTCGAGTAGACTAGGCAGATGCACCGTCCCCCCCTGCCTCCGCCGCAGAGCTGGCGGCGGCTGATCGCGCTCGCCCTCGAAGAGGACATCGGCCCCGGGGATCTGACCACGAACGCAGTGGTGCCCGAGGGCGCCGTCGGCGAGGCCGTGGTGGAGGCGCGTGAACCACTGGTGGTCTGCGGCGGCGAGGTCGCGGCGGCGGTCATCCGTTCGCTCGACTCCGACACACGCATCGAGCAGCCGCGCGAAGACGGCTCCTCGGCAACCCACGGCGACGCTCTGCTCGAGGTGCGCGGCAATCTGCGGGGACTGCTGGTGGCCGAGCGCACCGCCCTCAACGTGCTGCAGCGCATGTGCGGCGTCGCGACGCACACCCGCGCTTACGTGGACGCCGTGGCCGATACCGGCGCGCGCATCGTCGACACGCGCAAGACGCTGCCGGGCTGGCGCGTGCTCGACAAGTACGCCGCCGCTGTGGGCGGAGCGATCAACCATCGCATGGGACTCTTCGACGGCGTTCTCATCAAGGACAACCACGTGGCGCTGGCTGGCGGAGTTGCCGCGGCGGTGAAGGCCGCCCTGGCTGCGGCGCCCCGTGGCATTCGCGTTCAGGTGGAAGTCGAGTCGGAGGCGGATGCCGTGGCGGCGTGCGACGCCGGAGCCGACTTCCTGCTGCTCGACAACTGCACGCCCGACGAGCTGCGCGCCATCGTCGCCAACGTGGGCGACCGCGCGTTGCTCGAGGCCAGCGGCGGCATCACCCTCGAGAACGTGCGGGCCGTCGCCAAGTCCGGCGTGCAGCGCATTTCGATCGGAGCTCTCACCCACTCCGCTCCAGCCGTCGACATCTCCATGGAGGTGCGGGCCCGGGGGGCTGCAACGACGTGATGCGCGGGGGTCCGGCGCGCGTTCTCGAAGCCCTCCGCAGCGCGGGCAGTGGGAGCACCTCCGGCGCCGCCCTCTCCAACGAACTCGGTCGTACCCGAGCGCAGGTCTGGAAGCACGTCGAGGCGCTGCGCGAGCTCGGCTACGAGATCGATGCCGCAGCCGGCGAGGGCTACCGCCTGGCGTCGGTGCCGGACAGGTTGTACCCGGAAGAGCTGCTGCGCGGGCTCGACACCCGCTGGCTGGCGCGAGACCTGCGCTGGTTCGACAGCGTCGATTCCACCAACCGCATCGCCCAGGAGCTGGCCCGCGAAGGCGCCGCCCACGGCACCAGCGTGATCGCCGAGGGCCAGACGGCCGGCCGCGGGCGCCTCGGCCGGACCTTCTTCTCACCGCCCTACCAGAATCTCTACACCTCGATCGTGCTGCGTCCGCGTCTCACCACCGCGGAGGCGCCGAGCTGGATCCTGGCCGCGGCCATCGCCGTCGCCGAGGCCGTGGAGGCCAGCGTGCCGGACCCGGACGCCGTCGAGATCAAGTGGCCCAACGACGTGCTGCTCGGCGGTCTCAAGACCTCGGGCATCCTGATGGAGCTGAGCGCGGAGGCGAGCCAGGTCGAGTACCTGGTGCTCGGCATCGGCGTCAACCTCAACGTCGATCGCAAGAGCTTTCCCGACGAGTTCCGTCACCTCGCCACCAGCCTGGCGTCCCACAACGGCACCCCGGTCGATCGCCTGGACTTCGCCCGACGCCTCTACACCCGACTGGAAGAGGTACTCGACCGCTGCGCGGAGGCGGGCTTCGATGCGGTGCGCGCTGCGTTCGAGGCGCGTTTCCGCATGGCGGGCCGACGCATCGTGGCGCTCGAGCTCGGTGGCGAAGAGCTGGAAGGCATCGCACTCGGCATCGACAAGGACGGCGCCCTGCGCGTCGCCTGCGACGACGGAACGGAGACGCGGGTGATCGCAGGTGACGTCACCCTGGCAAAGGAGCCCACTTGACCACCCTGCTGGTCATCGACATCGGCAACACCAACGTCTCGCTCGGCGTGTTCGAGTACCACGGCGAGGGCGACGCCGAACGCCACGCGTTGGCTCACCACTGGCGCATCAGCACGCACCGGGAGCAGACCTCCGACGAGCTGAGCCTGACCCTCGGCGGGCTCTTCGACCAGGCCGGCCAGCACCGCCGTGACATCACCGATGTGATCATCTCGAGTGTGGTGCCGCCGATGCTGCCGATCTGGGAGCGCGTCTCCACGAAGCTCTTCGAACGTTCACCGCTGATCGTGGGCCCGGGCATCCGCACAGGCATGCCGGTGCGCTACGAGAACCCGCGAGAGGTCGGCGCCGACCGCATCGTGAACGCCGTCGCCGCCTTCGAGATGTTCGGGGGTCCCGTGATCGCGGTCGACTTCGGCACCGCCACCACCTTCGACTGCGTCTCGCCGGACGGCGAGTACCTGGGCGGCGTGATCTTCCCGGGCATCCACACGTCGCTGGAGGCCCTCTTTGCGCGGGCTGCCATGCTGCACCGGGTGGAGATCGCGCGCCCCAAAACGGTGATCGGCAAGACCACCACCACCGCCATCCAATCCGGCCTGCTCTTCGGCTTTGCCGGTGTGGTCGACTCGTTGGTCGAGCGCATTCGCGAGGAGCTCGGCGCCAACAGCCGGGTCGTCGCGACCGGCGGTCTGGCGCACCGCGTCGGCGGCGAGAGCCGCACCATCGAGCGCGTGGAGCCCTTTCTCACGCTCGAAGGTCTGCGCATCATCTTCGACAAGAATCGGCCTGCGGCCGAGAATTCGCGAAAGGAGACATCCGGATGAAGAACGTGAAGGTCGGCGACACCCACAACTTTGCTCTGGTGGGCCATTCCGGTGACGGCAAGACCTCCCTCGGCGAGGCGCTGCTCCACCTGGCCGGCGCCACCAGCAGCCTCGGCAGCGTCACCGAAGGCACCTCGGCGCTCAACTTCCTGCCCGAGGAGAAGGAGCGGCACACGACGCTCTCCTCCTCCGTCTTCGGCTTCGACTGGAATGACAAGCACCTCACCCTGGTCGACACGCCCGGCGACTCGAACTTCCAGGCCGACGGGCGGGTGGCGCTGCACGGCATCGACGGCGCGGTGCTGGTGCTCTCGGCGGTGGGCGGCGCCAAGGTCGGCACCCAGCGCATGCTCCGCCACTGCCGTGCCCTGGGCGTCCCGCTGATCGCTTTCGTCAACGCCATGGACCGGGAGCGCGCCGACTTCGACGCGGCGATCGAGTCGCTGAGGGAAATCGACGCGAACCCGGCCGTGCTGGCCCTGCCGATCGGGGCCGAGGCCGGCTTCCAGGGCTGCGTCGACCTGGTGCATCGCAAGGCCTTCACCGCTGGCGGCGAGGGCGAGATCCCCGGCGACATGGCCGACGCCGTCGAGGCCGCCCGCGAGGCCCTGACGGAGAACATCGCCGAATCCGACGACACCTTGCTCGAGAAGTATCTCGAAGAAGGCGAGCTCCAGGAGGACGAGCTGTTGCACGGGCTGCTCGAGGCCACGCGCCAGGGCAAGCTGACGCCCGTCTTCTGCGGCGCGGCGACCAGCGAGCTGGGCGTGCCGGCGCTGCTGCGGGCCGTGACCGAGCTCCTGCCCTCCGCCGCCGACGCCACGCCCCGGGTCGGCAAGGGCGACGACGGCAGTGACGTCGAGGTGCCGGCAGCCGCCGAAGGCGCCTTCTCGGCCTTGGTGATCAAGACCCAGATCGATCGCTACGCCGGCACGTTGTCGTTGTTGCGCGTGGTATCGGGAACGGTCAAGGCGGACATGACGGTCCTGAACGCGACCAGCGGCGAGAAGGAGCGACTGGGCAAGCTCTTGCTGCTCCACGGAGACGAGCATGTCGACGTTCCCGAAGCCGGCCCCGGCGACATCATCGCGGTGGCGAAGCTCAAGTCGGTGCACACGGGCAACGCACTGACCGCCGAAAAGGGCGGCGTGCACCTGCCGGAGATCGAGATTCCGCAGGGCGTCATCTCCTACGCGATCTCCGCCAAGGCCAAGGGCGACGAGGACAAGGCCTACACCTCACTCGGCCGTCTGTTGGAGGAGGATCCGACGCTGCATCTGGGACGCGAGGCCTCCACCGGCGAGTTCCTGCTCTCGGGCATGGGCGAGCTGCACGTGCGCCTGACCGTGCAGAAGCTCAAGCGCATGTTCGGCGTCGAGGTCGAGCTCAAGACCCCGAAGGTTCCCTACCGGGAGACCATCACGCGCAAGGTCGAGAACGTGGAGGGCAAGCTCAAGAAGCAGACGGGCGGCAAGGGCATGTTCGGCGTCTGCTACCTGACCGTGGAGCCCAAGCCCCGCGGGGAAGGAGTGGAATTCAGCAACGAGACCGTCGGCGGCGCCATCCCGCGCGGCCTGATCCCGGCGGTCGAGAAAGGCGTCACCGAGGGCTGCGCGGCAGGGCCCCTGGCCGGCTACCCGGTGGTGGACCTCAAGGTGCGCTGCATCGACGGCAAACACCACGCCGTCGATTCGAACGAGATGGCCTTCAAGCTGGCCGCCTCGTTCGGCTTCAAGGCCGCCGTCGAGCAGGCGCGCCCCACCCTGCTCGAGCCGATCATGAACGCCGAGATCTCGGCGCCCTCGGATCACATTGGCGACATCATGGGAGACATTTCCAGCAGACGTGGAAGGGTCCAGTCCACCGAAGCAAAAGGTTCTGCCACAGTGGTTCAGGCCCAGGTCCCCATGGCCGAAATGTTGGAGTATGCGAGTACGCTGACCAGCATGACGGGCGGTCAGGGCGAATTCCACATGGAGTTCTCGCACTACGAAGAGGCTCCTGCACAGGTGCGGGGGAAGATCATCGCGGCGGCGGAGGCAGCGAAGGCCGACGCGTCCTAGCCATCCGGCGACGGCGCGCGGTGGACGCCAATCGCCCGGCGCCGCACGGAGGGGACGGGCCGCGTGCCGGATCACACCGGAAACGAAAAGATTCGCCTAACACTGTCCGCACAGGCTCAGCGCTACGTTCAGCGCGACGCGCCGCGTGAGGCCCGGCTGATGGCGGCACGCGGAGCGCTTCCGCTTCCGCCGCTCGAGCTGGCGACAGTGCTATTCGCCCTGATGCACGACCCGGATGCGGAGGTGAAGGACACCGCCCGGGCCAGCCTCGAGGCGCTGCCGGCAAACGTGATGGACGTGGTGCTGGCGGGCGACGCCCATCCGACGATCCTGTCGCACCTGGCCCACGCGCAGCGAGAAGACGAGGCGCGCTGCGAGATGCTCGCGCTCAACACCGCGACAGACGACGCCACGATCGCATTCCTGGCCACCCTCCCCTTCAAGCGCGTCGTCGACGTGGTTGCGAACAACCAGGAGCGCCTGATGCGCGCGCCGGAGATCGTCGAGGCGCTGGGCCCGAACCCGATGGTGGGGCGCTCGGTCATCGATCGCATCCTGACCTTCCTGGGCATGGACCTCGCCGACGCCGAAGACAGCGTCGGCAAAGGCGATCTCAACGAATCGGAGACCGAGGCCGCCCTCAAGGCCGTGCTCGGAGAGGATCTGGCCGGCTTCGCGCATCAACTCGTGAACGAGAGCGAGGAGACGGACGTCGACGAAGGGGACCAGACCAACCTCTACGCACTGATCCAGCAGATGAGCATCTTTCAGAAGGTCAAACTGGCGCGGCTCGGCAACAAGGAGGCCCGCGGCCTGCTGATTCGCGACCGCAACAAGGTGGTATCCGTGGCTGCCATCACCAGCCCCAAGATTTCCGACACGGAGGTCACCAACTACGCCCAATCGCGTAATGTCTGTGACGAGGTGCTGCGGATCATCGCCTCGAATCGGACCTGGTGCCGGAACTACAAGGTGAAGCTGGCGCTGGCGAGCAATCCGAAGACGCCGCAGCCGACCGCGATGAAGTTCGTCAATTATCTCCAGGACAACGATCTGCGGGCCATGGTCCGCAGCAAGGATGTGCCGTCACAGATCTCGGCTCACGCGCGACGCATCCTGATGAAAAAGGGAAAAATCTGATGACCAAGGTGAGTCGCGAGAGCGACGCCGTGAACGCTCGTATCGTCTACTGGGGCATCCAGGGCGCCGGCAAGACCGAGAACCTGATCCACGCGCATCAGAAGCTGCGCCCGGATCACCGCGGCGAGATCACAAACATCGCGAGCCGCCTCGACCCCAGTGTCACCTACGAAGAGCTGCCCATCTCCCTGGGCGAAGTCGGGGGCGTGAAGACGCAGCTCGAGATGATCGCCGTGCCCGGCGGACACGAGCAGGGCCCCATGCGCAAGCAGTTGCTCGACCAGGTCGACGGCGTCGTGCTGGTGGTCGACGCGGCGGCCGGCGTGGACGAGAACATCGCCAGCCTCGAAGAGCTGCGCGAAGCGCTGGCTGCCTACGGCCGCGCACTCGAGGACGTGCCGCTGGTGCTCCAGTACAACAAGCGAGACATCGCCGATCCCTACGCCCTGGACGACCTGCACCGCAAGCTCCACCCGGGCGACGCACCGGTTTTCGAAGCCGTGGCCAGCGAGGGCACCGGCGTGCTGCAGACGCTGTCGACGATCTCGAAGCGGGTAATCCGTCATCTGCGCGAGCACGGCACGCCGCTGGCGCCGCCCGCGCCCGCGGTGGAGCCCGTGCTCGCGGCGGAGCCCATGCTCGCACCGGAGCCCGTGCCCGCACCGGAGCCCGCGCCGGTGCCGGAATTCGCGGCGGCCCCGAGCAATGCGAACCGCATGGAAGACGCGTTGGCCGCCGAGGGCACGGAGCTCGACGCGCCGGGCCTCGACCTGGCCGCCGATGAGGCCGAGACCCTGCTCGAGAAGTCGTTCTCCGATTTCTCGGGCGAGATCGAGCGGCCGGCCGGTGCGCGTCTCGGGCCCGACGTGAGTATCGTTTCGGTCGGCGAAGCCACCCGCACCGGCGAGCGCAGCCTGCGCGTTCCCCTGGTTCTCGGCGACGCCGAGGGCGGCACGTCGACCCTCGTGCTCAGCATCCAGCTCGACGCCCTGGTCGAGGGCGATCCGGGCTGATGCGGCGCCGGATTGCCATCTACGGTGCCACCGAGGAAGCGCTCCAACTGGTGCCGCTTCTGCTTGCCAACCCGGGGATCGAGATCGCCGGCGTGTACGACACCGACCCTGCAGCGCTGCGAGACCGGCTCGCCACCCTGGACCCCGAGATCGCCACCGCCTTGCGCGGACGGGTGCACACGGACGCCGCCGCCCTCGCTGCCGATCCGGATCTCTTCGCCGTGATCGACGCCGAGCCCGCCGCCGGCTTCGCCGAGGCCTTCCCCGAAGCCGCTGCGCGGGGCGTGCAGGTGGTGAGCACCCTCGTGGCGCGGCTGCTGTGGTGCTTCGGAGGCGGCGATCGCAAGGCCGAGCTGCTGCAGGCACTGCACGAGATCGTCGAGTCCTACAACCTGACGGTCGACCCGGAGGATCTCTTCCGGCGCATGCTGGAGATCGCCATCGGCGTGACCGACGCCGACGGCGGCTCGCTGATGTTGCTCGACCCGGAGCGGCGCGAGCTGCGCGTGCGGATGGCGGTGGGGCTCGAGCGCGAGCTGTGGGACAAGATTCGCGTACCGGTGGGCGAAGGCATCGCCGGGCGCGTGGTGGAAGAGGCACGCGCGCTACGGCTGCGCGGCAAGGCCGATCGCCAGGCCTTCCACATCGTGCGCGAGCGGCTCGACGTGGAGTCCGCCCTGTGCGTGCCGCTCGTGCACGGGGGAGAGATCCTCGGAGTGCTCAACCTGCACCACAGCAGCCGTGCGGACGCCTTCAGCGAGGCAGACCTCGAGTTCACCGAGCAGCTCGCGCAGCTCGACGCGCAGATCATCGCCCGGGCCCAGGAGCACGAATCCATGCGCACCCAGGCCGTGCGCTACGCCGCCGTGCGCGAGGTGCGCGAGGCCCTCTCGGCTCGGACGCCCCTGCCGGAGCGCTTGGCACAGCTGTGCCGCATCGTGGTGGGACGCGCCGGCTCGGGCATCGCAAACCTCTACCTCTACGATCCGGACGAAGAGGACCTCTATCTCGCGGCCAGCTCGCTCGAAGGCAGCATCCACGGCGAAGAGGTGCGCGTCGCGCTGGGCCAGGGCATCGATGGCCAGGTCGCAGCGACCCGCGAGCCGGCCTTCCTACGCACCGAGGCCGGGCTCGCCTACGCGGCGCTGCCGTTGCTGGCCGGCGACGCGCTGGCCGGTGTACTCGCGCTGCAGGCGGGCGCCGACACGCCTCAGGGAGGCGGCGCCGAAGAGGTGCTCAGCGAGATTGCGACGGCCGCGGCGGAGGAGATCACCTCCCTGCGGCGCCAAGCCCGAGTGCACGCCCGCGCCACCAAGATCGGCGCGATCAACGAGGCGGGCATTCGCATGATGTCGGCCGACGATCCGGCCGAAGTGCTGCGCCAGGGCAGCTCATCGGCGGCAATGGTGCTCCAGGCCGATCACGCCCTGCTGCGGCTGCGCGATGAAGAGACCGGCCGCTATGCGATCCGCTCCTACTTCGGCTCGGCCGACGGCGCATTCCAGGAGCGGCTCTTCAAGCTCGACAAACGCGCGTCGATGGTGGTGCTGAAGCGGCGCTCGCCGCTGCTGGTGCGACACGTGGCGAAGGACGCCGATCTCTCGGAATTCGGCGACGAAGTGTGCTCGGTGCTGGCGGCGCCCATCCGGCGCGACGGCGCCGTGGTAGGCACGCTCGCGCTCTACGACAAGATGTCGAGCGAGCGCTTCACCGCGGGCCCGTTCAGCGACGAGGATCTCGAGCTCTTCGCCAAGTTCGTGACCCACCTCGAGCGTGCCATCTCGAACGCGCAGTTCATCTGGCGCGCGCGCCAGTTCCGCAACTTCGACGAGCACACCGGGCTGCCGAACCGGGCCTACCTCGATCGCCGCCTGCGCGAAGAGCTGGTGCGTGCGGCTGGACGCCCCGGCGAGCTGGCGCTGGCCTCTTGCCGCATCGAGAACCTCGACGAGATCGCCCGCACCCGAGGCGCTGCCTTCGCACGCCGGGTGCTCAAGAAGACATCGGATGCGCTGCGCCGGCACCTGCGCGACTTCGACGTGCCCGGGCGCTCCGGTGACACCGAGTTCGCGGTGCTGCTCCCCGTCCCGGGGCCTGCGCCCGACGAACGCGTCTCCGAGCTCGCCCGCAACGTGGCAGAAGAAATCTCACGGGACGAGGCCCTGAACGATCCGATCCGGGTCGCCCTGGCCTTCGGCCACGCGTGCTACCCCGAAGAAGGCGACGACGCCGAGACCCTATTGGAGCGCGCCAGGGAGCCGCGCATCCGGATGATCTAGCCCCGGGGACGGTCTTGCCTTCTTGCCTTTTTCCGTCTCCGGGCTGCGAACCGTCACCAACCGTCTGGAAAAGGCAAGAAGGCAAGACCGTCCCCATCCGGGTCTGGGCCCAGGTCAGTTGCGGTAGGCCTCGATCAGGATGTCCGCCGTCTCCGGGCGCATGATGCGCGGGTCCGGGCGCTCGCCGGCGCGAAGCTGCTCGCGGACCTTGGTCCCGCTGATGCCGTAGGGCTTCTCGTCCGGGTGCTTCTCGGTGAGATCCACTCGGCCCAGCGACTCGTAGAACGCCGCGAAACCGACCTTGCACGGCTGGATGTGCAGCTCGCCCGGCAGGTCTTCGAAGATCGCCTGGGCATCGAAGTCGCCCCAGATGGCCTCGCCGTCCTCGTAGGGTGCATCGGCGTGCTTGCGCCCGATCACCAGATCGCTGAAACCGGAGTTCTGGCGGTAGATGGCGTGCATGATCGCCTCGCTGGGACCGCCGTAGAACATCTTGATGTCGAGCCCGATGAGCTCGAAGACGTCGTTGATGTCGTAGCCGGCCGTCTCCCAGATCGCCTCTTCCTTGTCGCCCTGCCCGAGAAGCTCCTGGTCGCGCAGCACCTTGTAGCAACGCATGCGCATGGCGGCGGGCACGTCGTCGCCCTTGAGCTCGCCGACCAGCGGGTTCAGCACGACGCCGGTGAAATGACCCGCCCCGGTCAAGCGCTCGGCACCGGCCACCAGGGCATACTCGTGCGCACGGTGCAGCGGGTTGCGGGTCTGGAAGGCCAGCGCGCGTTCCCATTTGCGGTCGCGGATCAGCGCGCGCACCATGCGCGGCGAGAACATGGTCTCTCCGTACTCCTCGTGGTGCACCTGCGGCAGCGCGCGTATCGCGCCGCCCACGAGCTTCGTGCGCGAATCGTTCTGGACGGCGCGCCCACCCGGGTGGTCCCAGCGATCGGTGAGGTAGACCTTCTGGTTGTACTTCTCCTTGTCCCAGTCGAAGACCTCGACATCGTCGACGATCGCGACGACGCGGCCGTCCTCCTGAACCACGGTCACCGAGCCACCCGCCGTGAAGCTCGCCGCCTCCTCATCGGTGGCGGGCAGCGCCAGCGGAATGCCCCAGGCGTAACGCTTGCCGTTGGAGACGACGACCTTCTCGTCGAGCGCCAGGTGATAGGCCTCGGACTTCATCGGCCCCTCGAGGGGCGAGAGCGTGCCATCCGACAGTCGGTGCACCGTCGAGACATCGGCCGACGTCACGCGCAGCTGCGGCAGCCCCTGCGCCTCGGCGAGAAACGCCTTGCGCCCCTTCAGGGGGATGATGCGGTCTACGGGCTCGGCCAGGCCTCCGTGTACGGGCACCAGATCAGGTCGTCGGTCGCTCATTTCAATTGCTCCTGTGTCACTCGGCCTCGGCCGTTGCTGAATTCACCACACCGGGTCGGTTCCGCCGCCTGAACTCATCAGGATGCGGTCGCCCGTTCCATCGAATCGGCGCACGTAAATGCGCTCATCGTAACCGTTGTCGGACACGTACAGGACGAGACGGCCGTCCGGAGAAAAGGTCGGATGGATCTCGTTGCGCGTCCCCGCGCCTACCGGACGCCGCCCACTGCCGTCTGCGCGAATGCGCTGCAGCGCCCAGCGGCCCGCCCGGTCCAGGCGACTATAGACGATCCACTCGGAATCCGGCGAGAAGGCCGGGAAACGTCCCGGGCCGAGCCGGCGCAGCGGGCCATCGAGAGCCGGCGAGCGCGTCATCAGCTGATCGCGGCCGTGCTCGTCAACCCGCACCCAGGCCACAGCGCTGCCGTCCCGTGCGCAGGCCGCCTCGAAATCCGACGGGCCCTCCGTGTACTTCCCAGGCCGCGTGCCGCCGGGCTCGGTGAGCTCGAGCCGGGAGTACGGCAGCCCCCCCTCCTCCACCCCTACGCTCACCAGGACCAAGCGCTCCTGCGGACCGAAGCAGCCGTCCGGGTGCACCTGCGGGCCGTGGGTCACCGGGTGCAGCGTCCGCGTGCCCAGATCGTAGACGAAGAGTTGCTGGAAGCGCCCGACCAGCTGCGAGAACAACAGTCGTTGGCCATCGGGGGACCAGGCGCGGGGCATGGCGCCCGGCGTCGCCGGCAGGAGCTCCGTGTGTCCGTCCCGCGGCTGCACCAGGGCGAGCCGGCCGGGGAAACGTCTCGACTGCCGCGCGTGGAGCGATCCCTCGGCCTCCCCTTCCGGATCCGCCACACCGAAGACTCGCCCCAGGTATTCCGAGAACGCGTCGATGTGCGCCGTGCCGCGCGGCCCGACCTTCTCGCGCGCGGGATCCGCATCCTGCACCATCTCGGCACGCCGCCGCTGCGTCTCGACATCGAACCAGTGCAGGGCGAAGCGCCGTTCGCCCAGCTCGTCGCGGTGGACCCCCAGGCCCTGGCAGCCGACCAATAGCGCCAGCAACGCGACGGCGCGCGCGGCCCTCACGCGTGATCCGCTGCGACGGCCATGGAGACGAACGACTCGCCCGGGCCGCCGCGCCGAAACAGCCGCGCGCTCTTCACTCGCTTGTTGTGCACAGACAACACGATCTGGTCCGCGTTCGGAAACGGGAACAGGTCGTTCTGGACATAGGCGAGATCTTCCTCCGACAGATAGGCTTCGACGCCCACGTGGGAGTGATAGACGGCGGTCACCCGCTCGGCGGCGTCCGGCTCGAGCCAGGCACGCAGATCCTCCGGGTGCATGAAGTAGCCGTTGTGGTTGTCCCGGGGCCAGGCCTCGGGGTCCTGCTGGTGCTTCTCGGTCATCACGTTCCGACAGCGCACGACGCTGGCGAAGCGCTCGTGCGCGCTGGCGACCACTAGCCCGCAGCACTCCTCGGCAGCCCGCTCGCGGTCCAGCGCGTGCTCGTACAGCTCGCTCAGTACTCGCGCCGGAAGGGTCACTTCGGGAAGCGCATCGTCGACGTCCACCCGTCGGCAGCCTCGCGTTCGAGTCGGGTCGATCGCTGCCCGGACCTGCTCCCAGGGCCAGCGTCGGGCGCATTCTACGCGACGCGGAAGACAGCGGCGAGCGCAGACCCCGCTGTGCCGCGACTTTGCCGCCCCACGCCAAGGATTCACTCGAGCTTGAAGCTGTAACCGTCTGCAATTGCGTCTCTTCCTCTCCTCATGCTCTTCCGCGTTGACTCTCGCCGCAGTGGCCTGCCAAGCTGCGTCGGCGTGGGGTTGCGAGTTCAGATCGTGGCGGCAGAAGCCAGTGCCGACGCCTACGGCGCCCGGATCGTCAGCGCGCTGCGAGAGCTCGAGCCCGGCGCGGAAATCACCGGCATCGGAGGCGAGCGGCTGCGAGCGACCGGGTTGGCGCGCTTCGCGCCGGCGCGCAGCCTCGCCATCGTCGGCTTCACCCGGGTGATCGTCCGCCTGCCGCACGTGCTCCGCCTCTACTGGCGCATGCGCCGCGAGCTACAGGAGAGACGCCCCGATGTGTTGCTCTGCATCGATCTGCCCGAGTTCAACACCCTGCTCGCGCGCCGCGCGCGAAAGCTCGGCATCCCGACCTTGTTCTTCATCAGCCCGCAATTCTGGGCCTGGCGCAGCGGCCGCATCGCCAAGCTCGCCCCCACCATCTCGAAGATGATCGTGACATTTCCGTTCGAGGCCCCGCACTACGTGCGCGCCGGCATCCCGGTGGCATATCACGGACACCCACTGCTCGAGGGCCTGGCCCCCGCCTTCCCCACCCGCGCCGAGGCGGCCGCGCACTTCGGGCTCGACGCAGACCGGCCGGTGCTGATCCTGGCGCCGGGGTCGCGCCGCGCTGAGTGGCGCCACCACGCGCGGCCGCTCTTGGCGGCTGCAGCGCGCATCCAGGCCGCACGGCCGCAAGTGCAATTCGCGCTTCCGCTGGCCCCGCACGTGCGAGAGAGCGAAGTCGAGGCCGCGTCGCGCGCCGCAGGCGTACACATCGTGTGCACTCGCGATCACACGCACGACCTGCTGCGTCTCGGCGAGCTGGGGCTGCTGTGCTCGGGCACGATCACGCTCGAAGCAGCGCTCGCCGGCCTACCGATGTTGATCTTCTATCGAGTCAACTGGCTGAACGCGGCACTCGCGCGCCGTGTCATCGAGATCGATCGTGTGGGCCTGCCCAACATCGTCCTCGGCGGCGAGAACCCGACCTTCCCCGAGCTGCTTCAGGAACGTGCCACCGCAGAGACGCTGGCCGCGGAAGCCCTGCGCCTGCTCGACTCGCAGCACGACCTCGAGCAGTTGCGCGTCGCCACTGCCGAGGTTCGCGCACGCCTGCACGGCGGCGAAACGGCGCGGCGAGTCGCCGAGGAAGCGCTCGCCCTGGCCGGTCGCCGCGCGCCGCCCGCCGGGTTGCCGCTCGACCGCGCGCTCAGATGAAATACATGGGCGCATCCGGGTTGGCGCGCTCGACCTGCGCGCGACCGGCGGCGCGGCACAGCGTCTCGAGATCGAGCTCCGCCAAGGCCGCTCCCAGACGCTCGGCGAGGTCGAGCCAGAGAAAG
>JAFDDG010000117.1 GCA_019310965.1 Deltaproteobacteria bacterium
GGCCTTGGTCGCCGCGATCTCCTTCGCGTGGGCCACGTCGAAGGCCTCCCGGAACTCGGGGTCGAGATACTCGCGATAGCCGCCCGGCAGCAGGCCCGCGTGGCAATCCGATGAAATGACGAGATGACGATCCATGCTGATCTCTCCTTTAACGGCGCAGGCGCCGTCGTGGCTAGGCCCCGATGTTGACGGCCTTGGGGCCCATTTCGGCGGCGTGCTTCGCGAGCTTGTCGATGTCGAAGCCGAAGACTTCGGCCGCGGTGCCCCCAAGCATCTTCTCGCATTCGCTCCGGGGGACTCCCGCAAAGGTCTCCGCGAGATCCTCCGCGGTATGAGGCCAGCTCCCCTCGATGTGGGGATAATCCGAGCCCCACATCAGCTTGTCGACGCCGATCTCGTGGCGAACCTCGACGACATCCCCCGTCATGAACGCCGCACCGATGTAGCAATTGCGCGCGAAGTACTCGCTCGGATGGCGCGGCAGCTCCCGGCGCATGTGCCGGAACATCGGCATCTCGTATTTGCTGTCCAAGTCCGCCAACGTGGGCACCACCCAGGTCGCCCCCTGCTCCGTCATGATGAAGCGGAGCTTCGGATAGCGTTCGAAGACCCCCGACCACGTCAAGAAGTGGAAGGGGCGATGGGCCCACCACGAGATCTCGTAGAGGAAGATCCCGAGCGATCCCTTGTGATCGCCGTAGTTCGGGGTCCAACCGACATGCGAATGGATCGGAACATCGAGGTCTTCGCAGACCGCCCACAGCGGCTCGTAACGCGGATGGTTGTAATAGGGATGGCCATTGGTGTCGATCGGCAGCACGATCCCGCCCGTCAGCCCGCCGTCGCGCATCTCGCGAATCTCGGACACGGCCACATCGATGTCGTCGATCGTGATGAGCCCGACCCCTGCGCGCCGTCCCGGCACCTCGGCACAGAACTCCACCAACCAGCGGTTGTAGGCGCGACAGCCTTCGAGCCAAATCTCGGGGGCTTGCGGATACTGATAGGTCATGAGGCCCACATCGAAGGGCGTGATGGTCTCTACGCCCCCGCCCGGATAGATCACCTCCGCGACGACGCCATCGCCATTCATCTCCTCGAGCCTTCGCTTCGAGTCCCAGGCGCCGGCCATCTGGCCGCCCTGATCCGTCACGTCGACGTTGAATTCCGCCAGAGCCTCGTCTCCGTAGATGGCAGCGCCCGTATGGTCGGCGCGACGACGTTGCCTGCCCGCCCCGTCGGCGAGCCAGGCATCGAAGGCGTCGCGAAACTTGGGGGCGACGTAGCCCCGCGTCTGATCCGGCAGCGTGCCCGCGTGGCAATCGGAAGAGATGAGCAGATAACGGTCCATCCTGGTTTCTCCTTTTGGGATCAGTCCTCGAGACCACCGGCAGCCGGCGGACGTTTCTCGATCTTGTGCTGGGGGTTCTCTCGATCGAGCCTCGGCCGCGCGCCTTCGGATCCGAGTTTCCGCCACCCATCCTACAGGTCGCAGCCGCGCTTGTGGATCCAAGTTTTGGGTGGGGTCGCGAGCACCCTGCTCGGTTTCCAGCCAGCCTCGAGGCAGACGCCCGCATCCCGCTCCCCGGCCGGACCCTCGAGCGCAGCGGCGCCCCAGCCGCGAGAGCCCGTCGAGAGACGGCGGGTCCGCCGAGGGATCGAGTAGAATGACGCGCCGCAGCGACGACACCCCATATCGGTGGAGGAGAAACGCATGCAGGGGATTCCGACGACACGGCTCGGGCAGACGGGGCTCGAGGTCACCCGCCTGGGCTTCGGGGCGATGGAGCTCGCCCCGATCAAGGCCGGGCTCACGCCGGAGGGGGCTGGGCGCGTTCTTCGCGCCGTGCTCGACGGCGGCATCAACTTCATCGACACATCACCCGACTACGGCCTGTCCGAGGAGATGATCGGCGAGCACATTGCCGGGCGCCGGGACGAATTCGTGCTGGCCAGCAAGTGTGGCTGCCCGATCGACGTGGAGCCCTCGGCCAACGGTGTGGGCGCCCATGTCTACACCCCGGAGAACATCCGCGCTGGCGTCGAGCAGAGCTTGAAGCGCATGCGAACCGACCACATCGACATCGTGCAGATTCACATGAGTCCCTCCCGCGCAGTGCTCGAGAAGGACGGCGCCGTCGACAGCCTCCGCGAGCTGCAAGGCGAGGGCAAGCTCCGCTTCATCGGCATTTCCGGCGTGCTCCCCGACCTCGACGACCACATCGCGATGGGGGTCTTCGACAGCTTCCAGATCCCGTACTCGGTACTTCAGCGCGAGCACGAGGAGGCGATCGCCCGCGCCGCGCGCGCGGGCTCGGGAATCATCATCCGCGGCGGAGTGGCTCGCGGCGCTCCCGCCCCCGACAAGGAGCCAGACGAACAGCTGGAGTTCTTCCGCCCCGCCATGCAGGAGCGCCGGGACGCGTGGCAGACGGCCGGCCTCGACGAACTCCTGGACGGAAGCTCGCGGATGGAGTTCCTGCTGCGCTTCACGCTCAGCCAGCCGGACATTCACACCACCATCGTCGGCACCGCGAGCACCGACCACCTGGCGGCGAACCTCGTAGCGGCGCGAGCGGGCCCGCTGCCGGACGACGTCATCGCTGAAGCCCGGCGGCGCCTGCAAACGTCCACACCGGCTTGACCGACCCGGCGAGCCCCGATTCCTCCGCTCGCCAGAGCCCTGGCCCAGCTCGACCGCGCGGTCATGGGAAGGCGCCTCGACGCGACACCTAGCCAGAGGAGACACCCCGATGCCGTGGGATTTCGAAACGGAGCCCGAATTCCAGCAGAAGCTCGACTGGATGCGGTCGTTCATCGACGAGCAGCTCATCCCCCTCGAGCCGATGCTCGGGCGCGCGCCCGCCGAAGAATGGGCACTGGTGAAGCGCCACCTGCAGCAGCAGGTGAAGGCACAGGGTCTGTGGGCCTGCCATCTCGACCCCGCGCTCGGCGGGCCCGGCTTCGGGCAGATGAAGCTCGCGCTGATGCACGAGCTGATCGGACGCTGCCCCTATTCGATGGAGATCTTCGGCAATCAGGCTCCCGACTCCGGCAACTCCGAGCTGCTCGCCACCGGCGCAAACGAGGCACAGAAGGAGCGCTGGCTGTGGCCAAACATCGCAGGCACGCTGCGCAGCGCCTTTGCGTTGACGGAGCCCTTCGAGGCCGGCGCCGACCCGACGCGATTGCGCACCACGGCGCGGCGCGACGGAGACGACTGGGTGATCGACGGCCACAAGTGGTTCTGCACGAACGGCTCCTTCGCGGACTTCATCATCGTGATGGCCGAGACGAATCCGGAGGGCCGGCCCTACCAGCACGCTTCGATGTTCGTGGTGGAGAAAGGCACGCCCGGCCTGAACATCGTTCGCGACATCCCGACCATGCGCGAGCCGGATCCGGTCTTCGGCGAGCTCGGCAACCACGCGGAGATCCTCTTCGAGAGCTGCCGCGTCCCGGCCGAGAACCTGATCGGCAATCCCGGCGACGGCTTCATCCTCGCCCAGAAACGACTCGGCGGCGGACGCATCCACCACGCCATGCGCTGGATCGGGCTGGCGAAGCGCGCGCTCGAGATCACCTGCGAGCGCGCCGTCTCGCGCGAGTCGCACGGCCGGCGCCTCGCCGACCACCAGATGGTGCAAGGCTTCATCTTCGACTCGCGCAGCGAGATCGAGGCCGCGCGGCTCATCACCTTCCAGGCGGCGTGGAAGATGGATCGGGTCGGCGCCCGCGCGGCCCGTGCCGACATCTCGATGGCCAAGGCTACCGCCTCGCGCATGCTGCTCGCCGTGCTCGACCGCGGCATCCAGGTCTGCGGCGCGCTCGGCTATTCGGGCGACCTGCCGCTCGAGGAGTGGTACCGCACGAACCGCTTCGGCCCGATCGGCGACGGGCCCGATGAAGTCCACAAGGTGGTCGTCGTGAAAGACACACTGAAGGGCATCGAACCCGTCGAGGGGTGGCCGACCGCGCACATCCCCTCGCGCAGAGAGGCCAGCCAGCGCGACTTCGCGCAGCTGCTCCAGGAGGCGCGCCGAAGCACCTCATGAGGCCCCCGCCCGAAATCGAGATCCCGCCGCTCGAGCGCTGGCTCGACGAGCACCTCGGCGACCGCATGCCGATCGAGGTCGCAGCTCTGAAGGGCGGGGGCTCGTGCGAGCTCTTCAGCCTGCGCCGCGGCGGGGAGCGCTGGGTGTTGCGCCGCGCGCCGGCGCGCGCGTCATCGAGCACCGCGCACGACGTGCTGCGCGAGCACCGGATCCTCCAGGCAATCCGGGAACAAGACGTCCGCATCGCGAAGCCCATCATCGCCTGCGACGATCCCGCGGTGGCCGGCGCGCCCTTCTACGTGATGGAGTTCGTCGACGGCGAACCGATTCGCCACAAGCTGCCCGCAGCCTATGCCGACTCGCGCGAGGCGCAGGGACTCGCGCTGACGGAGCTGATCGATGCGCTGGCCGAGGTGCACAACATCGATTGGCGCGCCTGCGGTCTCGAGAGCCTGGGCAAGCCCGAGGGCTACCTCGAGCGCCAGGTGCCGCGCTGGCTGGCGCAGCTGGACAGCTACCGCTGCCGGGAGCTGCCGGGTGTGGATGCCACAGGCCACTGGCTGCGCGAGAATCTGCCCGCCGAGCAGCCCGCCGCGCTGGCCCACGGCGACTACAAGCTCGACAATCTCCTCTACAGCCGGGAGCTGCCGGCCCGCGCCCTCGCCGTCGTCGACTGGGAGATGGCGTCGATCGGCGACCCGCTGGTCGATCTGGCCTGGGCGCTGATCTTCCTGCCGGAAGAGGGCAACACGTTGGCCCTCGGCGCGGCCGGGCAACCCGGAGGCTTCCAGCTCGCGGGGCTGCCGACCCAGGCCGATCTCGTCGAGCGCTATGCGGAGCGCACCGGGCGGGACCTCGGCGCGCTCCACTGGTACCGGGTGTTCTCTCCGTGGAAGCTCGGCATCGTGCTCGAGGGCAGCTACGCGAAACACCTGCGCGGCGAATCGAAGAACCCCAACCACGCGTTCTTCGGAAATGTGGCCGACACACTGCTCGCACGCGCCGAGTCGCTCGCGCAAGGAGGCCGGGGATGACGAGACACGACCTCACGGGCAAGGTCGCGGTGGTGACCGGCGGGAGCAAGGGACTCGGGCTGGCGATGGCGACGGGCTTCGCGCAAGCCGGCGCCGACGTCGTGGTCTCGAGTCGCAAGCTCGAAGCCTGCGAGAAGGCGGCGGCGGGGATCCGATCGCTCGGGCGCCGCTGCCTCCCCGTCTCCTGCCACGTAGGCGATTGGAGCCAGTGCGACACCCTCATCGAACGCACGCTCGCAGAATTCGGGCGCATCGACGTGCTGGTGAACAACGCCGGCATTGCACCGGTGGCACCGCGGCTGCTCGAAGTCACCGAGCCGCTCTTCGACAAGACGATCGGCGTCAACCTCAAGGGGCCGCTGCGGCTCGGCGCCCGCGCCGCCGAGCACATGGGCCCGGGCAGCGCGATCATCAACATCAGCTCGGTCGCGTCGGTCAGGCCCATCGCCTACACCGCCGTCTACGCGGCGGCCAAGGCGGGGCTCAACGTGCTCACGGCCGTGATGGCCCAGGAGTTCGCACCCAAGGGCATCCGCGCCAACGGCATCATCTGCGGCACCTTCTGGACGGACAGCTTCCGCAGCTCGATTCCGAGCGAAGAGGCTGCAGCGGCGGTGGCGCAGGGCTGCGTCCTCAAGCGCGTCGCGGACGCCGACGAGATCGTGGGCACCGCGCTGTATCTCGCCACGGACGCGTCCTCCTACACGACGGGCCAGATGATCCAGGTCGACGGCGGCGTGCTTCCGTGAGGGATGAGCGGGCTGTCAGAGCTGCGTCCCGGTCGCGTCACTGGCGATCTGCCACAGGCGCTCGCCGAAGGCCGGGTCGAATTCGAGCGGCTTCTTGCGCTGCTTCATCGAGCGAAAATAGCCGCCACTGACGGCTGCCACGTCCGGTTCGGTCGCGACCATCACGGCGGTGCGCGCCGCCCGCTCGGCGCTGGGAAAGAGATATTTGATCATGGGTCTGGCGAGCGAGTAGAGGAACCCGGGGTTGTTTGCAGCGATGTTCGAAGCGACCGGACCCGGGTCGACCGCGTTCACCGAGATGCCCTGCCCCGCCGTGCGACGCGCGAGCTCCAGCGTGAAGTAGACCACGGCGAGCTTGGAGCGCGAATAAGACTTGGCGACCGAATACGATTCCAGCGCGAGATCGTCGAGATCGAATTTGGCAACTCGGTAGGCGTCCGAAGCGACGTTGATCACCCGGGCCGCAGGGCTGGCCTGCAGCCGTGGCCACAGGCGCATCGTCAGCTGGAACATCGCGAAGAAATTCACCGCCAGCACGAGTTCAAAGCCGTCTGCACTCTCTTGTCGGTGCAGGCTCACCAGACCGGCGTTGTTGACCAGGATGTCAAGGGGCCGCGCGGACGCCAGGTATTCCGAAGCCGCCGCATCGATCGAAGCTCGCGAGGCAAGATCACACAGCAATGCGTCCGGGCGCTTGCCGCCGTTGATCGCGGCGATCTCACGCTGCACGGCGTCGCACTTCTCCGGATTGCGACCGTGGACGACGACGTCGGCGCCGAGCCGCGCGAGACATCGTGCCACTGCGCGACCATGGCCGTCGGTGGCTCCCGTCACCAGGCAGACCTTTCCCTCTAGCTCACTCATGCTTCGGTCGGTATGCCATAGCGAAAGCGATAGGCCTCGAAGTGCGGGGCGAGGCGCTCGCGATCCAGCCCGAAGTCTTCGAGCCGGTAGTCGTGTACGCCGTGCTTGGTCTGGCTGTTGTTGCGCAGCCAGTGCTGCATGGTCGCCTCTGTCTCCGCTTCGAGCTCGAACCCGATGAAGTCGTAGACTCGCCGCACTTCCTTGAGCGGGTCGGCAACGACATCCTGGTAGATGACATCGAGAAATGCGCTCGGGTGGATCCGCTGCCGAGCCTGCATGGAGCGCTCGACGGCGCGTATCGCCTTGCTGCTGAACTGCTCGCCAATTTCGACCGGGTCGACCCGGTCGCTGAACAGCGCGCGAGAGTGGGCCATCATGCTGCAGAAGCTCGCCACGCTTCGCGCCGGGTCCCGATGGGTGATGATCACCTTCGCATCCGGGAACACCGCGAGGAGTTCGTCCAGATACTCGAGGTGGTGCGGCGTCTTTCCCAGCCAGCGGCCCCCTCGCTGCCACAGCAGCAATTGGATCAGCCGGCGCATGTATCGGTAGGCGGGGAGCTGGTCGACCTCGCGAAACCAGGCCTGGTAGCTCGGCACCCGGGCGATGGCGTCGATGGCGGGACTCACGAAGCTCACGTCGAGGAGATGGATGTCCTCTTCCGGCTCTTCCGCCTCGACGGGATGGACGGCAAAGAGCTCCGGGGAGAGGTAGCGAAGCGCGCGCTCCGCCGTCTTCGCCAATCGGATGCGCGGGTCCCGGCCGTGGCGATCGAGACGCTTGGGAAAGGGAGCCGGGTTGAGCCCCTCCCAGGCGGGCATCGCCCGCAAGCGCGGCTCGCAGGTGAGCATGCGTTGCAACATCGTCGTCCCCGTGCGTTGCAGGCCCACGACGAAGACCGGCTTCGCGACCGGAGTTTCGGCAATCTGCGAGTGGCGGTCGCACAGATCCTCGAGCCGCAGACGATTCACCAACGCGCGCACGAGGCTCTCGCGAATCGTCACTCGCCCCAGCGGGTGAAGCGCTCCTTCTGCCTCCAGCGAGTGCAGCATGCGCCGCATGGGTTCGCGAAACGAGCCGTCGACGAAGTCGTGTAGCCCCGCGCTGCGCCGAGCCGCACGAATCAGGGATTCTTCGCTGAGGGAGACGCGCCCGACCCCGACTCTTGCCGCCGCTCGCCACGAGGCGAGCAATGCTCTCGCGGGCAGCGGAAAGGCATTGAGCTCGAAGCTCATCGCAATTCCGAAAACTTGACCACACGGCACTGCGGCTGTGGGTGAGCCTCTGCGCGGATCCAGCGAAAGCACATCGTGCCCTGGGCGTGGCCCGCGGTTTCGATCCAGTTCGGAACGCCGGGGTCGCGGTGCGCGACGACGATGCGAATGGAGCCATCGTCCTGGTACACCGCAGTGTGCTTGTTGACGTGGATCTTGTGGAAGCGGTAGTCGAGGGACTCCATCCAGTGATTGTCGAGCTGGAAGTTCCACGCATCGCATTCGGGCGGCGTGGCTTCGATGACGAGCGCCTCTTCGGGGCCGAGACTCCAGTAGGAGTGGTAGTAGCAGATGTTCGGATCGCCCCCGGCGCCCATGGAAACGGCATCGTCGAACTTGGGCAATTCGTTGGTGTGATCCTGGAAACCCTGGGCCCAGTTCGAGAACAGAGCGGCACACGAGGCGACGAGCCCCGCCGCCTGCCCGAGGCCAGCGTCCAGAGCCTCGGGGGTGAACTGAGCGGGCCGACCGTCGCCACCGATCCGTTCGATGCTGAGACTTGCGGGGATCTCCGACTCCCGGTCCGCAAAAGTCTGGCGCACGATCAGCGCCGTGGTGTCCGGGGTCATGCGCAGCCAGTTGCCCGGCGTCTCTTCGCAGCTGAGTCGAATGGTGAAGCCACCTTCCGGGTCCATCTCGAGGTTGGAGGTGTCGAGGTGTCCGCCCTGTTCGGAGTCACCGCTGCTCGCGACCCCTGCGCTCTGGGTGGCGAAGTCGAGATATCGGATCGTATTTCGCTTGCCCCGGATCAGATAGTCGTGGGCCCCGGAGATCGTGGCGTGCTGATAGTAGTTGTCGGGGTTGTCGGCGCCGATCTTGGCCGTTTCGTGCACGGGCCGGTTGAGTACCGGCGCCAGCGGATCCGAGTACTCGACGAAAGTCTCGAGTGCGGCACGTGTGAGGCGGCTCAGGTAGCGATAGCCCTCTGCCCGATCGAGCGGGCCGTCGGGCTGGCCTTCGGCCACGATGGTCTTGCCTGCGTTCTTCAGCGTGTCGCAGAACTCTTCCCAGGATGCGCCGCTCATCAGGCGCTCGCGCGGGTCAGCGCTATCTGCTTCGGACATATTCTTCTCCGTGGGCGGGGACGCGGATCGCGGGGATCAGCTCTCCGCGCGTTTCTTCAGTGCAAGTGCACAGTCTTCGAAGCCGCGCTGCATCGCGGCACCAAAGAAGCGGATCACCAACGGGGCGAGCCAACCGGAAATGTCATCGGTGCAAACGTAGCGGGTTCGCCCGCCTTCGAGGGGCACGAGGGTCTGGCAGCGATCGGCACGGATCAGAAAGCGCAGCGGGATGTCTGCACCCCAGCACAGCTTGCTCGGCCGTTCGTTTTCCGTCACGTATTCGACCCGACGACTCAAGCGATTCGCGCCGAGCAGGCGAACCCGCATGCGAACCGGCGCCCCGATCTCGAGCGTCGATTCGATGCTCGGGGTGAATGGATTCCACTCGGGGTACTTCGCCAGGTCCGTGAGAACGTCGAAGACCTTCTCCGGCCGGGCGTCGATCTCGATCTCGGCTCTAACGGTCTGAAGGGCGGGCATGCACACGAACGCTACAACGCCGCACGGACTCGCACCGCGTAAAAGCGGTCGATTTCCTTCGGCTGAATGGATTTCGCCAGACCGGCGAGCAGATCGCGTCGAACCATCCGCAGGGTGATCGGGCAGAGGGGCTGCGTTCTGGCTCCTCGTCCGCCTGCGCATCGGGTGGACACCTTGGTGGAGGGCGCAGTGTTGAGAGGCGTCGCCCCGCCGTCCCACTGTACGCCCACCTGGTAGCCGCGGGAGGTACCCATCCGTGCCCTCGGTCAAATGGATGTCGGTTCAGTCCGCCGATTCCGAAAGGCACCTGCCCTCTCTCCGGCGTGACCCCATGCGAAGCCCGGGCGCTTGGCACTAGAATGGCCTCCGAACGAATTCACTCGAGGAGATCGCCCCCATGAAACGACGCGTGATCACGGCTTTCCTTACCGGTGCGGTTCTCCCCATCGGAGTCATGATTCTCATTGGAGCGGGTGGCACCGTGAAGTCACCCACGGGCACTGCGCCCGACCGCTACGCCTATTACCCGGGCACCGAGGATCTCGACAAGGATGAGATTCGACTGATCGCCT
This sequence comes from Deltaproteobacteria bacterium, assembly GCA_019310965.1. Taxonomy (GTDB): domain Bacteria; phylum Myxococcota_A; class UBA9160; order UBA9160; family SMWR01. The sequence goes on from JAFDDG010000117.1 coordinate 10,093, forward strand.
GCGGGACGGGACTACCCGCCGCCCGGCGCGATCAGGCCGCCACCTGCTACCTCGCCGAGCTTGGCAACGGAGACAAGTTCCTCTTCGATGTCGGTACAGGCTCGATGGCCAACGTCGCCGCCCTGATGATCCCCTACGACTTTCTCGACAAGGTGTTCCTGACGCATCTGCATACCGATCACTGGGGTGATCTCGCGACGCTCTGGGCCGGCGGCTGGACAGCAGGGAGAACGAAGCCGCTGAGGGTCTGGGGGCCCACGGGGGCCACGCCCGACATGGGCACCGCCTACGCGATCGAGCACTTCCTCGAGGCCTACAACTGGGACGCGAAGACGCGGAACTTCGTCCTCAGCCCCGAGCCGGGCAAGATCAGCGTGACCGAGTTCGATTACAAGGCCGTGAATGCCGTCGTCTATCAGGAGAAGGGCGTGACCATTCGGTCCTTGCCGGCCATTCATGCGGGCGACGGTCCGGTGAGCTTCATCCTCGAGTACGCGGGGCTCAAGGTGGTGATCGGTGGAGACACCTTTCCCAACAAGTGGTACATCGAGCACGCCACCAATGCCGATCTCGCAATTCACGAGACCTTCCTGACCCCACCGGACCTCGTGCGGCTCTACGGCCAGTCGCCCGGGCAGGCGATCGTCGTGGGCACGATGATCCACACCTCACCGCAAGCCTTCGGCAAGGTCATGAGCGCGATCAAGCCACGCCACGCAGTGGGCTATCACTTCTTCAACGAGCAGGCCACGCATGACGACATTCTCCGGGGCGTGCTGCAGACCTATACGGGGCCGCTGTCTCTGGCGGTCGACAACATGGTCTGGAACATC
>JAFDDG010000118.1 GCA_019310965.1 Deltaproteobacteria bacterium
TCTGCGTCCCGGCGCAGCGCGCTGGCGCTACCCAGCAGCACCCGCGTCGCATCGTCCTTGTCGACCCACACGTCGCAGTGCACCCGCGTGCGATCGCCCTCGGCGACCTCTTCGCGGATCCTGCCGAAGGCCGTGACGCTCTCGTCCACCCACAGCACGTTGGTCAGCTTGAGCGACATGCGACCGCCGCAGAGCCAGCCCTCGCCGAAGGCGCGCAACATCACCTCTGAGACGAAGCAGGTGGTCATCATCCCCTGCACGACGATGGTCGGGAAGCCGAGCTTCTGGGCTTCCTCGGCGTCGGTGTGATAATTGCGGCCGGGGCCCGAGAACATCCAACAGCGCCGCGCGTCGACAGTCTTCTTCACGGGCTCCAGGTCGGGCCCGGTGGCGGTGGGAAACGGCGGCCGCGGCTCGCGCGCCTTTTGCGCCGCGGTCTTCTCGTCCACGACGAAGCTCTCGCCCGAGGACTCTTGCTTCGGCGGCAGAAACGACTGGAACGTGCGGCCGCGCACGTAGAGATGGCCGTCTTCTGCGTCGAAGAGGTCGGTCTCGTTGACGACGTAGTCCCGGCCGCGCTTGTGGAAGCGATCGACGATGGTCGACCGCGTGCGCACGCGGCTGCCCAGCGGGATCGGCGCAAAGAGCTCCCAATCTTGCTGCGCGTGCAGGTTTCCGAAGAGGTTCTTCAGGTACCAGTCGCCGAGATGCTTGAAGCACTCCGAGTGGTGCAGGAGCGGCGGTGCAAAGCGCTCGTACAGAGGCTGCGCATCGTCGAGCGCCTCGATGTAGAATGCGACGCCCTCGGGCGTGATCGTGTAGGTATTCGAGCCGCAGTGCCGGCCGACGTGGGCCGGCTCACCTTTGAGATTCATGGCTTCTCCCGCGAACATTCTACACCGCCCCTATACTGCGAGTCCCGAGTGCGGTCGGACGGCCCGCGGCGGCGCCGTCTCGCATTCGCACCGCCGCCGCGACGGAGCCCGCTCCATGCGAAGCCTGATGCTCAGCGCCTGCGCAACGCTGTTGCTGGCGGCGGCGGCCGAGGCCGCGCTGCCGGAGATTCTGTACGTCTCCGAGGGCAATCGCCTGCGCCGTTTCGACATCGACACGCTCGATCGGGGGCCACTCCTCGAGCAGATCGTGGTGTCGAACGCCGCCGGCGACCCGGAGCGCGGACGCGACATCAACGGAGCGATCTGCCTGGTGCCCGGTCCGGCCGGGTTGCTGATCGCCGGTGAAGACACGGGTCAGCCGCATCCCCCCGCCGGTTGGGGCGTGTTGACCGGCGCCGGCGATGCGGTGGGCAAGCTCACGGCCACGGCCTTCGTCGAGCAGCCGGAGCCGTACGGCTGCGCTTTCGACAGCCGCGGGCGGCTCTTTACCAGCGAGGTGGGACGCCAGGGCTTCTTCTTCGGCAGCGGCCAGCTGATCGCCTGGTTTCCGCCGTTCGTCAGCTTTCCCGGCCCCCCCGGCGCCTACCCCGGAACCGACGCCAGCAGCACCAACTACTGCAAGCTGGCGACGGATCTCGGCACGGCCGCGGGCATCGCCGTCGACGCGGAGGATCGCGTGTATGTGGCTGCTTCGAGCGGACGCGAGATCCTGCGCTTCACGCCGCCCTTTCCGACCGCTCCCGACGCCGCCGGTGGCTGTGGCGCGCGGGACTCGCTCGGCTCTCCGCTGGCCGATGCTGTCGAGCGCGAGCGCTTCGTCGGCGCGCACTGGGGCGAGGGGCTCATCACCTACTCGGGGCTCGCCTTTGCCAGGAGCGGCAACCTGTATGCCGCGAGCGTCGCCACCGGACGCATCGGCGAGTTCGACCCGCAAGGTCGCCTCGTACGGCTGGTGCTGGATCCGGGCCACGCCCTGCCGCCCTACCACACCGGCTATCCGATGGGCCTCGCGGTGGACGCCCGCGGCACGCTCTATTACGCGGATCTCGACCTGACCCTCGGCTTCTTCTCCGTGGGCACGGGCTCGGATGGCAAGGTCTGGCGCATCCGCTTCGACGCAGACGGCGAGCCCCGGCCGCCGCAACTCGTGACGCGCGGCCTGCGCTTCCCCGATGGCCTGGCCGTGATGCCAGGCGACCTCGAAGTCCTGGCTGGCCTACCCGGCAACACGGTGCGGGCGGTCGCGCACAGCCCGCTCGGCGAAGCGCAGCCCCCGCAGACCGGAGTCGCGCTGGTGCTGCTGTTCGCCATCGTCGGCATCAGCCTGTCCGCCGTTCTCGCGGCCCGCCGCCGCCGCACGCGGCGCTTCTGAGGTTTGCACCCGCACGGCTCCCTGCGATAAGCCCCGGGCGTGCCGGAGTTCACCGCCAACATCGCAAGCTGGCTCGCGACCCACGCAGAGACCCGCGGTGATGCGCTGGCACTGACCGACGCGGACCGCCGACTCGACTACTCAGAGCTCGACGATCGGGTGCAGCGCTGCGCCGGAGCCCTGGCGGCGCGCGGCGTGCAGGCGGGAGACCGCGTGGCGTTGGTGCTCGGCAACTGCACGGCCTATCTCGAGACTCTCTTCGCCGCGGCCCGGCTCGGGGCCATCGCGGTGCCGCTCAACGCCCGCTTGACGGCGCCCGAGCTGCGAGGCCTGCTGGCGGACTGCACGCCACGCGTCCTGGTTTCCGATGCGGCACATGCAGAGACCGTGCGCGAGGCGTGCGACGTGCTGGCCGGAAGGCCCTTCGAGCAGATTCCCGACGCCGCGGCCTATGCGGCGGTACTGGCAGATGCGACGCCGCATGGCGAGATCGCCGCGCTCTCGCCCGAAGATCCGGCGCTGCTCATGTACACGTCTGGCACCACCGGCGTGCCGAAGGGCGCGTTGCTCCCCCACCGCAAGGCGCTCTACAACGCAAAGAACGCCGAGATCTTCTTCGGGCTCACGCCGCGCGACCGCGTGCTGGTGGTGCTTCCGCTCTTCCACTCGTTTGGCTTGAAGATCCTGTCGTTGCCCACGCTCTACGCTGGTGGCAGCGTGCATCTCGAGGCTCGTTTCGACCCCGAGCGCATCTGGCAGCGCATCGGCAGCGAAAGCATCAGCTTCTTGGGCGGCGTGCCCACGATGTTTCGAGCGCTGCTCGAGACGCTGGAGGCGGCGGCGCCCGGCAGCTACGGCCTCGACTCGCTGCGCTTCCTCTTCACCGCGGGCGCCGCGATCTCCGTCGACGTGATTCGCCGCTTCGAGGCGCACGGACTCGTCCTGAAACAGGGCTTCGGCCAGACGGAGACATCGATCTTGTGTTGCCTCGATGCTCGCGATGCGATCCGCAAGGCGGGCAGCGTCGGGCGCCCGGTGCGCCACGCCGAGCTGCGCCTGATCGCGTCGGACTCGCTGGACGGGCCTCCGGAGCAGTGGCGCGACGTCGCCCCCGGCGAGGCCGGCGAGATCGTCGTGCGCGGCCCGATCACCATGACCGGCTACTGGCAGCGGCCGCAGGAGACGGCCGAGGTCTTGCGCGGCGATTGGCTGCGCACCGGCGATCTGGCGACGCGAGACGACGAGGGTTTCTACACGCTCGTGGGACGCGCTCGGCACATGTTCATCTCCGGCGGCGAGAACGTCTATCCCGCCGAGATCGAGGCGGTCTACGAGGCGCATCCGGCCGTGCGCGAGATTGCCGTGGTCGGCGCGCCGGACCCGCGCTGGGGTGAAGTCGGTCACGCCTACTGCGTGCCCGCGAGCGGCGAGCGCATCGACGCGAATGCGCTGCGCGAATGGGGCGCCCAGCGGCTGGCCGACTTCAAGCTGCCGCAGCGCTTCGTAGAGGTGGCCGAATTGCCGCGCACCGAGACCGGCAAGGTCAAGAAGCACGCGCTGCGCACCTGACGCGGGCGCTCAGGAGGCGATCAACAGGCGCAGCCGATTGCCCACGCGCTCGGCGTGATCGGCGATCGAGGCGACCACGTTGATCAGCTCCCACCAGAAGACCGTGCCCACTCCGAGCTCGTCTTCCAGGGTGAAGAGCTCGCGCTGCAGCGTCTCCGCCAGCTCGTCCGTATCGCTTTCGATACGCGAGAGCTCGGTGATCATCGCCTCGACGCGCTCGACCTCGCGCCCGGCAAAGCCCGTCTCCAGCAGCTGGTCGAGCTCGTCGATGATCTTCCCGGCCTGCTCGCAGGCATCGACGACGCGACGCGCCAGGTCGCGCATGCCCACCTTCATGGACTCCGGCACCAGCATGCCGCGCTGATCCGCGAGCTCCGCCGCGTCCTGCGCCCGATCGGCGATGGAGTCCTGGAAGTCGAGAATCTCGAGCAGGTCGCGCCGCTCGACGGCCAGCATCAGTCGGCGCGGTAGGTGGCTGCGGATCTCGTGCTTGAGACGATCGGCTTCGTGTTCCAGCCGGTCGACCTCGGCGCGCAGCCCGGGCAGTGCGTCGCGGTCGCCGTTGCTCATGGCCTCGAAGAGAGGCACCACCATCCGCGCGCAGGCCACGGCCGCGTGCATGTGTTGCTGCATGGGGCGGATCGGCGAGCGCCCAAACAGGTTTCCCATTATCGCCATGCGCGACCTCCTCCGCCTAGCCGGCCAGCAGGCCCTTGAAGAAGTAATAGAAGAAGATCGAGAGTGCCGCGGCTAGCGGCAAGGTAGCCAACCACGACACCATGATGCTCCCGACGACGCGCAGGTCGATGGCGCCAATGCCGCGCGCCAACCCGACACCCAGCACCGAGCCCACCAGGATGTGGGTCGTCGACACCGGAATGCCCATGCGGGAGGCCAGCACGATGGTGAGGGCCGCCGCCAGCTCCGCCGCGAAACCGCGGCTCGGCGTGAGCTCGGTGATCTTCTTGCCCACCGTCTCCATCACCCGATAGCCCCAGGTCGTGAGGCCCAGCACGATGCCGCAGCCGCCGATGAGCAGCATCCAGGGCTCCACTGGGGCCTTGCTCATGATGTCCGCGCCCGAGCTCATGTGCACGATCGCCGCCAACGGGCCGATGGCGTTGGCCACGTCGTTCGAGCCGTGGGCGAAGGCGACCGCACAGGCCGTCAGCACCTGGAGCACCGCGAATACCCTTTCGACCTTCTGCAGCGGACGCTCGCCCTCACCCATGTGCACGCGCCGCAGGAAGAAGTGCCCGACGACAGCGCCCATCAGACCCAAGGTGGCTGCGGCCGCCAGGGCCTGGGGCAGCGCCAGGTCGAGATGCAGGTTCTTGAGCCCCTTGAAGAAGGTGACGAGGCCGATGACAGAGATCACGAAGCAGAAGAACCACGGGCCCCAGCGGCGAGCGGCGGCGACGGGATCGCTGCGATCGAGAATCAGTCGGTGGACCAGTCGGAAGATCAGGAATGCCAGCAGACCGCCGAGCAGCGGCGACGTGAACCACGACATCACGATCTGCATCACCTTCGTCCACTGGACGGCCTCGAGCCCGAGGCCCACGGCGCCGAAGCCCACGATCGCGCCGACGATCGAGTGGGTGGTGGAGACCGGCAGCCCGATGCGCGTAGCGAGCAGCAAGAGCGTCGCCGCCGATGCCAGCGAACCTAACATGCCGGCAATCACCAGATCGCGGTTCAGCAGCGAGAGATCGAGGATGCCCTTGCGCACGGTGTCGGTGACGTGACCGCCGGCCAGGTAGGCGCCGGACAGCTCGAACACCGCCGCGACGATCACCGCTCGGCGCATGGTGAGAGCGCCGGAGCCCACGCTGGTGCCCATGGCGTTGGCCACGTCGTTGGCACCGATCGACCACGCCATGTAGAGCGCGAGCGCACCAGCCAGGCAGACGACGAGGGGCACCCCCAGGATCAAGGTGTCCACGCGAAGTTCCCCCCTCCGGGCACGCGGCCGCGGCTCGGGAAACGTAGTCGAAGCCACGCGCTCTGCGAGTGGGAGCCCACTGCTGGGGGTGCAATGCTCAAAACCGCGTTTTGCATGCTCTTTCCGGGGCTCTCCCCGCGGGAGTGGAGAGGCGTCCCACCCCCTTGCGCGGCCGCCCGCGTGCGCCGACGCTTGGCCCCCGATGGCGGACCCCCTGGCCCTGCAACGCGAGGCCGCCTCCGAGCTGCCGCAGCGCTATCGCCTGCGCGGTGGGGAGGGCGAACCGGCCCACCTCGTCTGTGACGAAGCGCCGCGGGTGAAGGTGCAGGTGCAGCGCGATTTCGCCTTTTCGCTCTCCGAGGCCAAGGAGCTGGGCGAGCGCGTCATTCTGCTGGACGGTGCCGGCAACTTCGGGCCGCTGCTCGACAACAAGCGGCGCCTCTACAACCTGGATCACCACCAGGAGTGCGAGCGCACCTTTACGCTGGCCACCTGCGAGCAGGCGCTGTTGCTGGTGCACAGCCGACTCGATCTCAGCGAGGGCGACTGGCGGGTCTACGCCAACGAGCCGGACCTCGACACCTTGCTGGCCCTCTGGTGCCTGCTCAACCACGCGCGCCTGAAGGAGCTGCGGCCGGAGGCGCGGGACACGCTCTACCCGCTGATCCGCCTCGAGGGCGCCATCGACGCCAATGGCACCGAGCTGGCCGAGGTGTGCGGGCTGCCCGCTGGCGTGTACGAGACCACCCGGCAGCGCCTCGACGGTCTGCTCGAGCGTGAGAAGGCCGTGAAGGGTGGCGGCGATTGGCAGACGCTCGATCTCGAGACCTACACGGCGGAGATGCTGGGTGCGATCGACGGCATGGTGTACTCGGTCGAGGATTTCCGCGGCTACGCGAGCATCGACGAGGTGTACGGCCACGTGGAGATCGGTGAGCGCAGCGTGGCGGTGCTGTGCCGAGACGACGCGGGCATCTACGCGGTCGAAAAGCTCTTGAAGGAGCGCTGGGGGGAGCAGCTCGGCCTCGTCGCACTCGAGAAGGAGCCGGGCCACTACACCCTGCGGCGCGCGTCTACGCTGTCGAAGGTCGACCTGAACGACGCCTACACGCTGCTCAACCAGCTCGACCGCAACGTCGACGGCCGGCCGCCGGGCAAGCGCTGGGGCGGCTCGGAGAGCATCGGCGGCTCGCCGCGCCAGGGCGGCAGCGCCTTTGCCCCGAGCGGGCTGCTGCGCGTGCTCGGCCAGGCCTTCGAGCCGGCGAATCACTGGCAGCTCCTGCGCACCGCGCTGCAGGCGACCTGTCTCGTGGTGGTGCTCGTGGGCCTGGGCCTCGCGGCGGCTGCTGAGCTGAGGCCAACGGCGGGTGCTGCGGCTGCGCCCGCGGCCGCGGCCGGCGTCCTGCTACTCGGCAGTGCGCTCCTCTCCCAGCGCGCGTCGGAGCGACGCCTGTGGCTCTACGGCTGGCGCCGCCCCGGCGGCACGCGCTGGCTGGCGCCCGCCGCTTTGGCCGCGCTGCTGGCCGTGCCGCTCCGCGGCTTGTTCGCGGCACCGGGCGACTGGACGGCGAGCGGTGTCGGCATCGCGCTCGGCGGCATCGCTCTGCTGGCGCTGGCCCTCGAGGCCTGCTTTCGCGGCCTGGTATACGGCCTGCTGCTGCGCCACGCGCGCCTGCCTGCCGCGGAGCCCCACGGCCAGATCACACGCCCGGCAGCCGTCTCGGCGCTGCTCTACGCACTTGTCGCCACGGGGCTCTGCCTGCCGGCGATCTGGAGCGAGTTCCGGCCGCTGCTGCCACCCGTCGAGGAGACCCTGCTCGTCTTCCTGGCGGCGCTCGGCAGCGGTCTGCTGCTGGCGCGAGTGCGCGAGCGCTCGCTCTCGCTGTGGCCGGGCGCCGCTGCGCAGTTGATCGGCGGTGTCGCCTGTGCCGCGCTCGCGCTGGCGCTTGCTGCTTAGAGGCCATCTCATAAACCCCTCGGTCGCCAGTCACCTGCCTTCGACCCGAGCTCTGCGTTGCGAAATCTCGCCGTAGCGGCGGCTATGGCTGCGATTTCGCGCCTTGAGCTCGGGCCGAATTCAGGCGCCTGGCTCGGTCGGGGTTCATGAGATGGCCTCTAATCTCGGGTGACATCGAACCCGGCTCCGACCTCGTGGCTGCCGGAGAGCTTCTCGCTCAGCCCACTCGTCACTGACGCGATACCGGCACGCGAAGTCTTCCCAAAGCGCGCCCCTACGATGCCGCGGAGGTCGCACGCTTCCGGGCAGAGCCGCTGGTCGAAGTCGCAGCCGAACGACGGCGCCTGTTGGAGAGCATCGCGGCCCCGGGGCGCTAGCCGGCTGGCGCCGCGTGACCGCGTCGCGCCGATTCAGCGGACCCGCTGGGAGCGTCGCGCGGCGAGCTCTCCGACCAGGGCGGGAAGCACCAGCAGGTCCACCACGAGCGCACCCAGGATGGCGATGGCCGAGATGAGGCCGAAGTGCGCAATGCTCGCCCAGGGTGAGAGTGCGAGGGCGCCGAAACCCAGAGAGAGCGCCAGCGAGGTGCTGACCACCGCCTGCCCCACGTGGCGCACGGCGGCGTGCATCGCCGCCTCGTGGCCGTCGCCCGCCCGGCGTCGCTCACGGAACCGATCGAGGAGGTGGACGACATCGTCCACCGCGATCCCGAGCACCACGGCGGCCACCATGGCCGTCCCCACGTCGAGCGGCACTCCGAGCAGACCCATGGTTCCGAGCGTCGAGACCACAGGGAGCAGCGTGGGAACCATCGCAAGCAGGGCCCAGCCGACTGAGCGAAGGTAGAAGGCGAGCAGCAGAGCCACCGCGAGCGCCGCGCCCGAGAAGCTGCGCATCTGCGCCGCGCGAATGGAATCGACCATGTCGTGGACGACGAGGAAGGGGCCCGTCAGGGTGGCCGTCCAGCCCGCGGGCAATTCCGCAGCCAGGCGCCGGCGGGCCTCGGAGACGACCTCGCGCATGGCGATCTGCGGCAGCTTGTCGACCTCGAACGAGAGTCGGACGTGGCGACGATCGGCCGAGACCCAACGCTCCAGCGAGGCGTCCAGTGCCTCTGGCTCCGCGGGAATTGCCCGCGCGCCGAGCGGGTGATCGAGCAGCGAGCGGACGCGCTCCAGATCGGCGATCTCCAGCAGCGCCTCGCCGCTGCGCCGGATGCTCTCGCGCACGCTGTCCGAGGCGAGATCAGATCCCGGCGGCAGATGCAGAGCGATCTCGAGTGAATCCGGCTTGCGCAGATGCTCGGCGACGAAGTGCGACCAGCGGACCACGCGGCTGTCGGCGCCGTACAGCTCGTCGAAGCTCGAGTGCACGCGCAGGCGCGTCATGCCATAGCCGCAGATCACGAGAATCACCGCGGTCGCGGCCAGGATCGCGCGGCGATGTCCGCTCGCGAAGCCGACCAGTGCGTCGAGCCCACGCCGCCACGAGTCGGATGCGTGGGTGATGCGAACCCACTCGATCCGCAGCGGCAGCAAGAGCACCGGGAGCAGCGTGAACGTGAGCCCGAATGCCGCCATGACGCCCAGGGCGGCGATGACTCCGTACTGCTCGAAGCTCTCGAGATCCGCGCTCGTGAAGGAGACGAATCCCGCTGCGGTCGTCACCGATGTCATCCAGCAGGGCCGGACGACGTCCGCGATGGCGCGCTCGAGCTGCGCGCGGCGCCCGGCCAGATCGGTGGCGTGGCCCGTCTCGCAGTGGGCGACGTAGCGCGCGATGAGGTGGATGCCATCGCAGACCCCGATCACCAGCACCAGCGGTGCCAGGGTCTGGGTCAAGCTGTTCTGGGCCCAGCCGATCCAACCCAGTGCACCGTGCGCCCACAAGACCGCGACTCCGGTCGTGGCCAGTGCCAGAGCCGCCGCCAGCAGCGACCGGAAGAGCACGACGAGCGCGAGCACCACGAGCACCACCATGGCCGGCACGATGCGGGCCATGGCGTCGTCGAGCTCGCCACCGGCCACGACGAATTCCACCGGCCCGCCCACCCGATGGAACACCCAGCCATCGGCTTCGAAGGGCGCCAGCGCGGCGTCGAGAGCTGAGTAGGCGCTCGTGGCCACTTCGCTCTCGGACGAGACGAGATCGATCGCGATCGAGCCGACGCGCCCGTCCTCGGAGACGATCGAGCCGACCCACATTGCATCGGCGCCAGCCAGCTCCGCGAGCCGCGCACGGTCGGCCGCCAGCGCGGCGTCCTCGAAGAAGCGTCGCGGCACGACACCCTGCGGCGATGCGTCGAACACCACCGCCGAAGCGGGGCTCGTGACACCACTCACCGCGGGACTCGGCGACAGCTGCTCCTCCACGCGCCGCGCCATCTCGAGTGCGGCGGGCTCGAAGACCGAGTCGCAGCGCGAGGTCTCCTCACAGCTCCACACCACGCGCATCGGGAGCCCGCCTCCAAAGCGCTCGAGGAACGCGTCGAAGGTGCTGACGGCGGAGTGGCGGCTGCCGAGAAAGGCGCGGTAGCCGAGGTCCGTCTCCAGCCGAAGGATCCCCGATCCGATCGCAGCGGTGAGCAGCAGCAGGCCCGTCAGCGCGAAGCCGGGGCGGTGTAACGCCCAACTCGAGATTCGCTGCACGGGGTTCCTCGGAGCCGCTCAGGGCGCCGGTTGGAGATACGGTCGGAGAAGCCGCCGCAGGGCGTCGGACGCTTCGGACGCAGCCAGATCCGCCACCACGAAGCGGTCGGGACGCACGAAGAGTACCCGCCGACCGGGCGGCCCGAGCCAGCGCTGCCAGGCGCCCTCGTCATTCCTCAGACTCTCCGGGCGCGCAGCGCGGTCGAGCCGGCACGCCAGACGGATGGTGGCGCGTGCTTGCGGCCGGCGCTGGGAAGAGTGCGCACCGCCGTCGTGGACGATCCGGCCGACGGCATCGATCTCGACGGTCACCTGCTTGTCGACCCTCAAGAGCAGGTTGCTCATGTCGCGCATGCCCCAGGCCACGTGTGGAATCTGGAAGCTCGCCCGGATGTGAGCCTCG
>JAFDDG010000014.1 GCA_019310965.1 Deltaproteobacteria bacterium
TGCAGGGGATCGTGCGCCGCCGCGTCAAGCTGGTCGGCGCGGTCGCCCTGGCGGTGGCGTTGGTGGCCTACTGGGTCGCCATGGCGCTGCCCAACGAGTACGAGAGCTATGCGACGGTCCTCGTCGAGCCCCAGGCCGTCGACCCCAGCCTCGTCGAGGCCGGCGTTGCACAGACGAACCTGAATCGGCGCCTGCACCTGATGGCTGCCCAGATCCTGAGTCGCCCGCGACTCTCGCGGATCATCGACGAGCTGGGTCTCTACGAGGACGAGTCGCATTACATGGTGCGCGACGAGGTCATCAACCTGATGCGCGAGCAGGTGCGGGTTGCGCCGGTGTTGCCCGAGCTCGAGCAGGCACAGAGGTTTCGGGGCGAGGCACGGATCGACCAGTTCCGCATCTTCTTCCGCGACGACCAGGCCAGGGTGGCGCGGGACGTGGCACAGCGGCTGGCCAACGACTTCATCGAGCAGCACATCTCGATGCGGGTGCGCACCTCGCAGAAGAGTCTCGAGTTCATCGATGCCGAATTGAGGCGCCTGGCGGAGGAGATCCAGGGCACCGAGGGGCAGATCTCCGGCGTGAAGGTCGCCAACTCCGGGCGCCTGCCGCAGGATATGGGGGCCAATCAGCGGCGGACGGAGCGTCTGATCGCCTCGTTGGCCGCGGCACGCCGAGAAGCCGCCACCGCGCGCAGCGATGAGGCGTTCTTCCGCAGCCAGAGCGCGACGGCGCGCGATCTGATGAGCCGCAGCTCGGATGGGCGCGACGCGTCTCCCGAGACGCGCATGCGCATGCTCGAGCTGGCGTTGACCGACTACGCCTCGCGCGGGCTCACGGAAAAGCATCCCGATGTGATCAGCTCGCGCAAGGAGCTGGCGATGCTGCAGGCGCAGCAGGATGAGAAGCGCCGCGAGCACGGGGCCGGCTCCTTCGCCGAGCACAGCGCCGAGGCCGAAGCCGAACGCGCGCGCAACCGGCGCTTGCACTCCGAGGAGGAGATCGAACGCTTGGAGCGCGCATCGTCTGAGATCCAGGTCTTGTTCGCGGGGATGCCGGCGGTGGCCGAGCAGCTCGACGCCCTGGACCGCGAGTACAGGCACCTCTTCCTGAGCTTCCAGGATTTCAGCAATCGACGTCTCGAGGCGAGCGTGCAGGCCGACCTCGAGCGGCGTCAGCTCGGCGAGCAGTTTCGGGTGCTGGAGTCCGCGTTTATGGCGCCGGAGCCGACGTCGCCGAATCGCCCGATCATCGTGGCGATCGGGCTGATCTTTGGTCTGGCCATGGGTGCCGGCATGGGCATCGTGCTCGAGGCCGCGGACTCCACGGTGCACACCGCGCAGCAGCTCCAGGGGCGTTTCGAGCTGCCCGTGCTGGCCTCGATTCCGCAGATCTGGCTCGAATCCGACCGCATGCGCGTGCGGCGCACGCGCATCAAGACGGCGTTCGCCGCCGTTGCGGTCACCGTCTTCGTGGTGATCGGCGGCTACGCCAATTACTGGTGGGTGAACGCCCCGGCGGCTGGGCTCGTCCCGGAGAGGACCGCGGCCGGCCAGGTCGAGTCGCAGGACGACGGCGACCGCGGCGCGGCAACGGAGTAGGCGCGGCATGTATCTCGAACACTATGGCCTGAACCGGCTGCCCTTCGAGATGACGCCGGATCCCTCGATGCTGTATCTAGGCGAGGCGCATCGGGAAGGGTTGGCCACGCTCGTCTACGCGGTGCAGGCTGGCAAGGGCTTCTGCGTGCTCACCGGAGAGGTCGGCACCGGAAAGACCACGCTGCTCCATGCCCTGCTCAGCCAGCTGGAGGGCAATACCGCCTCGGCCTTCATCTTCAATCCGCAGCTCGAGCCGCTCGACTTCTTCCGGCTCGTCTTCGACGAGTACGGCATCGACGCGCGCTGCGAGGGCAAGGCGGACTTTCTGTTGGCGCTCAATCGCTTCCTGATCGACCGCCTGAGCCGCAACGAGAAGACCCTGCTGATCATCGACGAGGCCCAGGTGTTGCCGCCGAAGATGCTCGAGGAGGTGCGGCTGCTCTCGAACCTCGAGACGCCCAATGCCAAGCTGCTGCAGATCATTCTCGTCGGGCAGCCGGAGCTGTCCGAGGTGCTGGCGCGGCCGGAGCTGCGCCAGCTGCGCCAGCGGGTGGTGCTGCGACACCACCTGCGGCCGTTCGACGAGAAGGAGCTCGAGGACTATGTCGACGAACGTCTGAGCTTGGCGGGTTACACCGGCCGGGGCATCTTCAAGCGCGGCGCGCGCAAGGAGCTGTTTCGGGTCACCGGCGGCGTGCCGCGCCTGGTGAACGTGGTGTGCGACGGGGCTCTACTCGGCGGCTACGCGCAGGGTCTCACGACCTTGGGTGCCGATGCGATCGAAGAGGTGGCGCGGGGCTTGCACTTGACTGGCGAAGATGGAGAATTCTCCGCCTCGTCGGAGCACGAATCGGCGCCGACAATAAAGAAGCGCGGCTGGCTTCGCCGCCGGCGCAGGTGAGGGATTCGCCAGGATGGCCAAGGTCTACGACGCGCTCCAGCGCGCCGAGCGGGAACGCAAGCGGGCGGCGAGCGATGTGATGCCGTCGGTGGCGCCGCTCGACGTACCGGCGGCTCCGCCGAAGGCGAGGGCCAAGCTCCGGCCCGCCAAGGCCAAGCGTTCGCTCGTCGCGCGCCTGCGCGACCGCCTCGGACGTCAAAGTGTCGTGGACACCTCCGCAGAGGTGAACAAGCGACGCATTTCCGTGTTGCAACCCGATTCTTACGTGGCCGAGCAGTTCCGCGCGCTGCGGGGGCGCATCGACGCGTTGGCTGAGCAGCGTCCGATTCGCACTGTGGTGGTGTCGAGCCCCATGGCGGGGGAGGGCAAGACGACGGCTTCGATCAATCTCGCCTGCGTCACGGCCATGAGTGTCGGTCGCCGAGTGCTGCTGATCGACTGCGACATGCGCAAGCCGAAGGTGCACCAGGCGCTGGGGCTGCGGCCCGAGGCCGGGCTCGCCGAGGTGCTGGCGGGGAAGGTCGCCTTCGAGGACGCGGTCATCACAATCGAGGGCATGAATCTCGATGTGCTGGCGGTGCGCAGTCGGCCGAGCAACCCCTCGGAGCTGCTCGGCTCGCCCCGCATGCGCGAACTCGTCGAGAAGGTGGCCGGGAGCTACGACCGCGTGATCCTGGACACGCCGGCCGCCCTCGGTCTGCCGGATGCCAAGGCCGTGTCCGAATTGGCCGACGGCGTGGTGGTGGTGGTGCGCGCGGACGTGACGTCACAGCAGGACCTGGAGGCCGCGCTCGAGGCCCTGGATCGGCGCCGCCTGCTGGGCCTGGTGCTGAACGGAGCCCACGTCGACCACGGCCGTTACGGCTATACCAGTTAGACTCGAGTGTCGCGGGCCGCAGCCAAAGGTCCCGCATTGGCCTCGGAGCTTGCGCCCGTCACAATGAGCGAACGACCCATCCCGCATAGCTGCCTGGCGCGCGCCGTGAGCGCAGCGGCGACGTTGCCCCGCCCCCCGCGAGCGGAGGGGGCGTCGTGACGGATCTGTTGGGAATCGGCCTGCCGCTGCTGGTGGCGGGACTCGTATCGGCGTTGCTGACACCGGTGGCGTGGCGGCTGGCGGAGACCTTCCAGGTGCTCGATCGGCCCAGCGAGCGCTCGGTCTCCCATCGCGCCGGCATTCCCCTGCTGGGCGGCCTGGCCGTGGCCGGTGGCTTCGTGGTCGGGCTCTTCGTCGCGCTTCGCGTGCACGAGCCGCTGGTGGCGTCCTCGCACCTCATGGGGCTGCTGCTCGGCGGTGCGGTGATCCTGGCTCTCGGCATCTGGGACGATCGCTACGGCCTCGGGGCCGGCGCCAAGTTCGCGGGGCAGGCGCTGGCGGCGGTCATCGCGATCAGCGCCGGCTTCCAGATGGGGCATCTGACCGAGCCCATCTCCAAGACGACGTTCTTCTTCCCGGCGCCGCTGGCATGGTTCGCCTCCCTGCTCTGGATCATCGGCATCACCAACGCCATGAACCTGATCGACGGACTCGACGGCCTGGCAACCGGAGTGGGGGCGATCATCTGCGCCACGTTGACCATCACCGTGGCTCAGGCGGGCCTGCCCTTCGGCCTGTGCATCGGCGTGGCCCTGTTCGGTGGCCTGCTGGGCTTCCTGCCGTTCAATTTTCCGCCGGCGCGCATTTTCCTGGGTGACACCGGAGCGCTCTTTGTCGGCTACAACCTCGCGCTGCTGTCTCTCGAGGGCTACCGCCAGGTCACCGTAATTACGTTCGTGGTGCCGCTGCTGGCGCTGGCGGTGCCGATCCTCGATACCGCGCTGTCATTCTTGCGGCGCGCCCGCAGCGGGCAGAACCCGTTCAGCGCGGACCGACTCCACATTCACCATCGGCTGCTGGCGCGCCGTGGCTCGACGCGTGCGGCGGTGCTCCAGTTCTATTTCCTGACCGCGTGCTTTGCGATGATCGCCGTCTCGTTCACCGATCTCGAGGGTTACGTGGCGGGTGCGTGTCTGGTGATCGTGGTCATCCTCACCCTGCGGCTGCTCTCGAATCTCGGCCTACTCTCCTTCGAGGACAACGAGGCTGACGTCGGACGCGGGCCCGTCGGGGTAGCCGAGGAGGAGAATTCCTGATGCAGGGTGTCGCACTCATCACCGGGATCACGGGCCAGGACGGCTCGTATCTGGCGGAGCTGCTGCTGGAGAAGGGCTACGAGGTTCACGGCCTGGTGCGGCGCTCGAGCACCGAGACCTTCGAGCGCATCGCGCACCTGGGCGATCGCGTCAATCTGTTGCAGGCCGACCTGCTGGACCAGAGCTCGCTGGTGAATCCCATCCGCGACATCCAGCCCGACGAAGTCTACAACCTGGCGGCGCAGTCGTTCGTTCCGACCAGCTGGGTGCAACCGTCGCTGACCGGCGAGTTCACGGCGCTGGGGGTGACGCGGATGCTGGATGCCGTGCGCCAGGCGGCGCCGGCAGCGCGGTTCTACCAGGCCTCGAGCTCCGAGATGTACGGCAAGGTGCGTGAGACGCCCCAGAACGAGACGACCCCGTTCCACCCGCGCAGTCCCTACGCCGTGGCGAAGGTGTACGGCCACTGGATCACCGTGAACTACCGCGAGAGCTACGACCTCTACGCCGTGTCGGGAATCCTCTTCAACCACGAATCACCGCGCCGAGGTCGCGAGTTCGTGACCCGCAAAATCAGCGAGTGTGCGGCACGCATCAAGCTGGGGCTCGCAGACTCGCTGCCTCTCGGCAACCAGGAGTCGTTGCGCGACTGGGGCTACGCCAAGGAGTACGTCGAGGCGATCTGGCTGATGCTGCAGCAGGAGGAGCCGACGGATTTCGTGATCGGCACCGGCGTGCATCATTCCGTGCGTGACTGCGTGCATTTCGCCTTCGAACATGTGGGTCTCGATCCGGCCGACTTCGTGAAGACCGACGAGCGCTTCATGCGGCCAGCGGAGGTCGACACGCTGCTGGCGGATCCGGCCAAAGCGCGCGAGCAGCTCGGCTGGCAGGCCCAGACTTCGTTCAAGCAGCTGATGCAGCTCATGGTCGAGGCCGATCTCGAGCGGAACGAGGCCCTCAGCGGGCGCCGGCGGGGCCGAGGTGTGTCGCGTTGACGCTCGGCCCCCAGCGAGTGCTCGTCACCGGAGCCGCGGGCTTCATCGGCTCGACGCTGGTGGAGCGCCTGCTGGCCGAGGGGCGCTCGGTGGTGGGTTTCGACAACTTCGATCCGTACTATCCCGAGGAACAAAAGCGCCGCAATCTCGCTCGTGCTCTCGATCACGCTGCCTACGAGCTGGTGGAGGGCGATATCCGTGATGAGGCCGCGGTGGAGCGACTGTTCGCGCAAGGCGATTTCGCCGGGCTGGTGCACCTGGCGGCGCTGGCTGGCGTGCGCCCGAGCCTCGAGCGCCCGGCGGCCTACGCGGATGTGAACGTGCGGGGCACAACGCAGCTGTTCGAGGCGGCAGTGCGTCACGGCGCGCCTCGCGTGGTTTTTGCATCCTCGTCATCGGTCTACGGCGAACGAGAGGACGGTCCGTTTCGGGAGATCGATCCCGTGGAGCGGCCCATCTCGCCGTACGCGGCGACCAAGCGTGCCGGCGAGCTCATGGCCCACAGCTTCCATCACGCCCACGGGCTCTCCGTCACTTGCGCCCGCATCTTCACCGCCTACGGTCCGCGTCAGCGGCCGGATCTCGCGATTCGCAAGTTCGCCGAGCGCATGCGGAGTCAGCAGCCGGTGCCGATCTACGGTGACGGGTCGAGCCTGCGCGACTTTACGTTCGTCGACGATCTGGTGGATGGCCTGCTGCGGGCTCTCGACCGGGATCTCGGCTTTGCCATCCTGAACTTCGGTGCCGGGCGCAAGATCTCGGTGCTCGAGGTGGTGAAATTGCTGGAACAGAATCTCGGTCAGACTGCCGATATCGAATGGTTGCCGGCCCAGACCGGCGACGTGAAACGGACCTGGGCAGACATCGACGCCGCACGCGACGCCCTGGGCTATGCCCCTGGTGTTGCGTTCGAAGAGGGTGTGCGGCTCTTCGTCGACTGGCTGGCCGATTCGGAGGGGACGGGGTCGTGAACATCTGCGTCATCGGAACCGGTTACGTGGGGCTCGTATCCGGCGCGTGTTTCGCCGAGTTCGGCTTGAACGTGGTGTGCGCCGACAAGGATGCCGGCAAGATCGACTCACTCGAACAGGGTGAGATCCCGATCTACGAGCCCGGGCTCGACACCTTGGTGAAGCGCAATGTCGCGGCCGGGCGACTCGCTTTCACCACCGAGACGCCGGTGGCGGTGGAGTCGTCGTTGGTCGTCATGATCGCGGTTCCGACGCCGGCGGCGCCGGACGGCAGCACCGACCTGGGCGCCGTGGAGGCGGTGGCGCGAGAGGTCGGGCGGCACCTGAGCAGCTACAAGGTGGTGGTCACGAAGAGCACCGTGCCCGTCGGCACTGCCGGAAAGGTGCGCGGCTGGATCCAGTCCGAGCTCGACGCGCGTGGCGCGGACACGCACTTCAGCGTTGCGTCGAATCCCGAGTTCCTGCGGGAAGGTGCTGCGATCAACGATTTCCTGCGACCCGACCGCGTCGTGGTCGGCACCGAAGACGACCAGGCCGAGGCCATTCTCAAGGACCTGTACCGACCGCTCTTCCTGAACGAGACGCCGGTGGTGCTGACGGACGTGGCGACGGCCGAGCTCACCAAGTATGCCGCCAACGCCTTCCTGGCCACCAAGATCTCCTTCATCAACGAGATCGCGAATCTCTGCGAGGAGGTCGGTGCCGACGTGCAGAAAGTGGCTCGTGGCATGGGTCTCGACCGGCGCATTGGCGCCAAGTTCCTGCACGCGGGCCCCGGCTTCGGCGGCTCCTGCTTCCCGAAGGATACGCGCTCGCTGGCGCACTTCTCTCGGGAGCGGGGTTCGAGCTTGCAGGTCGTCGAGGCGGTCATTCGCGTCAACGAAGCGCAGCGCGAGCGCATGCTCCAGAAGGTGGTCGACGTGCTCGACGATCGTCTGGAGGGGCGCACCATCAGCGTGCTCGGAATCTCATTCAAGCCCGAGACGGACGACATTCGCGATGCTCCGGCGCTCGACATCATTCGGGGTCTCCAGGAGCGGGGGGCGAAGGTGCAGGCCTTCGATCCACAGGCCATGGATATCGCCGCCGACGTGCTGCCGGGTGTCGAGATGTGCGAAGACGCGTACGCAGCTTGCCGCGACGCCGATGCCCTCGTCCTGGTGACCGAGTGGAACCAGTTCCGGATGCTCGATCTGGGCCGCGTGAAGAAGGCGCTGCGCTCGCCGCTGATCGTCGACCTGCGCAATGTGTACGATCCGAAGCCCATGCGCGCGCAGGGGTTCGTCTACGTCGGCGTCGGTCGCTGATGTCTCGGGGCAAGCTGCACGCGGTGATCATCGCCGGCGGTGCGGGCGAGCGTTTCTGGCCCGCGTCGCGTCAGAAGCGGCCCAAGCCGTTTCTGCGCGTCGTCGACGGGCGAACACTGCTCGAGGCGACGCTGGTGCGGGCACGCCGTTTCGCCGCCAAGGATTGCGTGTGGATCGTGTGCGGGCGCGAGCACGCTCGCGACATGCGGCGCGAGACGGGGCTGCCAGCCCAGCGCGTCCTGGTCGAGCCGCGCCGGCGCAACACCGCGATGGCCGTCGCGTTTGCGGCCCAGCACATCGCCGGGCACGATCCGAATGCCGTGCTTGCGGTGCTGCCTGCCGACCATCGCATTCCCGATGCGCGCGCGTTCGCCAGTGCGATTCGCAAGGCTGCGGCGGGGGCCCGGGACGGCGCGCTGCTGACGCTCGGCGTACGCCCGACCCGAGCCGAAACCGGCTACGGCTACCTGCAGCTGGGGTCGGCCGTGGGGCGTCGCCACGCCGGCCTGCGCCGGGTGAAGCGCTTCGTCGAGAAGCCCGACGCCGCGCGTGCGCGCCGCTACCTGCGCAGCGGCGATTACCTGTGGAACGCGGGCATCTTCGTGTTCGGCGCCCAGACCATTCTCGACGAGATCCGCGAACACGCTCCGGAGCTGCACCGGGCGCTCGCGCCCCTGCGGCAATCCCCGCGGGTGCGCAGTGGCAAACGCGTCGCAGCTGCCTATCTGCGGGCGCCGTCGCTGCCGATCGACGTCGCCGTGATGGAGCGCAGCCGCAAGGTCTGGACCCTTCCGCTGAAAATCCATTGGAGCGATGTGGGGACCTGGCTCTCCCTGGCGGAGGAGCTGGGTGTCTTCCCCGGCGGGACGCAGGTTCTGGGCGGGGAGCTACTCTTCGACGAGCGCGGCGGAAACCTCGTATGGGGCCAGGATGGCCGCGGAGTTGCGCTCCTGGGCGTGGAAGGTCTCGCGGTGATCGAGACGCCCGATGTGTTGCTCGTCACAAAGCTCGAGAGCAGTCCCGACGTTCGCAAGATCGTCGCACAGCTCAAGCGGCGCGGCCGCACAGACCTGACCTAGCGGCGTCGGAGGCTCCCCCCCCATGACCACGGTTCGTCCCAGCAAAGAAGCGCTCAACTCGCTGCGCACCATCCCGCTCTTCGCGGCCGTGAACGATGACGATCTCGAAGCGATCGCGGAACTTCTCATCGAACGCCGGATCCCGAAGGGACAGACCATCGTCGAAGAGGGCTTGTCGGGCGACTACATGTACATCCTGGCCGCCGGTGAGGTGAAGGTGACCAAGCTCTCGGGCGACGGTCGCGAGAAGATCCTCGAGCTGCTCGGCCAAGGCGACTTCTTCGGCGAGATGTCGCTGTTGGACAACGCGGTGCGCTCCGCCAGCGTGAAGAGTCTCACCGATACGCGAATTCTGGCGCTCTCGCGCAGCGACTTCCTGAAGGAGCTGCGCCACAACCCGGATCTCTCCATGGCGGTGATCCAGGAGCTCACCCATCGCGTGCGGCAGATGGACGAGCAGGCGAGCTCGCTCTCGTTCCAACGCGTGAAGGAGCGCACCCAGGGTCTGTTGCTGCGGTTGGCCAAGGGCTCGCCGGTTCGCGAGGGGCGCCGGGCCACGCCGGTGCTCACGCACCAGCAAATTGCCGACATGATCGGAACCTCCCGGGAAACCGTCACGCGCATCGTGAAGCGCCTCAAGAACCAGGGCTGGCTCGCGCAGGAAGGGAAGAAGTACCTGGTACCCGCTGACGAGGTCTGACCCCGCCGCCCGCTCGCCGCCGGGGGGCTCAATGACGCTTTCGTAACAGCCGATGCTTTCCGTGTGGAGACGGGTGGGCAGAGCTTCGAGGCGATGCTCCTGGGCTCGATGAGCTCCGGGGTCGTGGCGATCGACCGCGACGGCGCGGTCCGCGTGCTCAACGCCGGTGCGCAGCAGGTGCTGGGCTGTTCTGCCGGCGCGCCGCAAGCGGCCCTTGGCCACGACTGTCGCGAGGTGCTGGCGGCCCAACCCGGCGTGGCGCGGCTGCTGCTCGGGGCGCTCGAGCGCAAGCATCCGATCTCTCGGGGTGAGCTCGCCCTGTCAGGCGGCGTCGCCAACATCGGGCTCACGCTGGCGCCGGTGCGCGACGCCCACGGTCGGGTATGTGGCTCCTGCATGATCTTTCGGGATCTCGCTCCCATCGAGCGTCAGGACGAGAGGGTGCGGCTGCGCGCACGGCTCGAGGCCCTCGGTGAGATGGCGGCCGGGCTCGCCCACGCGATTCGCAACCCGCTGGCCGGCATGGAGGTGAGCGCGGGGTTGCTGCACCGCCGACTGGCGCCCGGCTCGGAGGAGCGCGAGCTCCTCGACGAGCTGTTGGGGGAGATGCGCGCGGTGTCTCGCAGCGTGAGCCAGAGCCTCGAGTTCGTGCGGCCCGCGTCGCCGGAACTCGGGCGCGTGGATCCCGTCGGTCTGCTCGAAGAAGCCTGGCATGTGGCGCGGGCACGTGTGGCCTTCGACGGTGCGGTGGAGCGGGCGTGGCAGGACGACCTGCCGCCGCTCGAGGCCGACGCGGAGCAGCTGCGCACGGCCTTGACGGATCTGGTCGTCAATGCGCTGCAGGCCCTCGACGGGCGCGGGCGCTTGACGCTCTCGGTGCACGCCGAAGCCGGAGGCAGCGGCGACGGTCCGCCGGACGTGATCCTCGGCGTCGCCGACGATGGCCCCGGCGTGCCCGCCGGGCTGCGCGAGAAGATCTTCCATCCGTTCTTCACCACGAAGGAGGACGGATCCGGCGTCGGGCTCGCGAACGCGCAGAAGGTGGTGGCGAGCCACGGCGGGCGCCTGGAGCTGACGAGTGCACCCGGGGGCGGTTGCCGTTTTCAGGTGCGGCTGCCGAGCGCTGGAGGAGCTCGCGAATGAGCGGCTCGGCGGCACGACTGCTGGTGGTCGAGGACAACGACACCCTGCGCCGCGGCGTGAAGCGCGCGTTGCGGGAGAGCTTCCATTCCGTCGACGATGCCGCCAGCGGCGACGAAGCGCTCGGTCGGATCCAGAGCTCGGCCCACCCCTACGATGTGGTCGTCACGGACCTGCGCCTGCCCGGCGCCGACGGGGTGGCCGTGCTGCGCGCCGCACTGGAGCGGGATCCGCGCACCCGCGTGTTGCTGATGACGGCCTATGGAACGATCGACACCGCCGTCGAGGCCATGCGTGCCGGCGCCTTCGACTTCGTCCAGAAGCCCCTCGATCTCGAGCAGATCGAGCTGCGGGTGGAGCGCGCTGTCGAGCACCGCCGGCTGCTCGACGAAGTGAGTGAGCTGCGCGCCGAGCGCTCGGCCCACGCGGGCCTGGTGGCGGAGAGTGCCTCCACGCGGGCTGCCGTCGAGCTGGCGACGCGGGTCTCCGCCACCCGCACCACGGTGCTGGTGACCGGGGAGACGGGGACGGGCAAAGAGGTGATCGCGTTGCTGATCCACGAGCTCTCGCCACGGGCCGCCGGTCCGCTGGTCAAGGTCAACTGTGCGGCATTGCCGGAGACGCTGCTCGAGTCGGAGCTCTTTGGTCACGAGCGCGGAGCCTTCACCGGTGCTGATCGCCAGCGCATCGGGCGCTTCGAGCAGGCCAGCGGCGGCACGCTCTTCCTCGACGAGGTCGGGGACATGTCGAGCGCCACCCAGGCGAAGCTCCTGCGGGTGCTCCAGGAGCAGGAGTTCCATCGCCTCGGCGGCAGCCGGGTGCTGCGCACCGATGCGCGCATCGTGGCTGCCACCAACCGCGACCTGCTGGCGCAGATCCGCGCGGGTGCGTTCCGCGAGGACCTCTACTTCCGCCTGAACGTCATCAACGTGCACCTGGCTCCCCTGCGCGAACGTCCGGAAGACCTCATGGTGCTGGCCCGGGTGCTGCTCGAGCGTTCGACGGCCGAACTCGAGCAGCCTCCGCAGGGCTTCGCGCCGGACGGGTTGGCGTGGATCCGCGCGCACAGCTGGCCGGGCAACGTGCGGGAGCTGCAGAACACGATCGAGCGCGCGGTGCTGCTAGCCGAGGGTCCGCGCATCCGTGCGCACGATCTCGGTGCGGGCGTGGCCGCTCCCGATACCGGCGCCGCAGGGTGGCGTTTCCGGCTGCCGCCGGAAGGTGTCACGCTGCGCGCTGTGGAACGCGAGCTGGTGCTGGCGGCGCTCGAGCGTACCGATTGGGTGCAGAAGAATGCCGCCGATCTGCTCGGCGTGAGCCGTCGCAAGCTCAACTATATGATTCAGCGGATGGGCATCACTCATCCGACCTGGCGACGCAACCGAGGGAGTGGGGCCGGGGATTCCTCCACAACCCCTTGATTCGGGGACAGGATGCCTGAACCCTCTAGAGTCTCGAACCGAACGCCCTGACGCGGGGTCCAACTGGATCCCGTCCGACCATCTCGAGGAGCCAACATGCGTCTCATCCGGATCTCCATCTTCTGCATCCTGGCGCTGGCGCTCAGTGCATGCCAGGACGATGCGGCCAAAGTCGCCCAGCACCTGGAGCGGGGGGAGTCCTACCTCGAGGCAGAGCAGTACGGCGAGGCCATCATCGAGCTGAAGAGTGTGCTCCAGATCGACCCGAATCACGGAGGTGCACACTACAAATTGGCGCACGCGTATTTCAGGGCCAGGAAGCCGCGGGACGGGTTCTGGGAGCTCCGCGAGACCGTGCGCCTGGATCCGTCGAATCAGGAGGCGCGCATCGAATTCAGTCAGCTGGCGATCCTGGCGGGCGAGGCCGAAGAATCGCTCAGCCAGATGGAATCGCTGATCGCAGAGGACTCGAGCGATGTTCGCGCGCATCTCGTACGCGCGCAGGCCCTCGACTCGCTCAAGCGCTTCGACGAGGCCCATGAGGTCTATCTCACCGCCTACGAGGTCTCCCCGGAAGACCAAGGCGCGCTGCGCGGTGTGGCGCGCTCGCTCCAGCGCACCGGCGCCAAGGAGGCGGCGCTTGCCCGTTACGAGGAGCTGATCGAGAAGCACCCGAATTTTGTGAACTACAGCCAGCTGGCGCGGGTGATCCCGAGTCTCCTTCCCGAAGGCCAGGATGGCGCCGCGCGCCGCGAAGAGTTGTTGAGGTTGGCGATCGACGGCGCCGAAGGCGATGAGCGCCCGCGTGCCTACGAGCAGCTCGCGAGCCTGTTCATGAACCAGGAGCGCGCGGGCGACGCGCACGAACTGCTGTCGAAGGGGGTCGAGAGCGAGGAGGACCCGGTTCCCGTGCTCTACCTCCTGGCCCGCCTGCATCGCAGCGAGGGCAACGAGAACGAGGCCGAGGCGCTGTTGCAACGCGCGGCCCTGGAGCGGCCGGACGATCCCCAGGTGCATCTGGTGCTGGCCTCCTATCTCGTGCGGCAGGACCAGTTCGACGGGGCGCTGGTGGCGATCGGGCGCGCACTCGAGCTCGATCCCAGCGAGAAGCGCGCGCTGCTGCAGAAGGCGGAAGTGTTGATGGAGCTCGGTTTCCGGCACGATCGCGAAGGCGGCGCCGAGGAGGCGCGCCAGATCCTCGATCAGATCCTCGCCGAGGAGCCTTCGAATGGCTATGCGCTGGTCGCCGACGGGAAGTACAAGCTCGGCACCGGCGATTTGAGCGGCGCCACCCGCGCGCTGCGCGCCGCCCTCGAGACCCAGCCGAACTGGGCGCAGGCCTACTACTTGCTGGGTCTGGCGCTTGCCGCGCAGCAGGATTTCCCTGCGGCGCGCAACGAATTCGCGAAGTCGCTGGAGCTCGACGCCAGTCAGGTGCGCGCGAAGGCGGCCCTGGCGGAGGCTCACTTTCGCCTCGGCGAGTGGTCCTACTGTGTCGAGCGCAGCCGCGATTACCTGAAAGTGCACCCGGAGGACAACGGGGCTCGCCTGATGCTGGCCCAGAGCCTGGTGCGTCTGGATCGCATTTCCGAGGCGGAGACGGAGCTCAATGGCATTCCGGACGAGCTGCGCAATGGCGAGATTCTCTTCGCGCTGGGGCGCATCCAGGAGAGCAAGCGGGACCTCGATGGCGCGCGGGAGTACATGCTCGCGGCCCACGAGGCGTTGCCCGGCAACTGGGAGGTGCTGCAGGCGCTGTTGGTGCTCGACCGCCTGCAGGGGCGCCTGCAGGAGTCCACGGTGCGCATCGCCGCCGCCCTGGAGGCGAAACCGGACGACGCCAAGCTGCATCAGCTCAACGCGCTGGTCGCTTTCAACGAGGGTCGCGCAGACGACGCCGAACAGGGCTTCTTGCGGGCCATCGAGCTGGCCCCCGACGATCTCCAGGCGTATCAGCGTCTGGCCCGTTTCTACGCGCGTATGGGGCGGCTCGAGCAGACCGCGGCGATCTACGAGCAGGCACTCGAGAAGAACCCCGAGTCTGCCACGGTGCATCACTTCCTGGGTGTGCTGTACGAGCTGTCCGGCGACACGAGTCGAGCCATCGAGCGCTACGAATCGGCGATCGAATACGGCCCGGACATGGCCGAGGCCAAGAACAACCTGGCGTATCTGTACGCGGAACAGGGCCAGAATCTCGATCGCGCTCTGGATCTGGCGCAGGACGCCAAAGGCCTGATGCCGGACAACCCCAGCGTGTCCGACACACTGGGGTGGGTGCTCTACAAGCGCGGCGTGGCGTCTGCGGCAATCAGCTACCTGAAGGAGGCCGAAACCCGTACCGCGGCGGGCGACGCCTCGATCGGCGTGATCCGTTACCACCTGGCTCTGGCCCACGAGGCCAGCGACGAGCCGGCCGAGGCGCTGGAGGCGGTGAACCGCTCGCTCCAGGGTCTCGACGAGATCCGGCAGGCCGCCGAGGGCGAGGCGCCGCCGGAGCCCGATTGGGCCGCGGAGGCGCGCGCCCTGCGCCAGCGCCTCGAGCCCGGGGTCGCAAGCAACTCCTGAATCGATCAAGCGTTTCCCCCGCCCGGCCGATACGGCCGGGGGGCCGCGTCCGCCCGGAATCGGCATTTTGCCGCCCGGTGCGAGAGGC
This sequence comes from Deltaproteobacteria bacterium, assembly GCA_019310965.1. Classification (GTDB taxonomy): domain Bacteria; phylum Myxococcota_A; class UBA9160; order UBA9160; family SMWR01. The sequence continues at coordinate 14,908 of JAFDDG010000014.1, forward strand.
GCCCATGCAGGTGGAGGGAAGCGATGAGAACCCCGAGGCTCCTCAATCTGGGCTGTGCGCTGCTGGCGTTCGGCGTCGGACTCCCGACGTCGGCCGAAGAGCTTGCTGCCGTGCCGGCCACCCCCGAAGAGGTGGTGCCGGAGGCCGGAGAGACCGCGCAGGCGCCGCAGGGCGACGCCACGGCGGCTGCCATGCCGGCGTCGGCCGAGCCACTCGTTGCAGCGGCAGAGCCCGCCAGCGACATGCAGGCAGCGGTAGCCGAGGCCAGCGAAGCCGTCGCGCCGTCCACCGATGATTCCGCCTCCGGGCCCAGCCAGGCTGCGGCCGCTGGTGTGCCAGCCGTGCCGGTCGGAGAGGCCAAAGCCGCGCCCATGCAGCTGGGCGCCGTGGGCTACGACGATCAGGGTCGCGAGGGCCGCGTTCACATGGTGAGCCCCGGCGACACGCTCTGGGACATCTCCGATGGCTACCTGGGCACGCCCTGGGTGTGGCCGTCCATCTGGCACGACAACCGGAACATCGAGAACCCGCATCTCATCTTCCCCGGCGATCGCATCTGGATCACTCCGTGGGAGATGCGCAAGGTGACCCCGGCGCAGGCCGAGGCGCTGCTGGCAGGCGAGCCCGCCGCAGCGGACGCAATGCCCGACTTGTTCGCGCCGAGCGAAGTGCCGCTGCCGGCCGCGGCGGCGCCGGTGGGTCACGTGGTGCTGCAGGAGCAGGTGACGGTGCTGGTGTCGGATCGCGAGCGCGCCGGTCTAGTCAGCGCCGAGGTGGTCGATGCGTCGGCGAGTCTGATCGCGAACGTCTCGCCGCGGCTGATGATCAGCGAGACGGATCGGGTCTGGATCGGGCTGGCCGAAGGGGAGACCCGGGTCGGCGACCAGTTCACGATCTATCGGGCCGAGGAGAAGGTCTACGATCCGGAGACGGGTCGCATGCTGGGTTACCACGTGGCGTTTCTCGGTTGGCTCGAGGTCATGGAGACGCACGACGAGTCGTCTCTGGCGCTCGTGCGCAAGTCGAGTGCCGAAATCGAGGTGGGCGACAAACTCATGCCGCGCGTCCCGCCGCAGAACCAGGTTGCCGTCACCGGCGCCGGTGCAGGCGTGGAGGGGCAGATCAGCTTCATGGCGCAGAGTCGCACGAATATGGGGAGCCACGACCTCGTGTATCTGAATCGCGGCACCCTCGACGGCGTCAATATCGGGACGCCGCTGACGGTGTTCCGCAAGGGCTTCCGCGCCCATGACAACGCGCTCGGCGCGGATGTGCAGGTGCCGGATCGCCCGGTGGCGAGCCTGCTGGTCTTGCGCGCCGCAGACGAGGCGTCGGTTGCCCTGGTGCGTGCCACCGAAGAGGAGCTCGAGCTCGGCGACTACTTCCGCGGAGCGGCGAACTGAGCTAAGCCACGGAGGTGCCCCGGTCCCGGGGAGTTCTCCGCATTGGAAAGCTTCGAACGTCTGCACCCGGACGACGTGTGTCCGCGCGCGCGCGGCGCCCTGCGCGCGTGGCTCGCGTTGCAGCGCCGCTTCGTGTTTCGCCCGCTGGAGGCCCGCGCGGCGCTCGCCCGCGAGCCCGACCCGCGCCGGATTCTGCAGGCCGACGGCGCGCCGCCGCTGGCCAGCGAGGCGGAGGTTGCGGCCCTGCGGGCCAGCGGTGCCGCGTTGGTGCCCTTCGGCTCGCCGCTGTATCCCCAGCGGCTTGCGCGGCTGGCCGACGCTCCGGCCGTGCTGCTGGTGCGCGGGGATCCCGCGGTGCTGTCGAGCCCCGCCGTTGCCGTGGTGGGGGCACGGGCCGCGACGGCTTACGGCCGCGCCAACGCCCGGCGCTTCGCCGAGGCCTTCGCGGAGGCGGGCCTTGCCGTGGTCTCGGGCCTGGCCACCGGCATCGACGGCGAGGCTCATGCCGCCGCGCTGGCGCGCGGTGGGCGCAGCCTCGGGGTACAGGCGTGTGGTCCAGAGCGGGTGTATCCGGCACGGCATGTGCGGCTGGCGCAGCGGGTCGCTGCGAGCGGCGCGGTCGTGACCGAGTTTCCCACCGGCACGCCGCCGCGGGCGCCGCACTTTCCTCTGCGCAATCGCATCATCAGCGCGCTGTCGCGGGCGGTGCTGGTGGTGGAGGCGCGCCTGCGCAGCGGCTCGCTGGTGACGGCGCGGCACGCGGCGGACCAGGGGGTCGACGTATGGGCTCTGCCCGGGCCCATCGGCGTGCCGACCAGTGAGGGCACGAACCGGCTGTTGGCCGACGGCGCCCAGCCTGCGCTCTCCCCCGAGGAGATGCTCGCCGGGCTGGCGGATGCCGGTGTGCCGCTGTGCCCGCGCTCTGCAGCGGCGCCCGCTGGCGGGGCGCCGAGCCCGGCGGCCGAGCGCCTGCTGGCGGCGCTGCGGGATGTGCCGCGCAGTCGCGATGCCCTGTGCCGAGCGCTGGCGCTCGCCCCCGGCGAGCTGGCGCCGCAGCTGCTCGAGCTCGAGTTGGCCGGCTGGGTGCGCGAAGATCGCGATGGCCGCTTCTGCGTCATTTCGCCCCTTCGCGAGCCGGAGCTATCCTGAGTGGTCCGGGGGGGGGCGATGGCGTCCGAACAACGTCTCAAAGTCGTGGGGGCCGGTCTGGCTGGCTGCGAGGCCGCCTGGCAGGCGGCCTCGCGCGGTCTCGACGTGGTGTTGGTCGAGATGAAGCCCGAGCGCTACTCGCCGGCTCACAGCGCGCCGGAGTTTGCCGAGCTCGTGTGCAGCAACTCGCTGCGCTCGAACGCCCTCGGCAACGCCGTTGGGCTGCTCAAGGAGGAGATGCGGCGCCTCGGCTCGCTGGTGGTCCAGGCCGCCGACGAGACGGCCGTGCCCGCCGGCCGCGCGTTGGCGGTGGACCGCCAGGCGTTCTCCCGGCGCATCACCGAGGCGGTCGAGGCGCACCCGCGCATCGAGGTGCGCCACGAGGTCGTGACCCGCCTGCCGGAGGACGAGCTCAGTGTGCTGGCCACCGGGCCGCTGACGGCGAACGAGCTGGCAGAGGCGCTGCAATGCTTCGTAGGCGACGAGCACCTCTATTTCTACGATGCGCTGGCGCCGATCGCCTACGCCGACTCGATCGATCACGACGTCGCGTTTTACGCCTCGCGTTGGGAAGACGGCGAGGGGGACTATCTGAACCTGCCGCTCTCGGAAGAGCAGTACGCCGACTTCGTCGCGGCGCTCTGCGCCGCCGACACCGTGCCGTTGCACGGCTGCGAGGCGGAGCTCTACTTCGAGGGCTGCCTGCCGGTCGAGGAGATGGCACGGCGCGGCCCGAAGACCCTCGCCTACGGACCCATGAAACCGGTCGGTCTGCGCGACCCGCGGACGGGGCAGCGGCCCTTCGCCGTGGTGCAGCTTCGTCACGAAGACAAGCGCGGCGTGCTCTACAACATGGTCGGCTTCCAGACCAAGCTGCGCGTCGGCGAACAGAAGCGCATCTTTCGCAGCTTGCCGGGACTCGGCGAGGCGGTCTTCGCTCGTTTCGGGTCGGTGCACCGCAACACCTTCCTGAACGCACCGAAGGCGTTGTTGCCGAGCCTCGAGCTGCGTGGGCGTCCGGGGGTCTTCATCGCGGGGCAGATGGCCGGTGTCGAGGGCTACGTCGAGAGCGCTGCCCTTGGCTGGATCGCAGGCGTGAACGCCGTGGCCCGGGCGGGCGGCCGCGAATTGGCGCTGCCGCCGCCCAACACGGCTCACGGTGCCCTGCTGCGTCACTTGATCGACGCGGATCCGAGCGCGTTCCAGCCGATGAACGTGAACTTCGGCCTGTTTCCGCCGCTCGCGGATGCGCCGCTCAAGCAGAAGAAGCGCGAGAAAGTCGCGCAGCTGGGCCAGCGCGCGTTGGCGGATCTGGCGGCCTACGCGGAGTGGGCCCGGGAGCTGACGGCGTGAGCTTTGCGGACGCAACGCGAGGCTTCGATCTCTTCCTGCGCGCCGAGCGCAACCTCTCGGTCCACACGCGTCGCGCCTACCTGTCGGACGTGGAGCAGTTTCGCGCGTTCCTCGGTGCCGACGTGGCGCCCGAGCGTGTGAGCGCGGATCAGGTGCGCGGCTTCATGGCGGAGCTTCACGGCCGCCGGCATCCCGCCACCGTCGGCCGCAAGCTCGCCGCGCTGCGCGCCTTCTTTCGCTACCTGCTGCGCGAGGGCCGCTGCCGACTCGATCCCACTGCCGGCATTCCCGCGCCGCGCGCCCCCAAGCGCCTGCCGACCCCGCTGGCGGTGGACGATTGCGAAACGCTGCTCGAGTCCGTGCCAGCTGCTGGGAGTCCGGCGGATCGGCGCGACCGCGCTCTGCTCGAGCTGCTCTACGGTGCGGGATTGCGCGTGGGAGAGGCGGTGGGCCTCGATGTGCGCGACGTGGATTTGCACCGCGGCGAGGTACGGGTGCTCGGCAAGGGGCGCAAGGAGCGCGTCGTGCCGCTGCCCGCCGCAACGCGGCAGGCGCTCGACGTGTGGCTCGCCGAACGGAGCCGCCCGGGCGTGCTCGCCGAACCGCTCTTCGTCTCGCTGCGCCGCCGCGGCGCGCCGCGGCGGCTCTCCGAGCGAGACGTGCGCCGCGTGTTGCGGCGGCGGGCGCAGCGGGCGGGAATCGCGGGGGCGGTGCACCCCCACCGCCTGCGACACAGCTATGCCACACACCTGCTCGATATGGGTGCCGATCTGCGCGAGATCCAGGAGCTACTGGGTCATGCGAGCCTGGCCACCACCGAGAAGTACACTGCCGTCTCCGCCGAACGGCTGGTGGAGGTGTATGATCGCGCGCATCCGCGCGCCCGTGCCGGTGCGCGCCGTGGGAGAGAACGATCGTGAGCGGTGCGAGCAAGGCGGAAAAGGTCCGATCCACGACGGTGATTGCCGTGATGCGCGATGGCCGCATCGCAATGGCGTCCGACGGCCAGGTGACTGTCGGCGATGCGGTGGTGAAGAGCAGCGCCCAGAAGGTGCGCAAAGCGACCCAGCATGCGGCGCTGATCGGCTTCGCGGGGGGGGCGGCGGACGCGCTGGCCCTCGGCGAGCGCTGGGAGGCGAAGCTCGACGAGCACCGCGGCAACCTGCGCCGCGCCGCCGTCGAGCTGGCGAAGGAGTGGCGCACCGACCGGGCGTTGCGTCGCCTCGAGGCGCTGCTGATCGTCGGTGACCCGCAGAGCGTGCTGGTGGTCTCGGGCAACGGCGACGTGATCGAGCCGGACGATGGCATCGCCGCCGTGGGCTCCGGCGGCTCCTACGCCTTGGCCGCCGCGCGCGCGCTGGCACGTCACACCGACAAGCCGGTCGAGGAGATCGCCGCCGAGGCGCTGCGCCTGGCCGCCGAGATTTGCATCTACACCAACGACAACGTGACCCTGGAGAGTCTTCCGTGAGCGCACTCAAGAGCTTCACACCCCGGGAGGTGGTCTCCGAGCTCGACCGCTACATCGTCGGCCAGCCCGACGCCAAACGCGCGGTGGCGGTTGCGCTGCGCAATCGCTGGCGCCGGCAGCAGGTTCCCGAGGAGCTGCGCGACGAGATCGCGCCAAAAAATATCATCATGATCGGCCCCACCGGAGTCGGCAAGACCGAGATCGCGCGGCGCCTCGCGAAGCTCGCCCTGGCGCCGTTCGTGAAGGTCGAAGCCTCGAAGTTCACCGAGGTGGGCTACGTCGGGCGCGACGTGGAGTCGATCGTGCGCGATCTCGTGGAGACGTCGGTGGCGCTGGTGCTGGAGGAGCAGCAGCGCGCGGTGCAGGTGCGGGCCGCCGAGCGCGCCGAGGAGCGCCTGCTGGACGCATTGCTGCCGCCGCCGGCTCCGGCGCCGATGCCGTTGCCCGGCGAGCCGCTGTCGCTGCCGCCTGCTCCGGATGCAACCCGCGAGAAGCTGCGTCAGTTGCTGAACCAGCGGGAGCTCGACGAGCGCGAAGTCGAGATCGAGCTCGACGACACCGGGGGCGCGCAGACCGTCTCGCTCTTCACGCCCCAGGGCGTCGAGGAGATGGGCATGCAGTTCAAGGATCTGCTCGGCGGGTTGCTGCCGAAGCAGACGCGGCGGCGACGCATGAAGCTGCCGGCGGCGCTCGAGGCCCTGACTGCCGAAGAGGCGGGTCGGTTGGTCGACATGGACAGCGTGCGCGAGCAGGCCGTCGAGCGCGTCGAGCAGGCCGGCATCGTCTTCATCGACGAGATCGACAAGGTTGCGGTCGGTGCCGGTGCGCAACAGGGCGCGGATGTCTCGCGCGAGGGCGTGCAGCGCGACCTGCTGCCGATCGTCGAGGGCAGCACCGTGCAGACCAAACACGGAGCCGTGCGCACGGACCACATCCTCTTCATCGCGGCCGGGGCCTTCCACGGGGCCAAGCCCTCGGACTTGATTCCCGAGCTGCAGGGTCGCTTTCCGATCCGCGTCGAGCTCGCGAGCCTCACGCGAGAGGATTTCCTGCGCATTCTCACCGAGCCGCGCAACTCGCTGGTGCTGCAGTACACCGAGCTGCTGCGCACGGAGGGCGTCGAACTCGAGTTCGAGGAGGAGGGTATCATCGCGCTCGCCGACATCGCCGCGCGGGTGAACCAGGATACCGACGACATCGGCGCGCGCCGACTGCATACGGTGATGGAACGTTTGCTCGAGGAGTTGTCCTTCGAAGCTCCGGACATCGGACCGGCGCATTGTCTGGTGGACAAGGCCTTCGTGCACAAACGCTTGCTGGGACTGGTCGAGGATCAGGACCTGTCCCGCTACATCTTGTAGGCGATGGCAGAGGCCACGACACGCGTTCTGGTGGCCGATGGCGAGCGCTTCTTCCGTGAAGCGATCGTCGAGGCGCTCGCTCAGGCCGGGGTAGCCTGCGAGGCGGTCGAGACGGGCGATGCGGTGTTGGCGCGTGCGTCCGACGCCCAGGTGGGCGTGCTGGTTCTCGACATCGCGCTCCCGGGTCTGTCGAGTGGTGAGATCTTGCGCACGATTCGCGAGAGCCGTCCGGAGCTGCGCGTGATCGCGGTCTCGGCGCAGACGGATCACGACCTCGTGCTCGAGGCCTTGCGCCAGGGCGCCAGCGACTATCTGGCGAAGCCGCTTCACGACGAAGAGCTGGTGCTGGCAGTGCGCCGCGCCCTGGCGGCGCACGACGTGGAGGCGCACTGGTCGCGGCTGCGCATGCGGCTGCGAAGCGTCGAGGCGCAGGTGACGGCGCTGGCGGCGAGGGAAGACGACGGCAGCGACGCGGCCTTGGCCTCCTTTTCCGAAGCCGTGGCCAACGGCGTGGCCGAGGTGGTGGGCGCCGACAAGACCTCGCTGATGCTCTACGACACGGCTGCGACCGAGCTGCACGTTGCCGCCGCCACCGGAGCGGATCTGGATGCCGACGCCATGGATCCGGTGGCGCTGGGGGAGGGTGTGGCGGGCGTGGCGCTGTCGCTAGGCGAAGCCTTGCTGGTGGAGGACATCTACAGCGACGTGCGGTTTCGGGAGCACACGAGCCGCGAACAATACGCGACGGCGTCACTGGCGGTGGTGCCCCTGCGGACGCCAAGTACCGCCCTCGGCGTTCTGTGCGCGACGGATCGTGCGGGGGGCGTGCCCTTCGGCGAAGACGAGCTCGCGCTGCTGCAGCTGCTGGCGGTGCCGGTGACGCAATTTCTGCTTCGTCGGACCGAGGCATCTGCGGAGGTGGGGAGAGCCGGCGAATCGTCGCTGGATGGCGACGGCGAGCTGGCCGGGGCCGTGTGTGCGGCCCTGGTGCGCGAGATCGAGCCCGCTGCGGTGCTCGATGCTGCCCTGCGGGCCGTCTCCGAGCGCCTCGGTGGGGCGAGCGTGGCGCTGCACCTCATCGACAACCGCAGCGGCAGGCTGCAGCGAGAGCACGAGGTCCCGTGCGCGGGGCTCGGCGATCGGGCCCAGCTGTCCCGCGACCGGGGTCTGACGGGGCGGGTGCTCCAGGGCGGTGCCCCCGTCGCAGCGGCGCATCCCGAGTGCGACGAAGCCTTCGCCCCGGACATCGATACGGCCCTCGACGGAGAGGTTCGCCCGCTGCTGTGCGTGCCGCTCGAGCTGCGCGGCAAGGTGGTCGGCGTGCTGCGCGCGTTTCCGGCCGAGATGGAGGCGCTCTCCGCGCGCACGCTGCAGATGCTCTCCACCTCGCTCTCGGCTGCGGTTCGCAACGTCCTCTTGTACGGTAGTCTGCTCGAATCGATCGACGAGCTATCGGAAGCGCGCCGGGAGGCGGGGCACCCGCGGCTCTCATAGGGGCGCCGCCGTGAAGACATTGATCGACAAGGCCGAGGTTCTGGTCGAAGCGCTGCCCTACATGCGGCGCTTCTACGGCAAGGCCATTGTCATCAAGTACGGCGGCAGTGCCATGGCCGACGAGAGCTTGCGGGCGTCGTTCGCCGTCGATGTGGTGCTGCTCAAGTACATCGGCCTGCGGCCCGTGATCGTGCACGGCGGTGGCCCACAGATCGGCGCCACGCTCGAGCGGCTCGGCAAGCAGTCTAGATTCGTCGACGGCCTGCGCGTGACCGACGACGAGACCATGGAAGTGGTCGAGATGGTGCTCGGTGGCAAGGTGAACCGGGAGATCGTGACGCTGATCCAACAGGGCGGCGGTCGCGCGCTGGGTTTGACGGGCAGCGATGGAGACATGATCCGGGTCACCCGCCACCTGGAAGACGACCGCGATCTGGGCCGGGTGGGGCGCGTGGTGACCGTGGATCCCGAGCCGATCGCCGCCGTCGCGGACGCGGGCTACGTGCCGGTGATCGCGCCGATCGGTGTCGACGCTGCCGGGATCACCCACAACGTGAACGCGGATGAGGCGGCTGGTGCGGTGGCGGCGGCCCTCGCGGCCGAGAAGTTGATCCTGCTGACGGACGTCGAGGGCGTGCGGGACAGCGCCGGCGAGCGGATCACCCAGCTCAGCGTCGAGGAGGCTCAGAAGCAGCTGAGTGAGGGGACGATTCGCGAGGGCATGATCCCGAAGGTGAAGTGCTGCCTTGCGGCGCTCGAGCAGGGTGTTCGCCGCACCCACATCGTCGACGGGCGAGTGTTGCACGCGGTGCTCCTGGAGATCTTCACGGACGGCGGCGTCGGCACGCTGCTGACCCGGTGAAGGCGCCATGCCCAAGGACTTCGTATGTCTCGCCGATTGGCCGGCCCAGGAGCTGTGGGCCATGCTCGACCGTGCGCGGGAGCTGAAGCAGCTCGACCGCGCCGGCCAGCGACCGCAGACGCTCCAGGGGTGCGCCCTGGCCATGTTCTTCGAGAAGCCGTCCCTGCGCACCCACGTGACCTTCGAGGCAGGCATGACCCAGCTGGGTGGCAACGCGATCCTGCTGCGGCCCGAGCAGGTCGGCATCGGCACGCGTGAATCCGCCGCGGATGTGGCGCGCAACCTGTCGCGCTGGGTCGACGGCCTGGTGGCGCGCACCTTCAGTCATACGGTGGTCGAGGAGCTGGCGGAGGCGGCGACCATCCCGGTGATCAACGGCCTCACCGATCTGCTGCATCCCTGCCAGGTGATGGCGGACTTCCAGACCGTCGCCGAGCGTGTGCCGTTGAAAGACGCCGCGATCGCCTACGTGGGTGATGGTTTCAATATGGCGCACTCGCTGATGCTGGGGGCGGCGACCCTCGGGCTCGAGCTGCGCGTCGCCACGCCGACGAGTCACCGCCCCTCACCGCGGATTCGCAAGCGGGCAGAGGCCTTGGCAGCAGCCAGCGGCGCCCGGCTCGGCTGGAGTGAGGACCCCCGCGAGGCCGTTGCCGGCTGTGACATCGTCTACACGGACGTCTGGACCAGCATGGGCCAGGAGGAAGAGAGCGCGCGGCGGCGTCAGCTCTTTGCGCCCTACCAGGTGAACGCGGCGTTGCTGGCCGGAGCCCCCGACGCCTGGGTGATGCACTGCCTGCCTGCCCACCGGGGCGAGGAGATCACCGACGAGGTGCTCGACGGCGAGCGCTCGATCGTGTTGGACCAAGCCGAGAACCGCTTGCACGCCCAGAAGGCCATCCTCGAGCGGCTGCTCGGGCCCGAGCGCTGATTCGTCCCCGAGGGGAGTCCGCGCCGGCAGCCTGCCCGACACCCCGCTGCCCCTGCTCATTCTTGCTGTCTCGTCTGCCGATGAGCCACAAGCGTCGCGGCGCGAGTGCGCCCGCGGCGAGGAGGAGCTGTGAGGGAGGTCGAACAGGTGCCCCAGCTGACCGCAGGGTGGGAGGACAAGGCCTCCGCGCTGACTCCCGAGGAGGGTTTCCTGCTCTCCCGCATCGATGGCCGGACGCCGTGGGGCACGCTGCGCAGCATCGCCGGCCTGCCGGAGGAGCGGGTCGACGATTGCCTCGAGGCCTGGCTCCGCGACGGGCTGATCCAGCTGATCGAGTCGCGCAAGATTGTTGCGGTGCCGGTGGGCGAGCTGGCAGTCGATTCCGGCCTCGAGTTGCCCGTGGAGGTGCAGCAACGCGCGCTCGAGGTCGAGAGGTTGCTCGATGGCTCGTACCACGAGCTCCTGGGTGTCAACCGGGACTCCGATGCCCGCAGCATCAAGCGCAGCTACTTCAAGCTCTCCCGGGACTTTCATCCCGATCGCTATTTTGGCCGGGACGTGGGTCCGTTCGGGGATCTGCTCGACCGCATCTTCAAGCAGGTCGCGTTGGCCTACGAGCTGCTGATGGATCCGATCACCCGCACCGAGCTCGAGCGATCGATGAGCTCCGCGCCGTCGGCTCCTCGGGTCCAGAACGGCCAGCCGCAGAAGTTCAGCAAGCGCGAATGGCTGGCGCGCATGCGCCAGCAGTTCAAGCTGCCCGAGGAAGTGCTCGCCGAACGCCGCCTGCGTGCGAGGCAGTTGGCCGAATCGGCACAGGTTGCGGAACACCAATGCAACTGGAAGGAGGCGGGCTCCTGCATCCGGCTCGCCATCGCCTTCGACCCCTGGTGCGACGCCTACAAGCAGCAGTTCGCCGCGATCCAGGTCGAGGTGAATCGACTTCGCGCAGAGGAGCTGTTGCGCGAGGCCAGCGGTGCGTGGGATTCACACTCGCTCTCCCAGGCGCTCAAGCTCTACGAAGAGGTGCTCCACTACCGGCCGGCCGACGCCGAAGCCACCGACCGAGCGGCTCAGCTCTGCTGCGAGCTCGAAGAGTTCGACCGGGCCTTCGAGTTTGCCGCGTTGGCGTGCGAGCTGCAGCCCGAGGCCGCTGCCTATCACCTGACACGCGGTCGCATCCTGCGTCGCAATGGGCGCCGCGAGCGGGCCGTCGAAGCCTTGATGACCGCGCAGAACCTCGACCCCCAGGACACTCGCATAAGAGACGAGCTCAAGAAGGCGCGACAATCGCCCACGCGAGCTCGCGGAGGCAAAAGATGAGCCGTGTGATTGGTATCGATCTCGGCACGACGAACTCGTGTGTTGCGGTCATCGACGGGGGCAAGCCCGTCGTCATCCCCAACGCGGGTGGCTACAAGACCACGCCGTCGATGTTTGCGATCGCCCAGGATGGCAAGCGCCTGGTCGGGCACCTGGCCAAGCGCCAGGCGATTACGAATGCGGAGAACACGGTGTTCGCGTCGAAACGCCTGATCGGGCGGCGCTTCGATTCAGAGGAAGTTTCGCGGTCTGCCCAGCTCGCGCCGTTTTCGATCGTCCGCGGGCCCAACGACGATCCGCGCATCGACATCGAGGGCAAGAGCTTCACCTGCCCGGAGGTGGCGGCCATCATCCTGCGGGAGATGAAGCACGTGGCGGAGGAGTATCTCGGGGAGCCGGTCACCGACGCAGTCCTCACTGTGCCGGCGCACTTCAACGACACCCAGCGTCAGTGCACGAAGGATGCCGGCAAGATCGCGGGCCTGAATGTCTTGCGCATCATCAATGAGCCCACGGCGGCGGCGCTGGCCTACGGTATCGGCCGCGAAGTCGAGGAGAAGATCGCGGTCTACGACCTGGGTGGCGGCACCTTCGACATCTCGGTGGTGGAGCTCGGCGACGGCGTCGTGGAGGTGCTCGCCACCAGCGGCAACACCTTCCTCGGTGGCGAGGATTTCGATCGCCTGCTGGTGGAGCACCTGCTGAAGGAGTTCGAGAGCCAGGAGGGTATCGAGCTGGGCACGGATCCGATGGCGCTGCAGCGCCTCAAGGACGCCGCCGAAAAGGCCAAATGCGATCTGTCGGCGATGCAGACCACCGAGGTGAACCTGCCGTTCATCGCCAACGATGCCAACGGACCGCGCCACCTGAATCTTTCGATCGATCGCGAGACTCTGGAGGGGTTGGTCACCGACGTACTGGGACAGACGCTGGGCTGCGTCGACGCGTGCCTGATGGATGCCGGTCTCACCGTTGAGGATGTCGACCATGTGGTGCTCGTCGGCGGTCAGACCCGCATGCCGCTGGTTCAGGAACTCGTCAGTGAACACTTCGGCCAGCGACCCCATCGGGGCGTCAATCCGGACGAGGTGGTCGCGGTGGGCGCGTGCATCCAGGGCAGCGTGTTGACGGAGAACGGGGGCGACGTGTTGCTCCTCGACGTGACGCCTCTCTCGCTGGGCATCGCCACCTTCGACGGACACTTCGCCACGCTGATCTCACGCAACTCGACGGTGCCGGTGGTGAAGTCGCACATCTTTACCACGACGCGGGACCAGCAGGAGGCAGTCAAGATCCGGGTGATGCAGGGGGAGGGCGAGCAGGCGGTGGAAAACGACCTGCTCGGCGAGTTCATCCTCAACAACATCCCGCGCGCCCGCAAGGGAGAGCCGGAGATCGAGGTCGCCTTCGACATCGATGCCAACGGCATCGTGAGTGTCTCGGCCCGCGACCTGGCCACCCAGAGCGAGCAATCGATCACGGTCAGCGCGCGCGGCACGCTGAGCGAAGAGGAGCTCGAACAGATCATGGTCGAGCATGCGGAATTCGAACTTCCGAAGGAGAAGTAATCCCGTGACCCCGCGCCCCAGCGCTTGCCGTGTACGAGACCTGCAATGAGTCAAGCCTCTCTGCTTTCGTTTCTGGATGCGCCGGTGGTGGTGGGAGACCCGGATGGCAGCGCGGCCTACGTGAATCCGGCGTTCGAAACGCGCTTCTCGGTCTCTGCCGAGCAGGTGACCGGCGAGCCGCTGGCGCGCCTCTTCGAGGGCGGCGTGCGCGAAGCCGTGCTCAGCTCCGTGGCAGAGGTGTGTGAGACCGGCGTCAGCGGCCGCTTCCGGGTGAAACACGCGGGTATCGGCTACGCGGGCCTGGCATCGCCGATCATGGCGTCGGACGCGCGGGTCGGCGTGCTGATCCTCTTCAACGAGAGCGCACCGGACGACGAGCGCGTGCATCGCTTGCAGCGGACGATCTGCGGGCCGCTGGAGGAGCTGGCGCGCACACTGGAAGAGCTCGCCGAGCGCCCCGCCGTGGCGAACGACGAGAAGAGCGAAGCTCTGCTCGAAACTGGCACCAAGGCAGTGGAGCAGCTGCGTGACTGGGCCCAGGATCTCTCGGACGTGCTTTCCGGGCGCCGCCCGGAGCAGGCGCGGCAGGGCCAGTTCGATCCGGCGGAGGTGGCGGCATCCGTCATCGGCAATCTGGCGCCCAGCTTTGCCGCCGCTCAGGTGCATCTCGAAGAGGGAGTGCCCGCGGCCCTGCCACAAATCGCCGGCAGCTCCGACGACCTGTTCCAGGCGCTCGACAAGCTGTTGCGCGCGCGGCTCGCATCGGCGCCGCCGGGTGCGACAGTGGCCATCGTCGCTCGCACCGTCGAGCGCGGGGGATCCATGTGGGTCGTGCTGGCGGTGTTGGATGTGCGTCCCGGCGGCGGTGCCGTCGACGATGAAGAAGCTCCGCCCACCGAAGTCGTTCTGAAGGCAAGCGCCCTGGGCGGCGAGGTGCGCGTTTCGACGAACCCCGGCCAGGGACGCACGACGGCGATTCGACTGCGCGCGTTGAAGCAGTAGACTCCGCGCCGGAGGTCTACCGATGTCTCCCCGGCGTGCCGTCAAGAGGGTGTGTCTCGCCTACAGCGGCGGTCTCGACACGTCCGTCATACTGCACTGGTTGATCGATCAGTACGACTGCGAGGTGGTGGCCTACGCTGCCGACGTCGGCCAAGCAGAAGAGCTTTCGGGTCTGTCCGAGAAGGCCAAGGCCACTGGTGCCGTCGATTGCATCGTACGCGATCTCCGGGAGGAGTTCGTGAGCGATTACGTCTTCCCCGCGATCCGCGGTGCAGCGCTTTACGAGGGCACCTACATGCTAGGCACCGCGCTGGCGCGGCCTCTGATCGCCAAGGCGCAGGTCGAGGTCGCCCGCGAAACGGGATGTGACGCCGTCGCTCACGGTGCCACCGGCAAGGGCAACGATCAGGTTCGCTTCGAGCTGACCTACCGTGCGTTGGCGCCGGAACTCAAAGTGATCGCGCCGTGGCGTGAAGAGGCATGGGAGATCCGCTCACGACCGGACTGCATCGCCTACGCCGAGAAGTACGCCATTCCGGTGACGGCGACGCTCGAGAAGCCGTACTCCACGGATCGGAACCTGATGCACATCTCGTTCGAAGGCGGGATTCTCGAGGATCCATGGCGGGCTCCGGACGAGTCCATGTTCGTCATGAGCGAGTCGCCGGAGGCGGCGCCGGACGTGCCGGTGGAGCTGGTGATCGGCTTCGAACGAGGCACGCCGGTGTCGGTCGACGGCGAGAGGCTCGGGCCCGCGGATCTGCTGGCGCACCTGAACCAGGTCGCCGGCGTGCACGGAGTGGGCCGCGTCGACATGGTCGAGAATCGCTTCGTGGGCCTGAAGTCTCGCGGCGTCTACGAGACCCCGGGCGGCACGCTGCTTCACGCGGCGCACCGCGCCATGGAATCGATCACGCTGGACCGTGACGTGATGCACGAACGCGACCGCATGGCGCCTCGTTTCGCCGAGCTCATCTACAACGGATTCTGGTTCTCACCGGAGATGAAGATGATGCGTGCGGCGATCGAGGCCTCCCAGGAGAACGTGACCGGCGAAGTGCGGGTGAGGGTCTACAAAGGCGGCGTCACCGTCACCGGGCGGCGCTCTCCCGTGTCGCTCTACGACGAGGCGCTGGCCAGCTTCGACGACGCGGACGAGGAGCACGGCTACGACCAGGCGGATGCTACCGGCTTCATTCGTCTGCAGGGCTTGCGCCTGACGCCGCCGCGCCGCTGAGCTCGCGACCGCCAGTCAGTTTCCGACCCTCCCATCTACCGCGGAATGGGGTAGATGCGCGTTGTGTTGGGGCCTCGCCCCGCAGTACCCTAGGGCGCCTTTGCGCCGCGCGTTGCGCGCACTCACCAGGAGATGGCTGCAGCATGCATTGCCCGTTTGCCCGTCTCGTCACCGTTTGGATTCTGCTCGGTTGCGTGACGGTCGGCTGCCATCAGCTCGATTTCGGCCCTCGTGTGGCGGAAGGCGAGATCGACATCTACGACGACCTCTTTTCGGTATCGGCATCGGATGAGTCGCACACGGTGGCGGTCGGCTATCACGGCGCGGCCTACTGGACTCATGACGGCGGAGCGACCTGGAGCAAGGGCGACACCGGCACCAAGATGCTGCTCTACTCGGTTTCCATGGCGGACAGCCAGAATGGCTGGGCGGTGGGGCAGCTGGGGACCATCCTGCGCACCAGCGACGGCGGTGAGACATGGCAGGACCAGCCGAACCTGAAGCGGGACGAGGGTGCGCACCTGTTCGGCGTGCATGCCATCGATGCCAGCCGCGCCTGGGCCGTTGGAGAGTGGGGCACGCGCATCTTCACCGAGGACGGCGGCGCCACCTGGCAGGACCGATCGGTGCTGGTGACCCTGGATCACCCGATGTTCGTCTGGCTCTCGGCGACCGACCAGGAGCGGGTGCGCGAGGGCAAGAAGGTCTACGAGGACGTGGGCCTCAACGACGTCTTCTGCCTCGCACCGCCGAAGCGCAACTGCTGGATCATCGGCGAGTTCGGGTACATCTTTCGTTCCGAGGATCTGGGCCAGACCTGGGAGCGCGGCGAAGTCGTGGGCGATGTCTTCATGAATCCGATCACGCTGCCCTACAACGTGATCAACTTCGATGCGGAAGCGAAGGCGGAGCTCGCCGAGTTTGCAGCGCAGATCGAAGACGAGACGCACCTGAACGTGCTGATCGACGTTTTCGTGAGTGGCAAGGAGCTGGCGAATCTCGGGGACGAGGAGGACCCGTACGCGCTGTTCGACCTGATCTCCGCGCGCATCGACGAGACCAAGTCGGTGCTCGAGGAGGCGGGCATCCTGCAGGATCGCATGCGCATGCCCAACAAACCGCCGTGGGATTTCGAGGACTTCGTCGAGCACGATCCGACCTTTCTGCGGCGCTATTTCGACGGCCGCGTGGCGGCGGAGCCGATCATCAAGGTCGCCGTGATCCAGAACCCCTATCTCTTCACGGTGAACTTCCAGGACGAGAGCGAGGGCTTCATCTCCGGCCTGGGCGGTGTCGTGTTGCGCTCGAGCGACGGCGGCAAGGGATGGCGCTATGTCACCATCGACCTCAAGCAGGCGCTCTTCTCGGTGGCGTCGGGAGCGTCCCGAGCGGTGGCGTTGGGCGAGAAGGGCCTGGTGCGGCTGAGCCCCGACATCGGCAAGACCTGGAAGGCGCCGGAGCCGGGCGACTTTCCCACGGTATTCACTTTCATGCGCGACGTGCATTTCGAGCGCGGCCGCAAGGTCGGTTACATCGTCGGGCAGCAGGGCATGATTCTGCGCAGCGAAAACGGTGGCAAGAGCTGGCGTCAGATCCTGCCGCCGGGTGACCTCGGCGTGGGGCGGGTGCTTTAGCGCTCCGGTGCCCGCAGCTCGATGCGGCGGATCTTGCCGCTCACCGTCTTGGGCAGCGCCTCGATGAACTCGATCGCGCGCGGGTACTTGTAGGGCGCGGTCGTGCGTTTGACGTGGTCCTGTAGCTCGGCGACGAGCGCAGCGGAGCCGGTCTGCCCGGGGGCCAGCACCACGAAGGCCTTCACGATGGAGCCACGGTCGGGGTCCGGCGCTGCCACCGCGGCGGCTTCGACCACCGCAGGGTGTTCGATGAGGGCGCTCTCCACCTCGAAGGGTCCGATCCGGTAGCCGGCGGAATTGATCACGTCGTCGTCGCGTCCGACGAACCAGAAGTAGCCGTCCTCGTCGCGGCTGGCGCGGTCGCCGGTCAGGTACCAGTCGCCGCGGCGGGTGCGGGCCGTGGCCTCGGCGTCCTTCCAGTATTCGAGGAAGAGGCCCGGCGGGCGCCCCCACACCGCGATCTCGCCCACCTCGCCCGGGGGCAGCGGCTGACCCTCGCCATCGATCACCTCGACGCGGGTGCCGGGCAGTGGCAGCCCCATCGAGCCCGGGCGCACCGGCAGGCCTGGGTAGTTCGCCACGAGCAGGATGGACTCGGTCTGTCCGTAGCCGTCGCGAATCGTAAGCCCGGTGGCGTCGCGCCAGCTGCGGATTACCTCGGGGTTGAGCGGCTCGCCGGCGGACACGCATTCGCGCAGGTGCGGCACGGAGAGGTCGGACAGATTCTCCTTCACCAGCATGCGAAACTCCGTGGGCGGCGCGCAGAACACGGCAGGTGCCAGCTCCTCGAGAAGTGACAGCTCCGTGCGCGCGTCGAAGCGCGCGTCGTAGAGCACGACCTCGGCAGCGTGGCTCCAGGGCCCGAAAATCACGCCGTAGGCCGCCTTGGCCCAGCCCGTGTCGCTGGTGGTCCACAGTCGCTCACCCGGCGCCACCGCGTGCCAATGCTTCGAGGTGTAGCGCTGCGCCCAGGTGTAACCGTGAGAGTGCAACACGGCCTTGGGCGGCCCGGTGGTGCCAGAGGTGTAGTAGACGAGCGCCGGGTCGGATGCGCGGGTGGCGTGCTGCGCGTTCGCGTCGTCCGGTTGCAGGGCCAGTGCCTCGGTCAGGTGGGTCCAGCCGTCCGGCGCGGGCTCTCCCGGTGCGGCGAGACACAGAAAATGGCGCAGCGCGGGCGATTCGGCGCGCACCGCATCCACCGCGGCCGTTTGCTCCTCTCCGGCGATCACCGCCACCGCCCCGCTGTGGTTGGCGCGGTAGGCAATGTCTTTCGGGCGCAGAATCGTGGAGGACGGGATCACCAGCGCGCCGAGCTTGAGCGCGCCGAGCAACACCACGTGCCACTCGGGCACTCGCGGCAGCATCACGATCAAGGGATCGCCCGGGCCGATGCCCAGGGCGCGCAGCAGGTGCGCCGCCCGGTTCGACTCGCTGGCCACATCGGCGAAGGAAAGCCGGCGCTCGGCGCCGGCCGCGTTGCGCCAGAGCAGCGCCGGGCCGGCCTCGATGGCGAGCGCGTCCACCACGTCGCTGCCGAAGTTGAAGCGGTCCGGCAGCTCCCAGCGGAAGGCCGCGGAGTTGCGTCGCCAGGCGTCGAGCTGGGGGTCGAGTGCACGCATGGCGAGCAAGCTACGCTTCTAGCCCACTGCGAGAAAGGGGTGCGGCGGTGCGCGCGGATCCGGGACTATTTCCCCACACCTCCTCTCAAGACGGCAACTCGGTACGCCGAACGCAATGGCCAGGGAGTGTCTCGATGCCGCGCCAACGACAGCAGGCCCGGATCCTGGTGGTCGATGACGACCGCCTGATGCGCGCGATTGCTCGCGACGCGCTCGCCGGGCTGGCGCGTGTCGAGGCCTGCGACGGCGTCGAGGCGGCGGTGGCCGCGCTCGAGCGCGAGCCGGCAGATCTGGTGCTCTCGGATCTGGTGATGTCCGGACGCTCGGGGCTCGAGCTGCTCGAGTTCGTGCGCCGCGAGCATCCGGAGAGCGATTTCGTGCTCCTCACCGGCAACGCTTCCGTCGAGAGCGCCGTCGAGGCGCTGCGCATGGGTGCCACCGACTACCTCACGAAGCCCGTCGCGCCCGATGAGCTCGAGCTGGTGGTGGATCGCATTCTGGCCAATCGGCGGCTGCAGGAGGAGAACTCGCGGCTGCGCGGCCAGCTCGAGACCCTGGACGCCTGCCAGAGCCTGATGAGCTGCCTCGATGCGGGGCAGGTCTTCGCCGTGACGCTCGACCTCTTGCTCTCGGCCCTGAACTCGGATCGCGGCGTCGCCGTCTTCCGCCGCCCCGGGCTCCCCACCGCCGACGGAGTCGCGTTTCGCGGCTTCGCCGAGGCAGAGGCGCGGCGCCTGCGCGACGCGCTGGCGGTGGAGAAGTCGCTGGGACTCGAAGCGTTCGAAGCGCCCCAGCGCGTGACGCATGGAACGCTGCACGACGCGCTGCAGGGCGCGGGAGTGTCCTGTCCGCCGGCAATGGCGGTGCCCCTGCGCGGCCGCGACATGGAGCAGGGCCTGATCTGGATTTTCGAGCCCGAGGGTGGCTTCGGCGCAGCCGCCGATAGCCACGCACAGCTGGTGCGCGAGCGCGCCGAGCTCGCGCTGCAGAATGCCGAGCGTTACGGCCGCGCCAAGGAGCGTGCCTTCATCGACGATGTGACCGAGGTCTACAATGCGCGGTTCCTGCTCCAGGCCACCGACCGCGAGATCGAGCGTGCCGGGCGCTACGGTCGGGAGCTCTCGGTGTTGTTCCTCGATCTCGACCGTTTCAAGCTGGTGAACGATCGTTACGGCCACTTGGTGGGCTCGTCGGTGCTGCGCCAGCTGTCAGGGGTGCTTCGAGACTGCGTCCGCTCCGTCGACACCCTGGCGCGTTACGGGGGCGACGAGTTCACCATCCTGCTGGTCGATTCGGATCTGGCGCAGGCGATGGAGGTGGCGGAGCGCATCCGCGGCACGGTGGCGACCACGCCATTCGATGGCAGCGGCTCGTCGATTCGGCTCAGCATCAGTATCGGTGTGGCGACCTTTCCGCAGCACGGCCGCACCCGGGATCAGCTGCTCGATGTGGCGGACAAGGCCATGTATCGGGCCAAGTCGAACGGGCGAGACTGCGTGGTCAGCGCCGCAGAGCTCGAATAGCCCGGCTCGCCGGCGAGTGACCGCGGGGCGTGCTCGGGTCGCCGCGCCCTCCGCCCGCCCGCCTCCGGCGAATGGCTCGTCTCGCTTCGCGCCCCGTGACTGGCATCGAGCAGGGGGTTCCCGTCCGATGATCGGGGTCAGCCGGCTCGCCTGCGCTGAGTTCGCCTCCGGCGGGCGGGCTGCGGGCGCTCCCTCGAGAAAGTTTGACGCGGTCGTTCGCGTCTCGCTTTGTGTGCTGGTGGGGCGCCGAGATATTCCCGTGACGTGCGGGGGGGATGGGGTGACAGCGGAGGGCCGCCGTTCCCCGACCTCGGGGGTCGAGTCCGTATCACTCGACTCTTGGAGCCGGACACTTGCCCGGCGATGTGGCGGTGGGGGTCGAGTGCCCGCCTGCCCGTGCCCCACGCAGCGAGGCCCGGAGTCGCACCCCATCCCCCCCGCCCTGCCTCGGTCCGCGTGCGAGGCGGGCGGGCGGAGGGTGCGGGGCTCGGAGCGCAGCCGGCGGTCACTCGACGGCGAGTGCAGCCGGATCACTCGCCGGCGAGTTGACATGGGTCGGGGCGCCTGCTACCGAACTGCCTGATTTTCTTCTGCTTTTTCGTTCTTCGGGAGAAAGCTGTGAGCCGCGAATCTGGAGCGCGCGACGCGCTGGGCGAGCTGCGCCGCACGCATGCCGCCGCCGAGATCACGGCCTCGCTGGTCGGCAGCGAGGTGGTACTGGCGGGTTGGGTGCACAAGCGGCGCGATCACGGCGGCGTGATCTTCGTCGACCTGCGCGATCGCGGCGAGCTCGTCCAGGTGGTGTTCCGGCCCGACGCGTCGCAGGAGGCGCACGCGCGCGCCGGCGAGCTGCGCTCGGAGTACGTGCTGCTGGTGCGCGGCGTGGTCGAGCGGCGCTCGGCCGAGACCGTGAATCCGAAGCTCACCACTGGTGAGGTCGAGGTCGAGGTCACCGAGCTGCGGCTGCTCAATGCCGCGACTCCGCCGCCGTTCCCGATCGAAGAGGAGACGGACGCAGACGAGAGCGTGCGGCTGCGCCACCGGCTGCACGACCTGCGGCGTCCGCCGCTGCAGCGCGCCATGCGGCTGCGCCACGCGCTCTATCAGTCCGTGCGCGGGGTGCTCGCCGAGCGTGGTTTCCTCGAGATCGAGACGCCGATGCTCGCGAAGTCGACGCCGGAGGGCGCGCGGGATTTCCTGGTGCCGAGCCGCCTGCACCCGGGCTCGTTCTACGCGCTGCCCCAGTCGCCGCAGATCATGAAGCAGATGCTGATGATCGCGGGCTTCGACCGCTACTTCCAGATCGTGCGCTGTTTCCGCGACGAGGACCTGCGCGCCGATCGGCAGCCCGAGTTCACCCAGATCGATCTCGAAATGGCCTTCGTCGGCATCGAGGAGGTGCTGGAGGTGCTCGAGGAGGTGATGGTTCGCGGCTTTCGCGAGGCTGCGGGCATCGAGATCGAGCGGAATTTCCGACGCATACCGCATGCCGAGGCGATGGCGCGCTATGGCTCGGATCGGCCCGACACGCGCATCCAGCTCGAGCTGGTGGACCTGACCGAGAGCTTCCGGGGCAGCGCCTTCCGCGCCTTCCGCGCCGCCGTCGACGGCGGCGGAATCGTGAAGTGCCTGCCGATCCACGACGCGCAGGATCTCTCGCGCGGCGACATCGACCGCCTCGAGGGGTTCGTGAAGAAGGAACTCGGTGCGCGGGGGCTGGCCTGGATTCGCGTCAACGAAGACGCTGAGTGGCAGTCGCCGATCGTGAAGTTCTTCTCCGACGAAGAGCGCGTCGCCGTGGCGGAGAAGACCGGCGCCCGCCCGGGTTCGCTGCTCTTCTTTCAGGCGGATCAGGCGAGCCGCGCGAACGGCGTGCTCTCGCGACTGCGCACGGATCTCGGCCAGAAGCTCGGTCGCGTCGACGGGCGAGAGTGGGACGTCCTCTTCGTCGTCGACTTCCCGCTCTTCGAGCGCGCGGACGACGGCAGCCTCACCTACGCGCACCAGCCGTTCGTGGCGCCGCTGGAAGAAGACTTGCAGCTGCTCGACGAAGCGCCGGAACGGGTGCGGGGCACGCACTACGACGTCGTGGTCAACGGCGTCGAGCTCGGCTCTGGCAGCCTGCGCAACCACCGCTCCGATGTACAGCGGCGCATTCTCGAGGTGCTGGGCTACGCGAAGGCCGATGCAGAGTCGCGCTTCGGCTTCCTGCTCAACGCCCTCGACGCGGGTGCGCCCCCCCACGGCGGCTTCGCCTTCGGTTATGACCGTTGGGCCATGGTGCTGGCCGGGCTGGACAGCCTGCGGGACGTGATCGCTTTTCCCAAGACCCAGCGCGGCCAGGACCTGCTGATGGATGCCCCCGGCGAGGTCGAGTCCGCCCAGCTCGACGAGCTCGCCCTGCGCATCGTTCGGCCCCCGTCGGAGAAGTCATAGCCTCAGTCCGCCGCGCCACCCGGGCAGGCGGCGCTTCGAATCCGTCCGGACGATTCTCATGCCCAGCAAAAGGGCGGCGAAATCGGCAAAAATTGCTTATACCGCAGTCCCCCACAGCGCGAGCCGCTCCTGCGGCCCGCGGAGCCGCCTCAGGGCGAACGGAGCAGACGAGCCATGTCACGACCCAAGATCGCCCTCATCGGGGGCGGCAACATCGGCGGTGTTCTCGCAGAACAGATCGCCTACCGCGAACTCGGCGACCCGGTCATCTTCGACGTCGTGGAGGGCCTGCCCCAGGGCAAGGCGCTCGACATGGCCGAAGGGGCGCCGCTGGTCGGTGCGGATTCCAATATCCAGGGCGCCAACTCCTACGAGGAGATCGCGGACGCCGACCTCGTGATCATCACGGCGGGCCTGGCGCGCAAGCCGGGCATGTCCCGCGACGATCTGCTCAAGACGAATCTCGGCATCATGAAGCAGGTGGCCGAGGGCGTGCGAGTCAACGCGCCGAATGCCTACGTCATCGTGGTCTCGAACCCGCTCGACGCCATGGTCTACACCTTCAAGGAAATCTCGGGCTTCCCGAAGAATCGCGTCGTCGGCATGGCTGGCGTGCTCGACTCGGCGCGCTTCCGCGCCTTCGTCGCCTGGGAACTCGGCGTCTCCGTCGAGGACGTGACGGCGTTGGTGCTCGGCGGTCACGGCGACACGATGGTGCCGCTGGTGCGCTACTGCACGGTTGCGGGCATCCCGATCACGAAGCTCATCTCCCAGGAGCGCATCGACGCCATCGTCGCACGCACCAAGGGCGCGGGCGGCGAAGTCGTGGGGCTGCTCAAGACCGGATCCGCCTTTGTCTCGCCGGCGCTCTCGGCGATCGAGATGGCGGAGTCGATCCTCAAGGACAAGAAGCGCGTGCTCGCCTGCGCGTGCCTGCTGGAGGGTGAGTTCGGCGTGGATGGCCTCTACGTCGGCGTTCCGTGTGTGCTCGGCGCGGCGGGCGTGGAGCGAATCATCGAGGTGGATCTCGATGCCGACGAGCAGAAGGCGTTCGACGCCTCCGTGGAGCACGTGCGTTCCCTGGTCCAGCAGATCGAGCTCTAGCGCGCTGCCCCGTTCGACAACCTGCGCCTTGATGGTCGGTCCGCGTGCGATTGGCTGGCAAGGGGCCTCGAGCGCCGTGCAAAGAGTCGGAGCCGAGCGAAGTCGAGGAATCCGGTGAACGTTCACGAGTATCAAGCGAAGGCATTGCTCGAGGAGTACGGCGTTTCCGTGCCCGCGGGCGAAGTGGCCTCCACGCCGGCCGAGGCCGAGCAGGTCGCGCGCGGCCTCGACAAGGGCGTCGTCGTCGTAAAGGCGCAGGTCCACGCTGGCGGTCGCGGCAAGGGCGGAGGGATCAAGCTGGCGAAGTCGCCGGCGGAGGCCAAACAGCTGGCCAGCGAGATCCTGGGGATGACGCTGGTCACGCATCAGACCGGTCCGGAGGGCAAGCTCGTCCGCAAGGTCTACGTCGAGTCGGGCTCTGCCATCGCCCACGAGTACTACCTGGCGGTGTTGCTCGATCGCGCGGAAGAGAAGCTCGCGATCATCGCGTCCACCGAAGGCGGCATGGACATCGAAGAGGTCGCTGACAAGACCCCGGAGAAGATCATCACCGTGAGCGTGCCCGGCAGCGGCGAACTCCCCGCTTACGCCGCGCGCCGCGTCGGCTTCGGTCTCGGCCTCGAGCCGGAGCAGGTGAAGAAGCTCCAGACGCTGCTCTCCGGCCTCTTCCGCCTCTTTGTGGAGAAGGATTGCTCGCTGGCGGAAATCAACCCGCTGGTGCTGACCGAGGGCGGAGAGCTCTTCGCCCTCGACTGCAAGCTCAACTTCGACGACGCCGCGCTCTTCCGGCACGCCGAAATTGCGGCGCTGCGTGACCCGGAAGAAGAGGATCCGCGCGAACGTGCCGCCGCCGAGATCGATCTCGCCTATGTCGGGCTCGACGGCGACATCGGTTGCATGGTGAATGGCGCGGGCCTGGCCATGGCGACTCTCGACATGATCCAGTACTGCGGCGGTTCGCCGGCGAACTTCCTCGACGCTGGCGGTGGGGCGGACAAGGAGAAGGTGAAGGAGGCTTTCAAGCTCATCCTGCGGGACGAGAACGTGAAGGCGATCCTGGTGAACATCTTCGGTGGGATCGTGCGCTGCGATCTCATCGCCGAGGGCGTGGTGGCGGCGGCGGGCGAACTCGGCATCGAGGTGCCGCTGGTGGTGCGCTTGCAAGGCACCAACGCCGAAGAGGGCCGTGAGATCCTGGCGGACTCCGGCCTCGACATCACTCCGGCAGAGACACTGCGCGATGCCGGCGAGAAGGCGGTGGCCGCCGTCAGAGGAGACTGAGGTGGCGATTCTCTGCGACAAGAATACGAAGCTCCTGGTCCAGGGCATGGGCCGCATGGGCCAGTTCCACGCCAAGCTCTCCGTCGAGTACGGGACGCAGGTGGTGGGCGGCGTGCACCCAGGCAAGGGCGGGAGTCAGATCGAGGGCATTCCGGTGTTCAACACCGTGAGCGATGCGGTGGAGGCGACCGGCGCCGACGCATCGGTCATCTTCGTGCCGCCGCCGGGTGCCGCGGACGCCATTCTCGAGGCCGCCGACGCCGGCATCGCACTGGTGGCGTGCATCACCGAGGGCATCCCCGCCCTCGACATGTTGCGTGCCAAGCAGAGCCTGGGCGGATCGAGCATGAGACTGGTTGGCCCCAATTGTCCCGGGATCGTGACGCCGGGCCAGTGCCGCATCGGCATCATGCCGGCACAGATCACGAAGCCGGGTACGGTGGGTGTGGTGTCGCGTTCGGGAACCCTCACCTATGAGGCCGTCGATCAGCTCTCCCGCCTCGGTATCGGGCAGTCGACGTGTCTCGGCATTGGCGGTGACCCGATCATCGGCACGACATTCGTCGACGCCCTCACGCTCTTCGAGGCGGACCCGGACACCAAGGCCGTGATCATGATCGGCGAGATCGGGGGCTCGGCGGAGGAGACTGCCGCCGAGTTCATCCGCGATCACATGAGCAAGCCGGTGGTGGCCTTCATCGCCGGCCAGAACGCACCGCCCGGCAAGCGCATGGGCCATGCGGGCGCGATCATCGCCGGGGGCAAGGGCAAGGCCAGCGACAAGATCGCGGCCCTCGAAGCCGCCGGTGTATTCGTATCGCCCTCGCCGGCAGCCCTCGGCGAAACCCTCGCCAAGAACGTCTCCGGCCTCGAATAGCCGGACCGCTCTCGCGCGGACACGAGGCCGGGTGGGGGGGCCTCTCCGGCCATCGCCTCGAGATGCCGCGCCCTCCACCAGCGCGCCTCCGGCGAATGCCTCGTCTCGCTTCGTATTGCTCGGCGGTCGTCACGCCGTGAGTTCCCGCTCGATGACCGGGGCCAGTCGGCTCGTCTGCGGGTGAGTTCGCCTCCGGCGCGCTGGTTGCGGGCGCTCCCACCAGGCAATGCGCCGTCTCGGTCCGATCGAATCGTGCCACAGATCCTCTCCGACACTCACAGCACAACGGCGAGACGCGAACGACCGCTCCGACCTCTCTCGACGGAGCGTCCGCAGCGCGTCCGCCGGAGGCGAACTCACCCGCAGACGAGCCGGCTGATCCCGATGACGGAATGGGACGTCGCGGCCCGACGACCGCCGAGCAGCGCGAAGCGAGACGAGGCATTCGCCGGAGGCGGGCGCGCGGAGGGCGCGGCGATTCCCCGAGAGCGCTGCGCGTCACTCGCCGGCGAGTCAGGCCTCGACGGTCCAGGTGTCTCCGGAGCTGAGCAGTGCCTCGAGGTCACCCTTGCCCCGCTGGACCCGCGCGCTCGCGACCTGGGCGGAGAGCAGCGCTTCGTAGCTTGGATTTTCGATGGCACGGAACACGCCCGTTGGCAGTGGGAACTCGGGCCGCGCCAGGCTGGCCAGCGCGAACGCGTAGGCTGGGGTCTCGTAGCGCTCGCGGTGAACGGCCACGCCGGCTGCGACGGGGTCCTGACCGTCGGCGAGCTCGATCACCGAGGGCACGCCGTCTTCGATGCGGATGCCGCGGCGAGCCCCCTCCGATCCGTAGACCAGGGGCGCGCCATCCACCACCTTCATGCCCGCATCGATGCGCTGCTTGCGGTCCTCGACCTCGATCCACTCGTCGTCGTTGAATACATGGCAGTTCTGCAGGATCTCGACGAAGGCCGTGCCGCGGTGCTCGTGCGCCCGGCGCAGGGTCTCCTGGAGATGCGGCGCGTCGACATCGACCGTGCGGGCCACGAAGGTGGCGCCGGCGCCGAGGGCGAAGGCCAGGGGCTGGATCGGGTAGTCGATGGAGCCTTCGGGCGACGACTTGGTGTTCATGCCCACCCGCGAGGTCGGTGAGTACTGGCCCTTGGTCAGTCCGTAGACGCGGTTGTTGAACAGCAGGATCTGGATGTCGACATTGCGGCGGATCGTGTGAAGCAGGTGGTTGCCGCCGATCGACATGCCGTCGCCATCGCCGGTCACGACCCATACCGAGAGCTCCGGGCGCGCGCACTTGATGCCGGTGGCGATGGACGGCGCGCGGCCGTGGATGGTGTGGAAGCCGTAGGTGTTCATGTAGTAGGGAAAACGGCTCGAGCAGCCGATGCCGGACACGAATACGAAGTTCTCGCGGCGCACGCCGAGCTCTGGCATCACGCGCTGCACGTTGGCGAGAATCGAGTAGTCGCCGCAGCCGGGGCACCAGCGTACGTCCTGGTCCGACGAGAAGTCCTTCTGGGTGATTTGTACTGCTTGGGCCACGCTCAGGTCTCCAATCCGAGCATAGCGTCGATCTCTGCGCGCAACTCTTCCACGAGGAAGGGCTGGCCCTCGACCTTCGAGAGCGATTTCGCGTCGATCAGGAACTGGCTCCGGATCAGCAGCGAGAGCTGACCGAGGTTGAGCTCCGGCACCAGCACCTTGTCGAAGCGCGCGAGCACCTCGCCGAGATCCGGCGGCAGTGGGTTCAGGTAGCGCAGGTGGATGTTCGAGACGTTCTGTCCGTCTTCCCGCGCTTCGATGCAGGCCGATAGGATGGCGCCCTGGGTGCTGCCCCAGCCCACCACCAGCAGCTCGCCGCGGTCCGGGCCGAGCACTTCGGTGGGCGGGATCTCGTTCGCGATGCGCGCCACCTTCTCGTGACGCAGTGCGTGCATGTGAGCGTTGTTCTTGGCGTCGTAGGAGACGTTGCCGGTGCCGTCCTGCTTGGCAAGGCCGCCGATCCGGTGCTCGAGCCCGGCGGTCCCGGGCGTCGCCCAGGGCCGCGCCAGGGTCTCCGGGTCGCGCGAGTAGGGTTGAAAACTCTCGGGATCGGTGGCGAAGGGCGCGCGCTCCTGTCCCAGGGAGGCGACGTCTGGGATCTGCCAGGGCTCCGCGCTATTGGCGAGATAGCTGTCCGACAGCATCACCACCGGCGTCATGTATTTCACTGCCAGGCGGAATGCCTCGAGGGTCGTGCCGAAGCAATCGCCGGCAGTCGCGGCGGCGATGACCGGCACCGGGCTGTCGGAGTTGCGCCCGTAGAGGGCGTTCAGCAGGTCGGCTTGTTCGACCTTCGTGGGCATGCCTGTCGACGGGCCGGCGCGCTGGACGTTGACGACCACCAGTGGCAGCTCCGCCATGATCGCCAGGCCGAGTGCTTCTTGCTTCAGCACGAGGCCCGGGCCGCTCGTGGTGCAGACGCCGAGGGAGCCGGCGAAGGAGGCACCAATGGCCGAGCTGATGGCCGCGATCTCATCCTCGGCCTGGAAGGTCTTCACGCCAAAGTGCCGGTAGCGCGACACCTCGTGCAGCACTTCGCTGGCCGGGGTGATCGGGTACGCGCCGAGGAAGACCTCCTGGTCGAACACCTGGCTCGCCGCCACGATGCCCCAGGCCAATGCCGTGTTGCCGGTGATGTTGCGGTAGTGGCCCGGAGCGATCTTGGCCCTCGGAATCACGAACGAACGCGGGAGGGTCTCCGTCGTCTCGCCGAAAGCGTGGCCCGCCTTCAGCACGCGGGCGTTCGCCTCGAGCACGTCGCCCTTGAACTTGCCTTCCAGCCAGCGCAACGTCGGCTCCATGGGCCGGTTGTACAGCCAGTACAGCATGCCGAGGGCGAAGAAGTTCTTGGAGCGGTCCGCGTCGCGGCTGCGGAGATCGAGGTCGGCTAGCGCCGCGCGGTTGAGCTTTGTGAACGGAATCTCGACCAGCTGGAATCGATCGCGCAGCGCCGGCAGCGGATCTTCGGTGTAGCCGGCGCGGGTGAGTGCTTTCTCGGTGAAGGCGTCGATGTTGAGGATCACCATGCCGCCGGGCCGCACGTCCTCCACGTTCGCGCGCAGCGCAGCCGGGTTGAACGACACCAGCACATCGGGGTGGTCCGCAGGGGTGCGGATATCGTGGCTCGAGAAGTGGATCTGGAAGCCCGATACGCCGGCGAGAGTGCCGGTCGGTGCGCGGATCTCCGCGGGGTAGTCCGGAAGCGTCGCTAGGTCATTTCCCGCCAGCGCGGTCGACTCGGTGAACTTGGTGCCGGTGAGCTGCATGCCGTCGCCTGAATCTCCGGTAAAGCGGATGGCGACGCTCTCGATCTCTTCGGTGGGTTTCTCGGGCATTCCTGCACTTCGCACGGCGCGGTTGTGGTAGCCGCGGCAGCGACTCGGCACTGCCAGGGGAGCGGGGAAGGAGTGTATCGGGCGTCCGCGCGGGCGAAAGGGCGAGCTTTCGGCCAGGTTGCGCCGAAAGCGGGTGGGTGGACGGGAGTTTCTGCCCCGTCCTGCGCCGCGCTGAGCCTCAAGCCGGTGCCTCCCTCGGTCGATGTTGTCCGCATGTTCATTCGCACGAAGGAGGCGCGGCTGGCGGGCGGGTCCGACCTGCGCTGCCTGCGGCTCTCGCTCAACACTCCGGTGGTGGCGATCGAGGGGCTGCCGGTGGGATCGGCGGCGGCCTGCATTGCGGTCGACGGGCGGGCGGGCGGCTCGCGCTTGCTGTTGGCCCTGCGCTCGGTGCGCTCCGGGCAGTTGGCGTTCTTCGTGCCGGAGGCAGCCGGGCCGCTCGGCGACGTGGAGCTCGCCATCGAGGCGACTGTGGTTTTTGCCGAGGCCATGGGCTTTCTCTTCGATGAGGATCTGATTGCGGACGCCGGCGATCCCCGAGCCGTGGAGCGCCGCTGGCGCGAGTTCCTGGCCGAGCCCGAATTATTCGAGCTGGACCCCCCCGCAATGTTGTCGAAATTCAGGTTCATCCGGGCGCCGTCGACCGTTCGGCGCCATGCCGCGACAGGACTGTGACGACCCGCTCGCGGCGGAGAGAGGGAGGTGGCGAGATGCGAAGACAGCGCTCGAGGTTGGCGTTCATGGCCGGTGTGGGGCTCCTGCTGCTGGCGACGGTGTCGGGCTGTGCCACCAGCGGCAGCCAGGCGGACGAGGATCTCGCTCGCCGTAAGGCCAGCTCTCATTTCAACCTCGCCGCCGACCACGCGGAGAACGGCCGCCTGGAGCTCGCCTTGCGCGAGCTGCTGGCGGCGCAGCGGCTCAACCCTCGCAACCCGCGGGTCGAGCACGCCCTCGGCATGGCCTACCTGCGCAAGGGCAGGCAGGTCGAGGCTGAGCAGCACATGCTGAGCGCCCTCGAGATCGCGCCGGGTTACCAGGAGGCTCGTTACAACCTCTCGACGCTGTACCTGAGCCAGGGCCGCTTCCAGGAGTGCATCCACCACTCGCAGCTGCTCTTCGATGACGCGACCTTCACGGCGCCGTGGCGGGCGCTCACCAACTGGGGCTGGGCGGCTTACCAGCTCGGCGATCCGGTGCAGGCCCGGGCCCATCTCGAGCACGCCCAGGATTACAACCCCCGGTACTGGCCGACCCAGCTGAATCTCGGCATCCTCGAACAGGAAGAGGGCAACCGGGTGGAGGCGATCCGGGCCTTTGGGGTGGTGCTGGAGCTACGGCCGACCGACAGCGCCGCCGCCGAGGCCAACTATCGGCTCGCCGAAATCCATGTCTCGATGGGACAGCGCGTTGAAGCAATGGGATACCTGCGGACGGCCGTTGTGAAGGCTCCGGACGATCCATGGGGCAAGAAATCCGAGGCGTTCCTGAAGCGTCTTCGCTGACCGGAACTGGGATCGGTCACTACCTCTCCAGCCAGCGACGTCTGCGCGGGATCTCTCTGGACGAGCTCGCGGGGCGCACGAAGATCCCTCGACGCTCGCTCGAGCGGCTCGAGGCCGGCAGCTTCGACACCGCGTCGGACGGTTTCGTGAGGAGTTTCGTGCGGGCCGTGGCGTCCTCGATGGGCCTGGATCCCGACGAAGCCGTGATGCGACTGATCGACGAGCCCGCAGAGGTCGTTCCCCCGGAGAGCTTCGGGTGGCGGCCCAGCAGGTGGTTAGCGGGCGCGCTGGCGTTGGCCGGTGTGGGCCTGGTGCTGGTGGGGCTCTGGTGGCTTCTCGAGGCCTGGCTCGCGCCGACACCGCAGTCGGATCCCCGCGACGTGATCCTGAGGCGTGATCCTGTGCGCGCCCTGGCGGGAGAAGCTGCGCCGGCTCCCGCCCGCGACACAGCGCCCGTCGCCCCCTAGCGTCGCAGCATGCGTGCACAATCGAGCGAAGCGCTGGTGCTGCGCGGGGTCGATTTCGGTGAGTCGGACCGCATCTTGCACCTGCTGCTGCCCGACGTCGGGCGCCTGACTGCGATCGCCAAGGGAGCGCGGCGCAGCAGGAAACGCTTCTCGGGAACCCTGGATCTGTTCCAGCACCTGCGTGTGCTCGTCGATCGTCGCAGGCGCGGCGCCATGGCACGGCTCGACGGCGCGACCCTGCTGCGCAATTTCGACGAAATCCGCATCGATCCCTCGCGCTTCGCCCTCGGCTGCTTCCTGCTCGAGCTACTCGACCGGTTGGCACCGGAGGGTGGTGCCCGCGCCGATACGCAGCGGCTGTTCCGTTTTGCCCTGGATTCGCTTGCGTTGGTGTCGGAGCGGCCGGTCGATGGCGCGCTGCGCGTATTGCTCGAGCTGCGTGCGCTGGACGCGCTGGGCCTGCGGCCGGAATTCTCGCGCTGCGTGCGCTGCGCCGGGGATGCCCTGGTGCGCGGCGGAGCGGTGTCCTTTCACGTGGCCGACGGCGGAGTCGTGTGCGGACCCTGCGCCAGGGAGGGGGAGGGCCTGCTCGCGGTGCACCCGGGCACCCTGCGAGCCCTCGAGCAGGGCCTGCGTTTCGAGCTGCATCAGCTGCACCGCCTGGCGCTCGGACCAGAATTGCTGGCCGAGGCGCGTCTGTTGCTCGGTCGCTTCGAACGCTTCCACGTGGGGGTCGAGTTGCGCAGCCGTCGCTTTCTCGAAGAACGTCTGCCGGCGGTGCGCGTCTGAGCGGCTCCCGGGGGCGGCCCGGGAAAAGCCGATATACTCGGCCGCTCCCAACCCCCCCGGCAGGATTCGTCGATGGCTTCTCCGACCCCGGATACGCGCCTCGAGCGCATGGATGATCTCGTCTCGCTCTGCGCCCGCCGCGGCTTCATCTTCGCGTCGAGTGAGATCTACGGTGGCATCAACGGTTTCTGGGACTATGGGCCGCTCGGCGTCGAGCTGAAGAACAACCTGAAAGCCCGTTGGTGGCAGCGTGTCGTGCGTGAGCGCGACGACGTGGAGGGGCTGGACAGCTCGATCATCTGCCACCCGCGCACCTGGGAGGCCTCAGGGCACGTCGAGCATTTCAGCGATCCGATGGTGGATTGCCGCGCGTGCAAGAAGCGCTTCCGCGCCGACCAGCTCGGCGACGCCGGAAAGTGCAGCGCCCGCGAAGGCAGCTCCGAGCACGATTTCACCGAGCCGCGGAACTTCAACCTGATGCTGCAGACGCGCATCGGTGCGTCCGAAGAGGCGGCCTCCGTCGCGTACCTGCGCGCCGAGACCTGCCAGTCGATTTTCACCGATTTCAAGCGGGTGCGAGAAGTCGCACGGCAGAAGCTGCCCTTCGGTATCGCCCAGATCGGCAAGGCGTTCCGCAACGAGATCAACCCGCGCAACTTCACGTTTCGCTCGCGGGAGTTCGAGCAGGCGGAGATGGAATTCTTCTGCCACCCGTCCGGCCGAGAGCAGTGGTTCGCGCACTGGCTCGACGAGCGAATGCGCTTCCACAAGGAGCTGGGTGTCGACGAGGCGAACCTGCGCACGCGTCCGCACGAGCAAGACGAGCTGGCCCACTATGCCAATCAGGCCGTCGACGTGGAGTACCGCTTTCCCTTCGGCTGGCAGGAGATCGAGGGCATCCACGACCGCGGGGATTGGGATCTCTCGCGTCACGGGGAGTACTCGGGCAAGGATCTCGCTGTCACCGACCCGGACTCCAAGGAGCGGGTGCTGCCGCTGGTGATCGAAACCTCCGTCGGCGTGGATCGCACCTGCCTCGCGCTGCTGTGCGATGCCTATTGCGTGGAAGAGCTCGAGGGGGGGGACTCGCGCACGGTGCTGCGGCTCGATCCGGCATTGGCGCCCCTCAAGGCCGCGGTGCTCCCGCTCTCGAAGAAGCTGGCCGATCCGGCGCGGCGTCTGTATCGGGAGCTGCAGCGCCACTGGAATGTGTTCTATGACGACGCCGGCAACATCGGGCGCCGCTATCGCCGCCAGGACGAGGCGGGTACTCCTTTCTGCCTGACCTACGACTTCGAATCCGAAGACGACGGTCAGGTGACCGCGCGCGAGCGCGACGCCATGACCCAGATTCGTCTGCCGATCGAGGGTGTGGTGGTCTGGCTGCGCGAGCGCCTGGAGGCGCGCGCTTGAAGCTCTGGCTGTCTTGCGCGCTGGTGCTGCTGGTGGGCGCATGCAGCACCCCGACCTACCCCATTCCGGCTCCGCCAGAGGGTGCCATCGACGTGGCGCCGGCCACCGCGCTGGCCTTCCAGCAGCGCTCAGAGGCCTTCTATGTGCGGCTGATCCAGCGTCGCTTCAATGCCCTCGAGACCTTCAACGATCGCTCTCTGCGCAGCCATTTCCGCACGGAGGAGGCGTTCTTCGACTATTACGCGGAGCTGGCAAACCTCTTCGACGAGGCCCACTTCGAGCACAGCCGGCCCTCCCAGGCACTCGTCTTCGATTTTCTCTTCGGTACGCCCGACTCTGCCCTCGTCCAGGTCCTCTACATCGGGCAGGACGATCGTCCGCTGCGCCCAAACGACGTCCGCCTGATTCGGATCGATCGCTGGGATCGCCACGAGGACGCCTGGTGGATCACTCCGGGAGCCGCCTGGCGCTGACACTCTGTTGACGGGCGGTCACCTCAGGTGAATGTTCGTCCACAGAAGTGGAAAACCGTTTCTCACGAACGGGTGGCTGTGCCGTTGGTCCAGGCCTCGGTGCGAAGCGAACATTGGGCTAGATATCAATAAGTTACGAGGATTTCTGCGGGTTTGTGCGTTCTGGCATGTGGCTTGCTTATGAGAGGCCCAGGACTCAGGTCCCTCTTTCGGAAAGCCAACCGCCAGGACGGAGGACGTACAAGCCAGCGAGACGGGGATCAGCGGAGTTCAGGGACCGCGGATTCACTTCTCACCCCCCCATGATTCTGGACTCGTTCTGCCGGCCCGAACGCGCTGTGTGCGTTGCCCGGCACTCACGTTGCCCGGCAGCAGGGAGGGGAGCCGCCCAAGGGCGGTCGGTTTGTACGCTTCGTCCTTGCCTGTGCAAGGAGAGCTGTAGTGGCTCAAGAAGTCTGGTCGAGTGATGCGGATCTCGTGACACAAATTCTCGGAGGCGACGCGGAAGCCTTCGATCTGCTGTACGAGACGTACTTCCCGCGGGTCTATCGCTTTGCCCTCAAGCGGCTGCGCGACTCCGGTGAGGCCGGGGACGTGACCCAGGAGGTCTTCCTCACCGTCTTCCACGCGCTGGGGAGCTACCGCGGCCAATCGAGTCTGCTCGTCTGGATCTTCGGAATCACCCGAAACACCGTGAATCGGCGCTTTCGCAAGGTGCGCCCGCGGTTCGAGTCGCTCGACCAGGACGGCGCTCGCCAGGTAGCGGCGGCGGCGCCGGCCCCAGACCAGACCGTCGAGGCGCGCAGATTGCTCCGGCGCTGCGAGGAAATCGTCGAGCGCGAGCTCACGCCGCTGCAGCGCCGCATCTTCCACCTGAAGCATCTGCGCCGGCAGCCCGTGCGGAGAATCGCCGAGGCGCTGGGCAAGTCTGAGGACGCCATCAAGGCGAACCTCTACCGGATGCGCCGAGCGCTCGCCCAGGGCGCTCCGGGGCTCGAGGTGCTGCTCGGCCGTTGACTCCTCTGGCAGCCGGGGTCCTCTTCTGCTCCCGGCCCGCCCCTGCAGGGAGGTTTTCTCGGCCGCCGAGCTGACACTTGTCTAGCTTCGAGGCCACACAACAGTAAGAGGCGCCTCGGCGCCGCTTACCTGGGGAGGGACAGCGCGAGGAGTCCGCGTTGCCCCGGCAAGAACCGTCCAGTCCGATCCCGCACATCCGGCGTCTGAGCGCGACGGCGAGCGACACCGAGCTCGTCCGGGGTGTCTGCGAGGGCAGTGAGCATCACTTCAACGCGCTCTACGAGCGCTACTTTCAGCGCATCTCCAGCTTCGTCTACCTGCGGGTCCGCAACCGCGCGGATGCCGAGGAGATCGTCCAGGAGGTCTTCACCGTGGTTTTTCGCTCGGTGTCATCCTGGCGCGGGCAGTCGTCGCTGTCATCCTGGATCTACGGCATTGCCAAGAATACGGCCAACAATCATATTCGCCGGTCCAAGTCCCAGGCACTACGCATCGAGCGTGCGGAGTCTGAGCTGGTGCAATCGCGTCACTCGATCGACCATTGCAGTCCTGAAGATCGCCTCAACCTGCGTCGTTGTGAGGCAGTGATTCGCGACCGCTTGGCCTCCATGTCGGAGTGGCACGCTGAGGCATTCGTCTTGAGGCATTTCGAGAACATGTCGATCGGGGAAATCGCTGAGCGCGTCTCCCGGTCGAATGATGCGGTTCGCTCGTCTCTTTGCCGGATGAAGAAGGTTTTGGTAGAGGCAGTGGATGCGGAGCGTGCAATTGCGAACTGAGTACACAGGGTTTGTTGGCGTGAGCTCTGACATCGCGCGCAATCGAGGGGGGGCCGAGAAGTCGGCATGAGAGGTCAACGGAAAAGACAGGATATGGAAGACGGGGCGAACGAAGCCACGCTGGAAGAGCTGCAGGAGTTTCTCGAGGGCGACGTCCTCGCCGTTCCCGCAGATTTGGAATTCAAGGAGCGCTTGCGGCAGAGTCTCTGGGAGATGGTGCGCCTGCGCTTCGGCAGATCCCGCTCCGACGCCTGACGCGCCACCCCCACGTCGCCCGGGCAGACGGGGACGCCCTTGCCTCTTGCCTTTTCTGGGGCAATCGAGGCTGCCGGTGGACCTCGCCCGCTGATCCGAGCCAGGGCGGGCGGGCGGAGGGCGCGGCGCCTCCAGCACAGCACGCGGATCACTCGCAGGAGAGCCCGCTCAGGTGCTGGTGGCCGAGTCGAGCTTGGGTGCGGGTTGGTCGGCCGGCGGGCGCGGGGCCAGGCGGCCGATGTAGTGGCGGAAGGTCTCGAGCGTCAGCCGAGTGTCGGCCATGGCGCGGTGTGGAACCGCGCCGTCGATCAGGCCCGCTGTCAGGGCGGCCTGGCGCAGCGACAGGGCGGCCACCGGCTCGCCGCTCACCAGCGCCCAGCTGTAGAAGAGCGTCGCCAGATCGATCACGTGGTAGTCGAACGGGAAGGGCATCTCGCAGGACTTGAAGGCCCGCTCGAGGAACACCACGTCCATGCGCACGTTCTGGCCGGCCGGGACCACCGTCTTGCCCTTGGGCAGCAGCTCGCTGAGCTCCGTCAGCACCTGGCGCACCGGAGGCGCGTCGGCCCAGGCCTCCTGGGTCCAGCCGCCGATGGCGGCGCCTTCGGCACCGACGCGTTCCGGTCTGGCGCGAACCTTCCACTCGCCGACGTCGAGCTCGACCAGGCGATCGTCCGTGATCACGCAGGCGATCTCGGTGATGTCGTGCAGCTCTGGGTCGAGCCCCCCGAACTCGCAGTCCATGAACGCGAAGGCGAAGTCGGGCATTGCACTCCTGGGGCGAGCTGGTGCTCCCAACGGGACTCGAACCCGTGTTTCGGCCTTGAGAGGGCCACGTCCTGGACCACTAGACGATGGGAGCAGAGAGGCGGGAAGCGGGCGGATGCTAGCCCCCGCTGCGCGGCACCGTCAAGGAGCCGTGCGGTGCCCGCGGGGCGCAGCCCGGTGACGCGAATCGTCACCGGGAGGGCCGCAGAGTGTCATTTTCGCCGCGTCCAGCCGGCGGCGCGGCGCGGTCGTGTGCGGGCGCAGATCTGCTGCGACGCGCTCAGGTTGGGCTCCGCGCCTGCCGATGCAGGAGCACGCAGACCGGTACTTGGCACGGAGGTTGCTCTGTGGCCTGCTCGAACGGAGGATCTGGGCGTTGCAGCCTGGCCGTTCGGCCGGTGGGCCTTCCAGGGAAGCAGCCGGGTCAAACGCTCAACAAGGAGAGAACCAAGTGAAGAAGCTCAATGCACGGCGCGGCGGTTTTACGCTCATCGAGTTGATGATCGTCGTCGCAATCATCGGAATCCTGGCGGCCATCGCCATCCCGAACTTCCTCCGCTTTCAGCTGAAGGCGAAGTCGAGTGAAGGCAAGACCAACCTCGCCGCGATTCGGACGGCTGAGGAATCGTACTTCGCCGAGTACGGCGACTACATCGCTTCGGGGTTGTCGCCGGCAGCCCACGACAAGAACAGCAAGACCGAGTTCGCGCACGCTTCGGCGGGTGTGGGCTTCGATCAGGTCGGCTGGTCGCCCGAAGGCGATGTGTTCTTCACCTATGCCGTCGGCATCAACTCTGCTGCTTCGGGCTTCATGGCCTCGGCCGCAGCCGACATCGATGCGGATACCACCGAGCAGATCTGGGGCTATCACAAGCCCGCCGCGGGCACCACGACGGCGATCACGGGCGTGGCCCACGCCGATGAGACCTGCGTGGCGGCCACCGGCAAGCTCGAGGTCGACGAGACCGTGTCGCCCTGTCTGAGCACCTCGGGCAACAGCGTCTTCTAGGACGGTTCGAGGACGATTCCGGGGGCCGGGCGCGACGCCCGGCCCCCCATTTTACTTTTTGGCAGCGCGCTGCCTCGGGCAGCGCGCGAAGCAAGCTGAGTCGGGGGCAACCATGTTGCGCGAGAATCGTGGACGAGAGGGCTTCACGCTGGTCGAGTTGATGATCGTCGTCGCGCTGATCGGAGTGCTCGCGATGATCGCGATTCCCGGCTTCATGGGCTATCAGGCGCGGGCCCGCCGCGCGGAATCCTTCTCCAACCTGGCCGCCATGTCGGTGCTCCAGAAGGGCCTCGTCGCCACGCGGGGCACCTATTTCGATTCCGGCAACGCCTTCCCGGACACCGACCCGTACGGCGGTCTCGGTGCGGACAAGATGGTCTGGGACGCCGATTCCCAGGCTGCCTTCGGCGAGCTCGGCTGGGAGCCGGAGGGCGATATCCACTATGCCTATCAGGTGAATTCCGCCACGTCGTGCACCTGCGCGATCTGTTTTACGGCGACCGCCTACGGCGATGTCGATTCCGACGGCAAGGTCTCCGCGGTGATGTACGTGCAACCGCAGCGTGACAGCGCCGGAGCGGTGACGGGCAGCTGCCAGTCGGGCCTCCCGGCCCCGCTCGATTTTGGTCCCCCCACCCGTCGGTCCGACGGCGACAAAGTATTCAACGAGGTCGCCATCCAGAGGACCACCGACGAGTACTAGCTCGCCGCTGGGTTCTCGGGACTGCACCCTCGGGAGGGGGATGTGAAGCCGGGTTCTGCAAACCGTGTGGTCGTGCGGGGCGCTCTCCTCGCGCTGGCCCTCGCCATCACGATCGGCGCCTTCGGAGCGCTCGATGCGACGCCGAAGATCGATCGCGGCGAAATCTTCGTGCCGCCGGCCGAGCAGCTTCGTTTCGCCAGCTTCGGCTTCGATGCCGTGCTCTCCGACTACTACTGGCTGATGGCCCTCCAGCTCGTGGGCGACGCCTCCAAGCCAGTCGAGGGCGGCTCCGTCGCGAAGCTCATCGATGTCGTCACGGCCCTCGACCCTTGGGTGGGGCACCCCTACCGCTTCGCGGCGGTGTGGCTGACCGACTCGCTCGAGAACGTGCACGCCGCCAACCGGTTGCTGGCCCGCGGCGTGGCCTACTCCCCCCTCGATTGGCGCAACCGGCACTATCTCGGCTTCAACCACTTTTTCTACATGGGTGAGAACGCAAAGGCGGCCGGCATCCTCGAGGGTGCCCTGCACCTGCCCGGGGCCCCGCGCTACCTCGCTCCACTCGTCGCGAAGCTCAGGACCGAGCGCGAGGGGCTCGAGACGGCGCGCGGCTTCTTGGCCAGCCTCGTCGAGACCAGCGCAGATCCGCGCACCCGGGCGGAGTATCTGAAGGCTCTGGACGAGATCGACACTGAACGCCGGGCGCGGCTGCTCGACCAGGCGCGCAGCATCTACAAGAAGCGACACGGTCGAGACATCGAGCGCGTAGAAGATCTGTCGACGGGTCAGCGCCCCGTGCTGCGCAAGCTGCCGCCGGCCCACCCTCACTTTTCGAGCTTTGCGTGGGAGATCGACCCGGAGACCGGCGACATCGTGTCCGGCTTCTACGGTGCCCGCTACCGACCGTATGAACATATTCGCGACAAAGAACGTCGCCAGCGTTGGCTGGGCGACGCCGCACACGTCTCGAGGGAGAGCTGAGATGGATGCAGCGGATGCCATCGTCCGTGTCGAGAACGTGGTGAAGGATTTTCGGCCGAGTTTCGGCCTGCGCAGCAGGCGCGTGCTGCACGGCATTTCATTCGATGTGCAGGACGGCGAGATCTTCGGGTTCGTAGGTCCCAACGGCGCGGGCAAGACGACCACGCTGAAGGTCCTGATGGGCTTGATCCGCGCCAGCCAGGGCCATGCGACGATTCTCGGCTGCGACGTACGCGAGACGGCATTCCGGCAACACGTGGGCTTCCTGCCGGAGAATCCGTACTTCTACGACTATCTGACCGGGCGAGAGATCCTGAGCTTCTACGCCAAGCTCTCGGGTGTCGCGTCGAGAGCCCGAGAAGGTCGCGTCTCCGAGTTGCTCGACTGGGTCGGCCTCAGCGCCGCCGCGGACGCTCGCTTGCGCACCTACTCGAAAGGCATGTTGCAACGCGTCGGCATCGCCCAGGCGCTGGTCCACGAGCCAAAGGTGGTCTTTCTCGACGAGCCGATGAGTGGCCTCGATCCGATCGGTCGCAAGGAGATCCGCGATCTCATCCTGCGCCTGCGCGACGAGGGCAAGACCGTCTTCATGTGCACACACATCCTGCCCGATGTCGAGATGCTGTGTGACCGCGTCGCCATCATCGTCGAGGGCCGGGTGCGACACGCGGGTGCGACGGACGCGTTTCTCGGTGAAGGCGAGCCGGAGGCGGATCTCGTGCTGGCGGCAGTGCCGGCGGATCTGCCGGCACAGCTCGAGGAGCTCTACGCCGCGAGCCTGCGCGGCCACGGTGATCGGCTCGAGCTGCGCGTGCGCGAGAAGTTCGTCCAGGACGTACTGCAGGCGACGCTCGGTGCCGGAGGTCACGTGGTCTCGGTGACGCCGCACCGCACGTCGCTCGAATCGATCTTCCTTCACGCGGTGGAGGAGAGTTCCCGATGCTGAGCGCCATTCGGGTCGCGGCGATCGCCTCGAACACGGTGCGCGAAGCCGTGCGCAGTCGCGTGCTCTACGTGTTGCTGTTCTTCGCCGTCACGTTGATGCTGTTCGGCATCGTGCTGTCTTCGCTCTCCTACGTGGAGAGCGAGCGCATCCTGCAGGACGTCGCGATGGCGGCGATGCGCGTCTTCGGAGTGGCCATCGCCATCTTCGTGGGCGTCAACCTGATCCACAAGGAAGTGGATCGCCGCACGGTCTACACGATTCTCTCGAAGCCCCTCACCCGCGCCGAATTCCTGTTCGGCAAGTTCGCGGGGCTGGTGCTCACGATCTGGTTGCAGCTCGCGATCATGGTGGCCTGCTTCATGGGGGTTTCGGCCCTGACGGGTGCCGAGGTTGGCGCCGGCCACGCCGCGGCGTTCGTGCTGCTCGGCGGCGAGCTGGCTCTGATCGTCGCGGTGGCGACGCTCTTCTCCTCGTTCAGTACGCCTCTGCTGTCTTCCTTCTTCACCGCCGGCGTCTGGCTGGCGGGCCACCTGACCCGGGATCTGCGTGATGTCGGTTTGCGTTCGAATTCTGAGTGGGTGGGAGAAGCGGGTGTCTGGCTGCACCGCATGCTGCCGGATCTTCAGAGCTTCAACCTCACCATCGAGGCGGTGCACGGGTTGCCAGTGACGGCTGCCGACGTATGGCTGCCCTTGGTGTACGGCGCCGCATACACGACGTTG
Organism: Deltaproteobacteria bacterium; assembly: GCA_019310965.1. GTDB lineage: Bacteria > Myxococcota_A > UBA9160 > UBA9160 > SMWR01. The sequence goes on from JAFDDG010000014.1 coordinate 55,734, forward strand.
CTGCTGTTGGCTGCGACGCTGATCTTCGATCGCCGCGACTTCCGCTGAGCTAGCGTCGAATCGATGGTTTCGTTCGAGCTGCTTCCCACCGCATGGCTCTCCGGCGCAGCCGGTGTGCTCGGTCTGGTGATCGGCTCGTTCCTGAATGTCGTGATCCATCGCGTGCCGCGCGGGGAGTCGGTGGTCCGGCCGCGCTCGCATTGTCCGGTATGCGGATATCAGCTCTCCGCCTGGCAGAACCTGCCCCTGCTGTCCTTTGCGTTGTTGCGGGGTCGCTGCGGTGGCTGCAGCGCGCCGATATCGTGGCGTTACCCGGCCATCGAGCTGCTGACCGGTCTGTTGTTCGCGGCCGTCGCCTGGCGCATCGGGGCGACGCCGTCGTTGCCCTTGCTGCTCGCCTTCGCAGCGGCGCTCGTCGCGGCGGGCGCCATCGACTTCGACCACCGCATCATTCCCGACGAGATCTCGCTCGGCGGTCTGGTGGTGGCCTTGTTCGGCATGCCCCTGACGGCTTGGCTGGCCGGGAGTGTGTGGCTGGATGCCCTCTCCAGCAGTGCCGCCGGCGCGCTGCTCGGCGGCGGCCTGCTGTGGCTGGTGGGCTTCGTACACGCACGCATCTGCGTGGCGCTGGGGCGTGAGTTCGAACACTGGCCCGGTGAAGGCGAGGAGTTGCCGCGCCCGGGTAGCCTCGACTACTGGACCTGGTTTCCGGGCATCGGCTTCGGGGACGTGAAGCTGCTGGCGATGATCGGCGCCGTGTTGGGGCCGCTCGGTGTCCTGGCGACGATCCTCGCCTCTTCCATTGCGGGCGTCCTCGTTGGACTGGTCTCGATTGCGATCACGCGGAGCACGAGCACGCCCTTCGGATTCGGTCCAGCCATCGCGGCGGGAGCGCTCTTCGTGCTGTTGGTGCCGGTGCGGCTGGTCTGACCCGGTTGTCGGGCGGCCCGTCGTCCGCTATCCCCGCTCTGCCGATCCCCGGTCGTCTAATGGCAGGACCGCAGACTCTGAATCTGCTTGTGGAGGTTCGAATCCTCCCCGGGGATCCACCCGCGCCCTCCGCCAGCGCGCCTCCGGCGAATGGCTCGTCTCGCTCCGCGCTGCTTGGCTGGCGTCGAGCGGGGGCTTCCAGTCTGATGATCGGGGTTAGCCGGCTCGCCTGCGCTGAGTTCGCCTCCGGCGCGCTGGCTGCGGGCGCTGCATCGAGATAGATCGAAGCGGTCGTTCGCGTCTCGCGTTTGTACTGGTGGGCGCCGAGGCGTTTCGGGGATGCGTGGGCTAGGGGGATGGCCGTGAAAAGCGCCCCATTCGGCCCACCGAGCCCACGAATTGCCACCTGGCCCCACAAGTACAAACGCGAGACGCGAACGACCCGCGCCTATTTTCCGAAGCGGAGCGACCGGAGCCCACCCGCTGGAGGCGAACTCAGCGCAGGCGAGCCGGCTGACCCCGAGGCTGGAGCGAGGCCAGGCCTATCGACGCCAGTCGCGGGGCGCGAAGCGAGACGAGCCATTCGCCGGAAGCGGGTGGGCGCAGGGCGCGCCACGACTCGGGCAGCGCGCGGGTTACTCGCAGGCGAGGCGGATGCGGTCGGCGGCGGCCGAGATGCGCGCCAGGCTGCGCTCGGAGCCCAGTACGCGGAGCGTCTCGTAGATCCCGGGCGAGGCGCTGCTGGCGTCTCGTAGATCCCGGGCGAGGCGCTGCTGCCGGTCACGGCTACGCGCACCGGCTGCGCCAGCTTGCCCATGCCGATGTCACCCTGGGCCGCACGCACGTCTTCGAAGGCGGCCTCCAGCTGCGCCTCGTCCCATGGGTCGACCCTTCGGAGGCGTTGGACCAGCGCTTCCAGGATCGGCAACGCCGTGGGTTTCAGGAACTTCTTCTCCGCCTTGGAGTCCCTCTCTGGCGTCTCGACCACCGCGAATGCGGCGCGGCCCGCCATGTCGCGCAGCGTGCTGCTGCGCTCGCACAGCAGCTGTGCCAGCGCTGCGAGCTCCGGCGTCGGTTTCACCTCGGCCCCCGCTACCTCGGTGAGGAAAGGCAGCAGCTGCTCCAGCAGCTCGCCAGCGGGCAGCTGTTTCAGGTAGTGCTGGTTGAGCCAGTCGAGCTTGCCGGGATCCGCCTGGGCCGAAGCGCGGTTCACCGTTTCGAGATCGAAGAGCGCGCAGATCTCGTCGCGGGAGAACACCTCCTGGTCACCATGGGACCAGCCGATGCGCACCAGCCAGTTGAGCAGCGCGTCCGCCAGGTAACCGTCGTCGCGAAACTGCTCGACCGAGACCGGGTCGCGGCGCTTGCTGAGCTTCTTGCCGCTGGCGCCGACGATCAGCGGCACGTGCGCGAAGCGCGGCGGCTCGAGTTCGAGGGCGCGATAGATCGCGATCTGGAAGGCGGTGTTGCCCAGGTGATCGGCGCCGCGGATCACGTGGCTGATGCGCATGTCGCTGTCATCGACGACCACCGCGAGGTTGTAGAGCGGATGGCCGTCGCTGCGGCGGATGTTCATGTCGCCGATCTCGCAGGCCGCCTGGCCGCTCTCGCCGTAGACGAGATCGTCCCAGCCGAGGTGCGAGTCGAGATCCAGGCGCAGCCGCACGGTATGCGGGCCGCAGTCGGCGCTCAGATTGCGCTCGCGGCAGCGTCCGTCGTAGACCCAGCTGCGGCCCTGGGCCAGGGTCTGGCTGCGGCGCTCCTCGAGCTCTTCGCGGCTGCAGCTGCAGCGGTACGCGGCGCCCCGCTCGAGCAGCTGCTCGACGACCTCGGCGTGGCGCTCGCCGTGTTCGCTCTGCCGCACGGGGCCCTCGTCCCAGTCGAGGCCCAGCCATGCCAGGCCCGAGAGCAGGGCGCGCTCGGACTCCAGGGTCGAGCGCGCCCGGTCCGTGTCCTCGATGCGCAGCACACAGGCCCCGCCGTGGCGGCGGGCGTAGGCCCAGCTGTAGAGAGCGGTGCGGGCGGATCCCAGGTGCAGGTACCCCGTGGGGCTCGGCGCGAAGCGGGTGCGGATGTCGGCCATGGCGGAGCCGGAGAGTATCCGAGGCCCGCAGCGGCTGCGATTTGCCGGCCGCGGTGCGGTTTGCTATTTCGAGTTTTGGCGCAAATAGCTGGTTTTCTTGGATTTTCATCCCCAGCCAAACCTCGCATCACGCCCAACGCCGGAGAACGAGCCGTGAGACTCCTCGTGGAGCGCTTCGAAGAGACCCCCGTGGACTTCGCCTTCGAGGCCGATTCGGCCTGGTGGCGCAGCTCCGTTCCGGCATCGCCGGGCCTGCCGGCGGCGCTCGATGAGCCGCTGCACTTCGCCTTGCGGGGCTATTGCATAGGGGACGATCTCCTCGTCGAGGGCAGCCTCGAGGGCCGCGTGCCGCTCGAATGCAGCCGGTGTCTTGCGCGCTATCGTCATGACCTTCGCGAAGCGTTCCGACTCTTGCTGGAGCCCGCGGGCTCTCGCCTCCCGGCGGATCCCGAGGCTGCCGAGGCGCTGGAGCGCGACGGGTTGTGTCTTGGGGAGGACATCGAAACGGGCTGGTATCGCGGACTCGAGATCGATCTCGGGCCGTTCTTGCGGGAAGTGGTGATGACCGCCCTGCCCGTGAAGTCCCTGTGCCGGGAAGATTGTGCCGGCCTGTGTCCCCGCTGCGGCGGAGACCGCAACCAGGTTGCTTGCGATTGCCCCGAGTTCCAGAAACCTTCGCCCTTCGCCGTGCTCGAGACGCTGCGCGACGGGCTCCGCAAAGGAGAGAGCTGATGGCCGTTCCCAAGCGCCGCACTTCCCGTGCCCGGCGTGACAAGCGCCGCACGCACGATTCGATCGGGGTGTCGCCGCGCAGCAAGTGCCCGCAGTGCGGTGCGCCCAAGCTGCCCCATCGCGTATGCGGTGCCTGCGGTTCGTACCGCGGCCGCGAAGTCGTCCAGACCGACGAGGACTAGCCGGTGCTCGCGCTGCTGTTTCCCGGCCAGGGCTCACATGAGGTGGGTATGGGCCGCGACGTGTTCGAAGCGTCGCCGGCGGCGCGGGAGATCTTCCAGACGGCCGACGCGGCTCTCGGCTACTCGCTCTCGCAGCTCTGCTTCGAGGGGCCCGAGGACGCGCTCGTTCGCACCGAGGTGCAGCAGCCGGCCATCCTGACCACCAGCATCGCGCTCTTGCGCGCCATCGAGGAGCGCGGGCCGGTGGAGCCGGCGTTCGTCGCGGGCCACAGCCTCGGCGAATACTCGGCGCTGGTCGCCAGCGGGGCGCTGCCGTTCGACGATGCCGTGCGCCTGGTGCAGACGCGGGGCCGATTCATGCAGGAAGCCGTGCCGGAAGGCCGCGGCGCCATGGCAGCGGTGATCGGCACGGAGCGCGAGGTGGTGGAGCGGTGTTGTGCGGAAGCTGCGGCGGCGACCGGCCAGGTCGTCTCGCCGGCCAACTACAATTCACCGCCGCAGACCGTGATCGCGGGCGCCAAGCGCACCGTGCCCCTTCCGGTGTCGGCACCCTTTCACTGTCAGCTGATGGTGCGCGCCGCGGAGAAGCTCGCTCTCGAACTCGCGGGAACCCGCTTCGCGGACCCGGTATGCCCGATTGTCACGAATGTCGAAGCGACGACCAATACGGATGGGTCCCGCATCGCAGCGTTGCTCGAGCAGCAGGTGTCGGCACCGGTGCGTTTTGTCGAGATGGTGCAACATCTGGCACAGCGGGGGGTGACGCGCGTGCTCGAGGTGGGCCCCGGTCGTGTTCTGACGGGTCTGGTGCGACGCATCGACCGCGATCTCGAGCGTGGCAACTGTTCGACCCTCGACGAAGTGGGTGAGGCCGCGGTCTTCGCGGCAGGTTCCTGAAGGTTCGAAGCGAAGGGTGGAGGGATCGAACGCAATGGCGACGGAACTGGAATCGCGGGTGGCCGGCATCGTCGTCGAGCAGCTGGGTGCGACTCAGGAGGAGCTGGTTCCGGAGGCATCGTTCGTCGATGACCTGGGCGCCGATTCCCTCGACATCGTCGAGCTGGTGATGGCAATGGAAGAAGCCTTCGACATCGAGATCCCCGACGACGATGCCGAGAAGATCCAGACCTTCGGTGACGCCGTCTCCTATCTCAAGGGTCGTCTGGAGAGCTGAGATTGCCCGCTCGCGATCGCCGCGTCGTGGTGAGTGGACTCGGCTGCGTGAGTCCGTTGGGCGGTGACGTCGAGTCCACCTGGCAGGCGGCCGTCGCCGGGCGCAGCGGCATCGGACCGATCCGTCACTTCGATGCCAGCGAATACGCGGTGCGCTTCGCTGGCGAAGTGGAGGGCGCACTCGATCTCGGCGACGTGACCGCGAAGGAGGCGCGGCGGCTCGATCGCACCGTGGCACTGGCCGTGGCGGCTGCCCGTGAGGCGGTCATCGACTGCGGCCTGGATCTATCGGCGGCAGATCGCGACCGCATAGGGGTGGCGATCGGCTCGGGCATCGGCGGCATCGGGACACTCCAGGCCGGCGTCGAGACGTTGGTGAAGCGTGGGCCCGGGCGGGTCAACCCGTTCATGATCCCGATGTCGATCGGCAACATGTCCTCGGGCTACGTGGCCATCCGTCACGGGCTGCGCGGGCCAAACCTGTGTCATGTGAGTGCCTGCGCCAGCGGGGCCCACTCGATCGGGGAGGCGGCGCGCATCATCGAGCGCGGCGATGCCGACGTGATCCTGGCCGGAGGCGCGGAAGCCGCCATCACCGGCTTCGCCGTGGCAGGCTTTGCCGTGATGCGTGCGCTCTCGGTGCGCAACGATGCCCCAAGCGCTGCCAGCCGGCCCTTCGATCGCGATCGCGACGGCTTCGTGATCGGGGAGGGCTCTGCGGTACTGGTGCTCGAAGCCGAGGAGCACGCGCGGGCGCGCGGGGCAAAGGTGCGCGCCCGGCTGCTTGGCTACGGACGCAGCGCCGACGCTGCGCAGCTGACGCTGCCCGCCGAAGATGGCGACGGAGCGCGGCGTTGCATGGAGCTCGCGCTGGCGGACGCCGGCCTGCGCCCCGCCGACATCGACCACCTCAACGCCCATGCCACCAGCACGCCGGCCGGCGATACGGCGGAAGTGCGCGCGGTGCACACGCTCTTCGGCGCCCAGGCCGACAATCTGGCGGTGTCGGCCACGAAATCGATGACCGGCCATCTGCTCGGAGCCGCCGGCGCCCTGGAAGCGCTGTTCTGCGTGCGCGCGTTGGAAACCCAGATCCTGCCGCCGACGATCAATCTGGATCACCCGGATCCGGAGTGCGATCTCGATCACGTCGCCAACAAGGCGCGCCAGGCGCGCTGCGAGGCCGCCATGTCGACCTCGTTCGGTTTCGGAGGCACCAACGCGGCCCTCGTCCTGGGGCGTTGATCCACGCTGTCCAGCGCGGGCGCGAGCGGCTCGCGTCTGGCAAACTCCGGGGTGTGTCCCGACGGGGCGCGGGTTCGCGGGGCCGCGCTGCACTGATGCGCAACGCGGCCCGACCCGGGTGTTGAATTTCTACTTTCCGGCTGCGGGACGCGCGAAAGGAACGGCGTGGGGAAGTCCTCCATCATCATGGCCAGCGATCACCGCGGCGTCGGTCTCAAGGCCGCGTTGCGCGAACGCCTCGAACGCGACGGCGAAGCGGTGCTCGACATCGGCAGCCACGGCGAAGAGTCCGTGGACTACGCCGAACTCGCGGCCCCCGCGGCCCGCGCCGTCTCCGAGGGCAAGAACGAACGCGCCATCGTGATCTGCGGGTCCGGGCTCGGCGTCATGTACACCGCCAACCGCTTCCCGGGCGTGCGCGCAGCCTGGGCGCAGGACAGCGAGGCGGCCGAGATGGCCCGCCGCCACAACGATGCCAACGTGCTGGCGCTGCCGGCGGACCGGCTCGATTTTGCAGCCGCCTGGCCGATCGTGCAGACCTGGCTCGACACCGCTTTCGAGGGTGGGCGCCACGCCCGCCGGGTGCGCCAGATCGACGAGCTGACGCGGATCGAGTCCGCGGCCCCTCGTGCGGCGTCGCTCCTCGCCGAGCAGGACCCGGAGATCCACGCGGTGATCCGGGGCGAGGCCAGGCGCCAAGCCCTGAGCTTGGAGCTGATCGCCTCGGAGAACTTCGTATCCGAGGCCGTGCTCGAGGCGACCGGCACTGTTCTGACCAACAAGTACGCGGAGGGCTACCCCGGGCGTCGCTACTACGGCGGCTGCGAGGTGGTGGACCAGGCGGAGGAGTTGGCCCGGGAGCGGGCCAAGGCGCTCTTTGGCGCCGACCACGCCAACGTGCAGCCCCACTCTGGTTCCCAGGCGAACGAAGCCGTCTACCGTGCGGTGTGCGAAGTCGGCGACACCGTGCTCGCGATGAATCTCGACCACGGGGGCCACCTCACCCACGGCAGCCCGGTCAATTTCTCCGGCAAGCTCTACAACATCGTGCCCTACGGCGTGCGCAAGGGCGATGAACTCATCGACTACGACGAGGTGCGTCGGCTGGCCCGCGAGCACCGGCCGCGCATGATCCAGTGCGGTACGACCGCGTATTCGCGCACCCTCGACTTCGACGCCTTCCGTTCGGTGGCGGACGAAGTGGGGGCCGTGCTGTTTGCGGACATCGCTCACATCGCGGGTTTCGTCGCGACCGGGCTGCACCCGACGCCGGTGGGGCGCGCTCACATCGTCACCACGACCACGCACAAGACCCTGCGTGGCCCCCGGGGCGGCATGATCCTGTGCGACGAAGAGTGGGCGAAGAAGATCGACAGCGCCGTCTTCCCGGGAGGGCAGGGGGGCCCCTTGATGCACGTGATCGCGGCCAAGGCCGTGGCCTTCCGCGAAGCGGCGGCGCCGGAGTTCGAACAGTACTGCAGCCATGTGCTCGAGAACGCCCGCACTCTGGCGGCGGCGCTCTCCGCGCATGGCCATCGCATCGTGTCCGGCGGCACCGACACTCACCTCTTCATGCTCTCGTTGGTCGATCGCGACACCACCGGCAAGGCGGCGCAGCTTGCGCTCGAACGCGCCGGTGTAACCACCAACAAGAACATGGTTCCCTTCGATCCGCGCAAGCCGATGGTGACGTCGGGACTGCGCATTGGCACGCCCGCCGTCACGACCCGGGGCATGGGCGTGTCCGAGATGCAGGAGATCGGTGGATTCATCGCACGGGCGCTGGCCCGGCCGGGTGACGTCGACACCCTCGATGAGATTCGCGGCGATGTGGAGGCATTGTGTCGCCGCTTCCCCCTGTATCCGGACCACTGGGACGACTGCTCCTGAGCCGTGCGCTGCCCCTACTGCGCCGACGAGAACAGCAAGGTTATCGATTCGCGGCTCGCCCGCGATGGGGCCGAGATCCGTCGTCGCCGCGAGTGCGTCGAGTGCACTCGGCGTTTCACCACGCGGGAGCGCGTCGACGACGTGATGCCGAAGGTGGCCAAGCGCGACGAGCGCCGCGAGGATTTCCAGCGCGAGAAGATTCTCGCCGCGATTCAGAAGGCATGCCAGAAGCGCCCCGTTAGTGCGGATGCCATCGAGAAGCTGGTGGATCGTGTGGAACGTTATGTGCAGGAACTCGGCGACAAGGAAATCTCCAGTCGGCTGGTGGGCGAGCGGGTGATGAAGGAGCTGGCCGAAACGGACGAGCTCGGTGCGGCGCGTTTCGCGTCGGTGTTCCACGATTTCCAGAATGCCGATGATTACGCGCGCTTCTTCCAGTCGATTCGCAGCAGCGCTCGCAGCGCCGGCCCGTCGGAATGACACCCGAAGCCGCCATGCGTCTCGCGTTGGCCCAGGCGCGCCGGGTCAGCGGGCGCACGTTCCCGAATCCGCCGGTGGGCGCAGTGGTGTATCGCGGCGATCGCGTGCTAGGGCGCGGTGCCACCGGGCCCGTGGGCGGCGCTCACGCGGAGATCGTCGCCATGGAGCGCGCGACCGCGAAACACGGCGCAAGGGCGCTGCGAGGTGCGTCGTTCGCCGTGACTCTCGAGCCCTGCGCGCACGTCGGTCGCACAGGTCCGTGCGCAGAACGCGTTGCCCGGGCGGGGTTTGCCCGGGTCGCGGTGGGGCATGTGGATCCGCATCCGAAAGTCGGTGGGCGCGGTGTGCGTCGAGTGCGCCGATCCGGGGCGCGCGTCGACGTCGGTGTGCTCGAAGCCGAGTGCCGCGAGCAGCATCGAGGTTTTCTCTCGGTTGTGAACCGTCGCCGGCCCTTCGTCGGCGTCAAGTTGGCCAGTACGCTCGATGGGCGCATCGCCACGTCACGCGGCGAGTCGCGCTGGATCACCGGCCCGGAGGCGCGCGCGGCGGTGCACCGTCTGCGGGCGCGGGTCGATGCTCTCGTGGTCGGCTCGGCGACGGTGCTGGCGGACGATCCCAGGCTCACCGTGCGGCGCGGTGGGCGGCTGGTGCACCGTCCGATCCGCGTCGTGGTGGATGCGCAGCTGCGCGTTCCGCCCACGGCCCGACTCTTTGCGGGCGACCCCCATAGCGCCTGGGTGCTCTGCGGTGCGCGCGCGCCGGCCAGCCGCCGCCGGGCTCTCGAGGGCCGCGGGGCGCGAGTTCTGCCGGTGGCGAGTCGCGGCGGACACCTGGACCTGCGCGCCGCGTTGCGGTGCCTGGCGAAGGAGGGTTTGTCGGAGCTGCTGGTCGAGGGCGGCGGCGGGCTCGCGGCGGCGCTGCTGCGCGCCGGGCTGATCGACGAATTCCACTGGTTCGTGGCGCCGCGACTCATCGGTGCCGACGGTCTGCCGGCTCTCGGCGCCCTGGGACTCTCCAGGCTGGCGCGGGCGCCTGAGTTGGAGGAGCTTCGGGTGCGCAGGGTCGGCCGCGACCTGCATGTCGTGGGACGGCCGGTCGTGGCCCGGGCGCGGGGGAGGGTGAGGTGAAGAGCTGGGAGGTGAGTCTCGATGCGACGGGCCTGAACCTGGCCATCGTGGTCGCGCGCTTCAATCACCTGATCTGCGGGCAGCTGCTCGAGGGCGCGCTCGAGGAACTCGAGCGGCGCGGCGCGAATCCGGACGCGGTTCATGTGGCCTGGGTGCCCGGGGCCTTTGAGATACCACAGGCTGCGCGCGCGCTGGCGAATACCGGCCGCTATGACGCCGTAATTGCACTCGGCGCTGTTATTCGCGGAGGCACTCCGCACTTCGATTATGTATGCGAAGGCGTGACCGACGGGGTGCGCGAGGTCATGCGCGACACAGGGGTGCCGGTGGCCTTCGGCGTGCTCACCTGCGACGACGTGGAGCAGGCCCTGGCACGGGCCGGTGGCGCGCACGGCAACAAGGGTTCGGATGTGGCGTTGGCGGCCATCGAGATGGTGCGGCTGTTGGCGCAGCTGGGCGATCCGCCGGGAGGTCGTGCGTGATGCGCCGTGCCCCTCGCTCAGCCTCTCGGCAACTAGCGCTCCAGGTGCTCTACGCCGTCGATCTTGCCGCTGCCCGTTCGCAGGGGGAGCCGGACGTAATGGCCGTCTTCTCCTCCGTCGCCGCCAACTTCGACTTGCCTGAGGGTGCGCGCGCCTTCGCCGAGGAGCTGGTCTGCGGCGTTGCCGAGAAGCGCGAATCGCTGGATGAGCACATCGGCCGCTGTGCCCGCAACTGGCGAGTTGAACGCATGGCTGCGGTCGACCGCAACGTCTTGCGCCTGGCGGCTTTCGAACTCGGCCGCGGCGAGGTGCCCGCGTCGGTGATCATCGACCAGGCCATCGAGCTGGCGCGACGCTTCGGTGACGATCCGTCGCCGGCCTTTGTCAACGGGGTACTGGACGCGGTTGCGCGGGAGCTGGGATGCGTCGAGCCGGTGAAGGAGATCCTGTGAGGTGCGAGCTTTTCATCGATGTCGAGGGCGCCCCGCTCGAACGCGCGCGGGCGGATCTGGTCGTGGTGCCGCTCTTCGATGACGAGCATCCCTTGCAGGGAGGTGTCGGTCGGGTCGATTGGCGTCTGTGTGGGCAGGTCTCCGCCCTCGTCGCGGCCGGACGCTTGACTGGGACGCCAGGCGAGGCGGCTCTGCTCGTTGCGTTCGCCGGGCTGGCGGCGCCTCGCCTGCTGGTGCTCGGCGTGGGACCGCGTGATCACTTCGATGTCGATGCCCTCGATGCGCTGGTGCGTGCCGCCGCGCTGCGCGCCGTCGCGCTGCGTGTCGGAAGTGTCGCGCTTCCGCTGCCGCTGGAATTCGGTTCGGCGGTGGGTCGCGTGTCGTGTGCCGCCGCGTCGGCCCTGGTCGAGGCGCGGGACGGTGTGTCCCTGCGCCTGGTCCTGCTGGTGGCGCGGGAGGAGGTCGTGCGCACGGCCGACATGTTGCGCCGGGGCGGTTTGAGCGGCGTTCCGAGCGATGTCGCCGTGCGCCTGCCGGCGGCAGGTGGCCGCCCGGCTTCACGTCCCCGCCGCACCGACTCCCAGGCCCCCAGGGGCTCCTCGCTGGTAAAGTAAGCGCTCCCCTGGCCGATGCTCTCCTTGACGAACGTGCGCATTGGGTGCGCGCGGGGGATGGGGAGCGCGATGAGCCTGGTCGGGAGTCTCGAGGACCTGGGTCTCGGGGACATTCTGCAGATCGTCAGCCTGGCGCGAAAGTCCGGTCTGTTGTTCATGAGGGCCAGCTCCGGCGAAGGCCGCATCGTCTTCGAGGACGGTCTGGTCCGTGCTGCCTACCTGAAACAAGCGCCGGAAACTCTGGCCGGACTGCTGGCGGCGGGTGGCTTCGCCGAGCTGGAGCCGATCGATCGAGTCGTCGCCCAATTCGTCGACAACGGCAGCGGTTGGGATGAACGCGATGCCCGGGTTGCCGAGGCCGCCGGTATGCCCGTCGAGCGCCTGCAGTCGTTATGTCGTGAGAGCGTCGAGCGGGCAGTGCTCGAGATGTTCAGCTGGCGCGCCGGTGAGTTCAGCTTCGATGTCTGCGAAAATCTCGACGAGCGCTTCGGTGAACTCGCACTGCCGGTCGGCATCAATGCCCAGTACCTGATGCTGGAGGCGACGCGCCTCGGCGACGAATGCCCCGACGCCATCGGGAGCTGCGGCGAAGAGTTCGAGCTGAGCGGCGAGGACGGCGGCGTCCTTGCGGCGCCGTTGCTCGACCCCGAGGAGACCGGCGCTGTCGACGCGCACCAGGTGGTGGACGTCGCCGCGGCCGCCGCCGTCGCCTCATCCGATCTCGGGCCCGAGCTGTTCGCGGCGCTGCCGGAGCTGACCCCGGCGTCGGATCCCGTGGCCGCTGCCGAGCCCCTGTCGGATTCCGATGCATCGGCTGCCACCGAGTCTCTGTCGGCATCCGATGCCCCGGCCGCCTCCGATTCGCTGGCGGAATTCGATGCCCATGTGCCCAGCGATGCGCAGATCGCGCCGGACCCGTGCGACGCTTTCGAGGCGCAGGCGCCACCGGGACGGGAGGCGAAACCCGCTGCGGAAACTACCAGCGAGCTCCGCGAGTCGCCCCGGCCGGCGGCCACTGCTGCTGTGCCCCTTGTCGTGATCGATGCGGAGCTGATGGCGCTCGAGTGGCTCAAGCAGCGGCTGGCGCCGCTCTTTTCGCGCATCCACATCTTCCAGCACTCCGAGGGCGGTGTGGCGCGCATCCGGCAGTACTTGGGGCGGGGTGTGGTGCCGGTCGTGCTGGTGTCGAGTCGCGTTCCGGCGGATTCTCTCACCGGCGCCCGGGAAGCCGGAGAGCTGGTACGGCGCATGCGCGCCCAGGCGCCGCGTATGCCGATCATGGCGATGTTCGATAGCGATGAGGAGGGGCTTCCTCAGGGGCTCGATGCGGCCGACGCGGTGCTGGTGCGTCCGTCGCTGCGGCTGCTCGCGGACGATCGTCGCCGCGCGGAGACCGAGCGCATGGCCGACGAGCTGCGCCGTGCTCTCGCATCCTGGAGCGTGCTGGGCGACGAGCCGTCGGCCGACGCCCCCGAGCCGGTGCTCGATGAGGTTCTGAACGATCCGGCCAGCTAGGGCGAGGTGCTGGAGCGCGCGTCGCGCGATCGTGAGGCCAGGCCCGCTCCCGCCGGTGCCGATTGAGCGCTTCAGTGTGGCGCGCAGGAGCCGCGTCTCGGCCCCGGAACTCCTGAATTTCGCTCAAGAAACCCGGATAATCGGTCGATGCTCCCCAGGTGCCAGTGGGCCTGGGTCGCGGGAGAGGGGCATGCACCGGATTCTGATCGTCGAGGACTCGTCGACCATGCGATCACTGATCGCGTCGGCGCTCGAATCTCTTGCGGAGCCGTGCAGGATCACTGAAGCCGCCAGCGGCTTCGAAGCGCTGGCCGCGCGGCCTCGCGCCACGTTCGACTCCATCGTTGCCGACATCAACGGGCTCGAATGGGTGTCGCTCGCCAAGAGCGATGCAAGACACCGCGACGTCCCGTTGCCGATCGTCTCGACCGAGGGCTCTGAGCGCGACCGCGCGAAGGGAATGAGTTTCGGAGCAGATGCCTACGTGGTCAACCCGTTCCAGCCGGAAGAGCTGCGCCGCATGGCAGAAGGTTTCGAACGTTTCCAGATTTGAGGAAGAGCATGGGCAACGGAACCAACATGATCGCGGCGTGTCCGAAGTGTCGGGCGCGGTATCGGGTCGACGCCGGTCGACTGCAACCCGAGGGCGTGCGCTTGCGCTGCTCCCAGTGTGATGCCGTGTTTCGCGTGACGCCGCCCGTCGTCGAAACGCCGCAGCCGAGGCCGGCCGCGCCGTCAGCCGATGCGGAGCCGCCGCGCAACGGCGGGCCCTCGATCGTGGTGGCAGATGCCGACATCGACGCCGGCAAGCGAACGGCCCAGGCGCTGACCGAATGGGGCTATGCGCCCATGCTGGTGCACGACGGCGTGGAGGCCATTCTCAGCATCCAGCGCCAGCTGCCGCAGGCAGTGGTGCTCGATGCCGGCCTGACAAAGATGTTCGGATACCAGATCTGTGAGCTGATGAAGCGCAATGAGAGCCTGTCTTCGATTCCAGTCGTCCTGGTCGGCACCATCCACCATGAGGCCCGCTACCGACGCGAGCCCAACGAGCTATATGGCGCCGACGCGTATCTCGAACGGCCGCAGCTGCCCGAGGCATTGCGGACGGTCCTGCGCGGCTTCGGGCTGCCGGGCGGCGCCGCGCCGCCGGCTGCCACGTCTCCGGTCTCCGAGTCGGCGCAGTCCGCGCCGGAGCCGGCGTCCGCGCCCGAGCCGCCGCCGCTCGCTCCGGACCCCGTGCTCGCACCCTCGCCGCCGTCTCCCGAGCCCGCGCCGCAGGCCGATGAGCCCGCTCCCACGTTGGTGGCGTCGGCCGTCTCCTCCAGCGAGACGCCGGAGGCGGCCCCCTCCGCGATGGCGGACGCTGCGCCGTCAGCGGCCGGAGAGTCAGGGGAGAGCGCAGAGCAGATAGCCGCCAGACGCCTCGCTCGCATCATCGTGTCGGACATTGTGTTGTACAACGCCGAAAAATTCGATGCCGCTGTGAGTTCCGGCGATGTCGTGGCTGCGCTGGCCGCGGAGCTGGACGAGGGGCGTGCGCTGCTGGCCCAGCGGGTTGCGGCCAGACTTCGCAGCGAGTGTGATTTCGTGGCCGAGGAACTCGTACGTGTGGCGCGTGAGCGGGGGATGAGCGGGTGATCGAGAGCGAAGATCAGCGCGATCGCGCAGGCGTCGCGAGTGGTCCTGCGAGCTGGGCCAATTGCGCGCTCTGTTGAAGTTGGACTGAAAGGGCGGCGGTGGGCAGTGCCACCCGCCGCAGAGTTCCGGCAGAGACCTGTCTGCGGGCGCGAGGCTCTCCGGCACCTGCGGTGCCGCCCCCTCGTCGGGCCGGAATGTTCGGTATACGTCTGGGTATGCGGGGGGTCGTTCGGCTCGGCGTTCTGGGATGGCTGGTGCTTTCGGCGTGCGGCTATTCGGTGGTGCGTTACTCGGGTGCGCTCGGTGAAGTGCGCTCGGTGGCGGTGGAGACGCCGGCCAACGATTCGACCGAGGCGGGCGCCGAATTCCTGGTGGCGGATGCGCTGCGCCGCGAGTTTCTGCATCGCGGTGCCGTGAGGCTCGTCGAGGATCCGGCGGCCGCGGATCTGGTGCTCGGGGGTCGCGTCCTGGCGGTGCGCGCGCACGGCCAGAGCTTCACGTCGACGGTGCGGACGCTCGAGTACGAGGTGACGCTGGCACTCGCACTCAAGGCGACCCTCCAAGACGGCAGCGAGATCCCCCTCGACATTCGCTCGCTGCGCGAGACCGAGCGTTACCTCGCCAGTGCCGACGCCGAAGCGCTGCGCAAGAACCGAGAAGAGGCGCTGCGGCGCCTCGCCCAGTTGCTGGCGGGCCGGGTCTACGATGCGCTCTACGCGACGTTGACGCCGTGACGCTGGAGGAGCTACAGCAGGCGCTGGGCGTTGGGACGCTGGAGCGTGGCTACCTGCTCGCCGGGCCAGAGCCATTGCTGCGCGACGACGCACTCGCGGCGCTGCGTGCGGCGGTGATCGAGGGCGGCCCGGAGGATTTCAATTTCGATCGTATCGACGGTGGGTCGACTCGTCCGCAGGCGCTCCTCGACATCGTGCGCACGCTGCCGGTGATGGCGACGCGGCGTCTGGTGGCGCTGCGTGATCCGGATGCGGGCCGCGGCTCGAAGGCATTGCTGGAGGCGTTGCCGGATGTGCTCGCCGAGTGCGACGCGGGCCACGGCAGCGTGCTCGTCGTGATGGTGACGAAGGCCGATGCCCGCTTGAAGTGGGTCAAGGCCTTCGGCAAGGCGCGCATTGCCTGCGAAGCGCCGCAGAAGCCGCGCGACGTCGTGACGTTTGTTCGGGCCGAGGCAGCCCGTCAGCAGGTCGACTTCGAGCGCGGAGCCGCCGAGCTGTTGGCGGAGCGCATCGGACCGCAGCTGCTGATGCTCCGCCAGGAGATCGCGAAGGCGGCTCTGCTGGCGGGGGAGGGCAAGCCGGTCAGCCGTGCACACGTGGTGGCGGGTGCCTTGGATATCGCGGAGGATGCGGTCTGGGACCTCACCGATGCGATCGGCGAGGGTCGGGTCGGCGATGCGTTCGCCGTGCTCACGCGCTTGCTCGCCGCCGGCGCGGCGCCGCCAGCGTTGCTGGGCGCCCTCGTGAGCCACTTCCGGCGCCTGTTGAGTCTCGCGGGCGGCGAGGCACCGAACGTTCCGCCATTCGTGCGGCGCAAGCTCGAGAGCCAGGCGCGCCGCTACGGCTTGCGCCGCTTGGTCGCCTGTCTGCGGGCGATTCACCAGACCGATCTGGCACTCAAGGGCGCCGGTGGCCTGCGTGCGGACCTCGCCCTCGAACGGCTGGTACTGGGGCTGTCTGGCTAACAGACGAACGTGGCTGCGAAGCAGAAGGCTCAACCCACTGGGAAAAGGGGACGCCGCTGCGAAGCAGAAGGCGCTTTTCGCTGCTAGAGCGCCTGGACCGCCTTCGCGAGCCGCGAAATCTGTCGGCTGGCGGTCTTGCTGTGAAGCACGCCCTTGCTGGTGGCGCGGCGCAGCAGGCTCTCGGCGCGGCGTACGGCACTGTTCGCTTCGCCCGCATCGCCCAAGGCAATTGCGGCTCGCGCCTGCCGGATGGCTCCGCGAACGCGGCTGCGCTGGTCGCGATTGCGAGCGCGGCGCACCAGGTCCTGGCGGGCTCGCTTCGTGGCTGATTTGTGGGTCGCCATGCGGCAGCTCCTGTACGGGGCGGCTAACCATAGCGCGGCCGTCTCCGCTGTCGACGGCCCTCCCCCGGGGCAGGCAGAGCGGTTCAGCGTCGGGGGTGTTCGGCCGATACGCAGCCAGAACGCCAGGGTTCACGGGGGGTTGGTGTGACCCGACGCACGAATTTGGCAGCGCTGGGGTGGGTCGTTCTGCTGCTCGGAGGAGGGCCGTTGCCGGACGCCTCCGCCGAGGCGCCGGGTATGGCTCGGGCTGCGGATGCCGCGGCCCTGGAAGTTGCCACCGCCGGTAGCGAGGTCGCGGTCCCTGTCGAGCCCGCCACCGCGGACCCCTCCGTCTCTGGCGCTGACAGCGTCGCGGTGACCGAGCCGCCGCCTCTCCCGATGCCGACGGAGCCCGGCGGGAGCGCCATCGAGCGCGCCTGGTTCGAAGGCGGCGCGGAGCTCGGCGAGCGCGTCTGGTTGACCCGCCGCGCGGCCTACGAACGAGGTGTCTGGAGTCTCGACGGTGCTGCGCGGGCCCTTCTCGCGACACCGGGCGTTACGCTGGAACGTGCAGAGGCGGCCGTGAGCCTGGCTCCCGATCTGCCCGCCGCTCACATGGAATGGGCCCGGGCCGTCTGGCTGGTCGGTGAGTCGCCGCTCTCGGCCCTGCGCGCGGTGGGCAGCGCGCTGCTGGCGTACGCGCGACATCCCGAAGGTGCCCTCTGGCTCGCTGGCTCACTGCTGGCGCTGCTCGCGGCCGGACTCGTCAGTGGCGGGATGCTCTCGCTGGCGGCGGCGAGCTCGATCGCGTGGCCTCACGCGGCTCACGATCTCGGCGACAGCGTGTCGCGGCGCATGCCGGCGTTCGGCCGTGTCGCGCTGCTCGGTACGCTGCTCGTGGCACCGGTTGCTCTCGGTGAAGGACTCCTCGGTCTCGCCGCTTCCCTGGTGGCCGTGGCTGCGATCTACGCCACGCGGCGTCAGGGCATTGCCCTCGCCGTCGCCTGCGTGGCGATCGTGGCCGGTGCGTACCCGGTAGCCGAGCTGGCCGGTCGCACGCTCGGAGCCCTGCCCGGCGATCCGGTGGCCCGTGCGGCGCTGGCCACCAGCCGGGGCCTGGTGTCGCCGGAAGACGCGGCCCGGCTCGCCGCTGCCCCGGAAGACGATCTGTTTGCGCAGCAGGGCCTGGCGCGACTGGCACGCCGCGAGGGCAATCTCGGACGCGCCGATGCGCTCTACCAGAAGCTTCTCGAACGCCGCCCGAACGACGCCGTGCTGCTGACCAACGCGGCCAACGTGCGCTTGCACCTGGGGCACATGGAGTCCGCCTTCGATCTCTACCGGCGCGCGCTCGAGGTGGACGACTCAGCGACTACGCTCTTCAACCTGTCGCAGGCATACGGCCGCGCGTTCCAGGTGGAAAACCTGGCCCAGGCGCTCGAGCTGGCCCAGGCCCAGAACGGCGATCTGGTCGCAGAGCTGACGCGACTGCAAGGGACGCAGCCCGAGGGCTTCGTCGTCGACCTGCCGCTGCCGTTGCGCGATTTGCTGCTGTCGTCACTCGCCAACTCCGATGGCAAGCCCTGGGCCGCCGAGTTTCGAACCCGCTTCGCCCCCGGCTGGATGGGGACATCCGCTGCCGCCGCCGCCGCACTGCTGCTGCTCGCGCTGCTGCTGGGCCTGGGCATCGGGGCTCGGCTCGATGCGTCGTGCCGGTGCGTGCGCTGCGGTCGTCGCGTGTGTCCGCGTTGTCACGAAATCGCGGCTCGGGCCGATATCTGCAGCCCGTGCAACAAGCTCTTCAACCAACCCGAACTCACGGATCGCGTCCTGCGCATCGCGCGCATCAGCGCGCTGCGCGAGCGTGGCGCGCGCATCGAGAGGCTGGTCTCCGGCGTGTCGATCGCAATTCCTGGCATGGCCGGCGTGCTGGCTCGGCGTCCGCTGCTCGGCTTCTGGGGCGCGCTTTGCTTCAGCATCGCCCTCGGTGCGTTGATCGGCCGAGAGGGTGCCGTGCCCGACCCGCTGGTGGCCGGAGCCGCCGGGCCGCTCGCATTCTTCTGCGTGGCCGCTCTGGCCGGCGCCGGCTACGCGCTGTGCGTCGGCGCTGCGCTGGCGGCGCGGGGGCGCGCCTGATGTCGGTGGCGCTACGCGGAAACCTGCGCGATTTCGGCATCGCCGATGTCTTCCAGCTGATCGGGCAACAGCGCAAGACCGGTGTGCTCGAGTTCACCAACGACGGTGACGAAGGCGTGCAGCTGCGTTTCGACGGCGGAAACGTCGTATCCGCGGCCCCGATTACCGATCGCGCTGAACAGGCTCTGGGTGAAATGCTGGTGCGCTGCGGACGCCTCACCCAATCACAGCTAGATCGTCTGAAGACGGAAAGCGAGGCGACGGCGCAGACGCTGCCGCGACTCGCCGTCTCGCGCGGTTGGATCGAGCAGGAGGAAGTCGCCCGTATCGAGGACTTGCTGACCCGGGAGACGCTCTTCGATGTTTTGCGATGGGAGAGCGGCGAGTTCGACTTCCGCTCGCAGCCCGTCGAGCATACGCGCGAAATGGAGTCGCTGCTCGGGGCCGAGCAGATCCTGATGGACAGTCTGCGCATGGTCGACGAGTGGCACAGCTTCTGCGAGCTCGTGCACGAGGATGCCGTCTTCCGACGGAGCTCCGGAGTCGAGGAGTACCGCCGCCGTACAGAGCTGCAGGCGGAGCAGGTCGCGCAGGCCGAGCGGGTCTTCGCGCTGGTCGACGGCCGCACTCCCGTGCGAAAGATCGTCGACTTGTCGCTGCTGGGGACCTTCGATGCAGTGCGCTTGCTGGCGGACTTGCGACGCTACGAGGTGATCGAGCTGCTCGATCCCGAGGCCCTCGAGAGTCTGCGCTCGCTGCCGGCGCCGGCGTCGCGGGCGGCGCGGGAGACGTTGGGGGACTGGCTCGTCGGGGCCGCTCCGCTGCTGGCGCTCGCGCTGCTGGCAGCATGGATCGGGACACGCGAAACCCGGCCGCCGATCGCGCCGGGGTTCTCGCTGCACAGCGAAGCGCACGGCGAGGTAGTCGCCGCCTACGCCACTCGCCGCGCGCACCACGCCCTCGAGGCGCATCGCTTCTTGACGGGAGCGTGGCCGGAATCGCTCGACCAGGTGTCGCGCGGGGGGCTCCTCGCCGACGCGGTGTTGGCGGTGCCCGACGCGTCTTCCTACTATTACGCCAAGCGCGATGGCGGGGTGCTCCTGCTCGCGCCAGCGCGCTGAAAGCCAATCGGCAGGGGCGCGCTCGAGAGGGAATACCTCCTGGCCCCGAACGACGCTTCCACTCGACAGACTCTGCTCTTCGACGACAACCAGCAGGCGGCGCTGCTCTACGGTGAGGGTGACAGCACGCTGCGCATTCTCGAACAGGAGCTCGGCGTCGACGCGCGTGCGCGCGGCAACGAAGTGCGGCTGGTGGGCGATCCCGACGCGGTGGCGGCTGCGCGCAAGGTTCTCGAGCAGCTGTACGGCAACATCGAAGGTGGCGATCCGGTGAAGGCTCGCGACGTTCGGCAGGCGGTGCGCATGGTGAGCGAGCACCCCGACGTGGATTTCGACAAGGTCTACGAGGATGTGCTCGCGGGCGTCGGTTCGCGCCGTCGCATCACGGCAAAGAATCTCTCGCAGCGCCAGTACATCGATCTGATGCGCGGCCGCGACGTGGTCATGTCCGTGGGCCCGGCCGGGACGGGCAAGACCTATCTCGCGATGGCCGTTGCGATCGCTTCGCTCAACCGACACGAGGTGTCGCGGGTGGTGCTCACGCGTCCAGCGGTCGAGGCCGGGGAGCGCCTCGGTTTTCTGCCGGGTTCGATGGCGGAGAAGGTGAACCCCTACCTGCGTCCGCTCTACGACGCGCTCAACGACATGATGCCCATGGAACAGGCCGGCCGGCTGATCGAGCGTGGGGTGATCGAGGTTGCGCCGCTGGCGTTCATGCGCGGCCGCACGCTCAACGATTCCTTCGTCATCCTCGACGAAGCCCAGAACACCACCAGCGAGCAGATGAAGATGTTCCTGACGCGCCTGGGCCAAGACTCGCGTGCGGTCATCACCGGTGACGTCACCCAGATCGACCTGCCGAAGGGCACCCGGAGCGGGCTCGTCGAGGCACTGGAAGTGTTGCGCGGCGTCGAGGGTATCGGGGTCCAGCGCTTCAGCGACAAGGACGTGGTGCGGCATCCGCTCGTGCAGCAGATCGTCGTGGCATACGAGCGCTGGGGGCGCCGCGGCAGTTCGTCGGACTCGAACGGCGAATGACTCTGCGCCTGGTGGGACCGCCGCGCGGCGGCGGGCTCCCGGCAATCGACACCGGCCGGCTGCGAACGCGGGCGCGCGGCATCCTGAGAGCGTTGGGCCACGCGCGCTCGGAGCTGTCCGTGGCTCTGGTCGACGACGCGGAGATGCGCGAGCTCAACGGCGTCTGGCGCGGCAAGCCGCGGGCCACCGACGTGCTGGCTTTCTCGATGTTGGAGGGCGAGGGCGCCGAGCACCGCGGGCGGCTGCTCGGCGACGTGGTGATCAGCGTCGAGACGGCGCGGCGTCAGGCCCGCGCGCGCCATCGCGCGCTCGATGAAGAGGTGACGCGGCTGCTCATCCACGGCACGCTGCATCTCCTCGGTTTCGATCACGTGCGCGCTGCCGATGCGCGCGCCATGCGAACGGAGGAGCGGCGCTTGTTCAGCGCGGTGCGGGACGATGGGTAGGGGGCCGTGGCTCTGGCTGGGCGGCTACGCGCTGGCCAGCTTTTTCGCGTTCCCGCAGCTGATCGCCGGAGTCGTCGTCGACCTGGGAGCCGCGGTGAGCTGGCTCGCGCCCGCCTGCCTGTGGATGGGCCTGCGCGGCGCATCCCCTCGCCAGGCGGCGAAGCGCGCATTCCTGGCCTCGCTGGTCGCGCACTCGGCGATCGTGCACTGGATCTGGATCGTGACGGTGGTCTACGGACACGCGAACCCCTGGCTCGGCGTGCTCGGGCCGCTGGGGATCGGGGTCTATGTCGCGGGCTTCGCCGCCGCCTATGCTGCTGTCGCCGCCGCCGGGAGGCTCGAGTCGCCGTGGTTGCTGGCCGCTCTGTGGACAGCCCTCGAGCATCTGCGCTCCTTCGCGCTCGGCGGCTTTCCCTGGGCGACGCTGGGCTACTCCCAGCACCTGAACCCCGCTCTGTTGGGTCTGGCGCCGTGGACGGCGGTGTACGGGCTCTCGTTCGTCACGTTCCTCGGCGGAGTGGCGCTCGCCCAGGCGACGGGCGAGTGGCGCGGTGCGGGACGTCTGCGAGCCGCCACGTGCGGTGCGCTCGCCGGCGTCGTTGCATTCCACCTCCTCGGCTTCGCGAGTGGGGCGCTCACGCCCTCCGATCCGGGGCAGAGCGTTCGCGTGGCGGTGCTCCAGGGCAACATCGACCAGGGGGCCAAGTGGAGTCGGGAGGGGTTCGAGCGTGCACTGAGCAGCTACGAGGGGCTCACGCGGGAGGCCAGCGCCGCCGGCGCGCAGGTGGTGGTGTGGCCTGAGACCGCGGTGCCCGGAGCCATCGGCAGCGACCCCCGCCAGGCGGGACGCCTGGAGGCGCTGGCGGAAGAGACCGGTGCGCTGCTGGTGATCGGGGCCGTGGGTCTCGAGGCCGGACCGGCCGGCCACCGTTCTGTCTTCGACAGCGCGTTTGCCATCGATCCCCGTGCTGGCCTGGTCGCGCGCTACGACAAGAGCCACCTGGTGCCGTTCGGCGAATACGTTCCGTTGGCGGAGCTGTTCGGGAGCTTCTTCGAGGCCGTGGCGCGCGGCATCGCTGACACTGCGGTGACGCAGGGTCCGGGTCCGCGCGCCCTGGTGCTGTCCGCCGGGGGTACGTCGCTGACCGTCGGCCTGCCGATCTGCTATGAACTCCTCTTCCCGGATCTGGTGCGGCGTTTCGTGAACGACGGCGGGGCATTGCTTCTCGCGATTACGAACGACGCCTGGTACGGGCGGACGGGCGCGCCGTATCAGTTTCTCGCGATGACCGCGCTACGGTCGGCGGAAACGCGGGTCTGGACGGCGCGGGCCGCGAACACGGGGGTATCCGCGATCATCGATGCGCGAGGACGCGTGCAGCAACGCACACGGATCTTCGAGCGCGACTGGCTCCAGGCCGACGTGCCGATTCGTTCCGCGCCCGCGGGCGGATCGTTCTACACGCGCTACGGCGACGTATTTGCCTGGAGCTGTTGGGCGGTGAGCGCGCTGGGTGTCTGGCAGTCGCACCGGCGGCGCGGACGCGGAGAGAGGGACGTGCGATGAGTGATGACGAAGCAGTGACACTGGACCCCCACGAGCTGGGCGAACGCCTGCGCGATTTGCGCGCGCGCGTCGGCGAGCTCCGGGGGCGTCTTTGACGTAGACGGCCTGCGCGACAAGCTCGTTGCCCTCGAAACGGAGAGCGCGCGTCCGGACCTCTGGGACGACAGAGAGGTCGCGGCGCGCGTGCTGCGAGACAAGAGCCGGGTCGAGCGCGAGGTCGGGCTCTTCGACGGCCTCGAAGCGTCGCTGGAAGATGCCGAGGTGCTGCTCGAGCTGGCGTCCGAGGCCGATGACGAGGCCACCTTGCGCGAGGTCTCGGAGAGGCTCGCTGCGGCCGGCAACGATTTCGAAGAGGTGGAGCTGCGCCGGCTGCTCGGTGGCGAGCACGACGGCAACAACGCCATCGTCTCGATCAACTCGGGCGAGGGCGGCACCGACGCCTGCGACTGGGCGGAGATGTTGCTGCGCATGTACACGCGCTGGGCCGAGGCCCGGGGCTACAAGGTAGAGCTCCTGGATCAGCAGCTGGGCGAGGAGGCGGGCACCCGCAGCGTGACGATCAACATCGCCGGCGACTACGCCTTCGGGTACATGAAGGCCGAGGAGGGCGTGCACCGGCTGGTGCGCATCTCGCCTTTCGACTCGCAGGCGCGCCGGCACACCGCCTTCGCCAGCGTCTCTGTCTTTCCCGAGCTCGACGACGCCATCGAGGTCGAGATCGACGAGAACGATCTGCGAGTCGACACCTACCGGGCCGGAGGCGCCGGCGGCCAGCACGTGAACAAGACCGACTCGGCGGTGCGTCTGACCCATGCGCCGACCGGCATCGTCGTGCAGTGTCAGAACGAGCGCTCACAGCACAAGAACCGCGCGTTGGCCATGAAGGTGTTGCGCGCCCGCGTCTACGAGTACGAGCGGCGCAAGCGCGACGAGGAGCTGGCCGCCATGCGTGGCGAGAAACTGCGGATCGGCTTCGGCAGCCAGATCCGCTCCTACACGTTGCACCCCCAGCAGCGCGTGAAGGATCACCGCACGAACACGGAGGTGGGCAACGTGGACGCCGTGCTGCAGGGCGATCTCGATCGCTTCATCCGTGCCACACTCGTCCACAACGCAGCGGAGGCACGAGGGCAGGCGTGAGCGATCGCGAGCAGGAGGTCAGACGGCAGCGGTTGGCGGCGCTGCGCGAGGCGGGCGTCGATCCGTTTCCGCCGCGCACGGGGCCCCGGACACCCGTCGCCGACGTGCGCGAGCGCTTCGACGACAAGAGCGCGGAGGAGCTCGAGCAGCTCGCCGAGAGTGTCGCCGTCTGCGGGCGCATCCTCGCCCAGCGCTCGTTCGGCAAGCTCGTCTTCGTGACGCTCGTCGAGGAGGGCGTGCGCCTGCAGGTCAGTGCGCGCAAACAGGAGATGGACCCCGACGTCTTCCGGTTCGTCAAGAAGCTCGACGTGGGCGATTTTGCGCGCTTCGCAGGTCCCGTCTGGCGCACCCAGAAGGGTGAGCTCTCGGTCGACGTGCGCGAGGTGCAGCTGCTCGCCAAGAGCCTGCGCCCGCTGCCGGAGAAGTGGCACGGCCTGAAGGACGTCGAGGCGCGTTACCGCCAGCGTTACCTCGACCTGATCGTGAACGAGGAAGCGCGTCGCATCGCCGTGATCCGCAGCAGCACCTTGCGTGCCATGCGCAGCTTTCTCGACGCCCGCGGCTTTCTCGAGGTGGAGACGCCGGTGTTGCAGCCGCTCTACGGCGGCGCCGCCGCGCTGCCCTTCACGACGCACCACAACACCTACGACCAGCAGCTCTACCTGCGCATCTCCGATGAGCTGTACCTGAAGCGCCTGGTGACCGGCGGCCTCGATCGCGTCTACGAGATCGCTCACAACTTCCGCAACGAGGGCATCTCGAAGAAGCACAACCCCGAGTTCACCATGATGGAGTGCTACCAGGCCTACGCCGACTACCGAGAGATGATGGAGCTGACCGAGGCGATGTTCTGCGAGATCGCGCGGCAGGTCTGCGGCGACACGAAGGTCGAATACCAGGGCGCCAGCATCGACTTCACGCCGCCCTGGCCGCGGATCGAGATGACTCGGGCGATCGAGGAGGCGACCGGAATCGACGTGCTGGAGGCCGGCGAGCTGTCGTCGCTCAGGGCTGCGATGAGGGGAAAAGGCCTCGACCTGG
Source organism: Deltaproteobacteria bacterium (assembly GCA_019310965.1). Classification (GTDB taxonomy): domain Bacteria; phylum Myxococcota_A; class UBA9160; order UBA9160; family SMWR01. Next base: position 80,791 of record JAFDDG010000014.1, read on the forward strand.
GCAGTGCCCCCACCTGGGGCAAGCTGGTGGACGACCTCTTCGGCGACCACGTGGAGCCCGAGATGGTCCAACCCACGTTTGTGATCGACTATCCGTGGGAGCTCTCCCCCTTGGCCAAGCGCTCGCCGGACAACCCGCGGCTGGTGGAGCGTTTCGAGGCCTTCGTGGCGGGGATGGAGCTCGGAAACGCCTTCAGCGAGCTCAACGATCCGGACGATCAGAGGCAGAGGCTCGAGGCCCAGGCGGGCGATGCCGCCGACGGGGACGAGGAGGCCCACCCCTTGGACGAGGATTACATCCGCGCGCTGGAGCACGGGTTGCCGCCGACCGGCGGGCTCGGCGTGGGTGTGGATCGCCTGGTGATGGTGCTGGCCGACGCGCCCAACATCCGCGAGGTGATCCTGTTCCCGCACCTGCGCCCGGAAGTCGAGGGCAGCTGATGCGGCTGGCGGGCGGGGTTGCCTGATGCTCGGAGTTGCGGCCTGGGACGTGCTGACTGCCGCCGGCGGCTCGCTGGCGCTCACGCTCATCGTGTCGCTGCTCGTGGGGATCGGCGTGTTGGCGGTGCTCTTCCTCGGCTCGGCGGTGGTGACGCTCGAGCGTTTCGCGCGAGTGGCGACGCGCCCGCGCAGCGTCGCGCTCTTCGGCCTGTTCTGGGCGCTGGTGCTGGGCGGCGCCAGCCTCCACTGGGCAGACCCCGAGCAGCTGGTGGAGATCGGGCGCTTCAAGGCGTGGGCCCTGGCGAGTCTGGGCGCCGCCGTCGCCGTCGCCGTGGGCGTTTCGCTGCTGGCCTTCGTGCTGCGCACGGTTTCGTCGACGCGACTCTCCGTGGTCACTCTCGGCGTGCTGGGCGCCGCCTACGGCGCGCTGGTGGGCGCCAGCGGGCGCTTGAGCTTGGCGCTGGCGCCCCTGTGCGTGGCGGTGGTGGGCGCGGGGCTGCTGGCCTGGCGCCGGCGTCGCGGGGCCCGCCTCGCGCTCGGCGATGCGGAGCGCCTGCTGTGGGTGCTCGCGCTGGCCCTCGTGCCGGGTGTGATGCTGGCGGTGCTGCTGGCGGAGCCGCAGGCGGCGATCGCACTCGGCGGGGCGTGGCTGATTTCGGCGGCCGGTGCGTTGGTGCTGATTGGCCTGCTGCCGCTGGCCGCGGCGGGCTTCAACGACACGCGCCGGCGTGCGGAGTGGTTCATCGCCGTGCGCTACCTGGTGGCGAAGCGCCGCCAGACCTTCATCTCGATCATCACGGGCATCTGCGTGGTCGGCATTGCCGCCGGCGTGTGGCTGGTGGTCACCGTGCTCGCGGTGATGAATGGCTTCGAGAACACCTGGCGCGACGAGATCATCGGCAACAAGGCGCACTTCACCGTGCAGCGCGGCTTCGGCCCGTTCGAGAACTACGCCGAGGTGCTCGTGGCGATCGATGGCGTCGACGGCGTGGTGGCCGCCACGCCCTACCTGGATGCGGAGGGCATGGTGCGCGGCGGCGCCGGCGAGATCATGGGCGTGCGCGTGCGCGGCATCGATGTCGAGCGTGCGGCGCGGGTGACGGACCTCGAACAGGATCTCATCACGCCGGGCGGCCTGGCGCTGTTGGCGGCTCCGCCGGCTTCCGAGGACCCGGCGTTGCCGGCGGGCACGCCGGGTATCGTCGTCGGCAGCCAGCTGGCGAGCAAGATGGGTCTGCAGTCCGGCGACCCCCTGACCTTGATTTCGCCCTTTGGCGGCCCGCAGACGCCCCTCGGACCGGCGCCGCGCCTCAAGCGCTTCCAGGTGGTGGGCATCTTTCGCTCGAGCTTCTTTCAGTACGACGAGATCTTCACCTACGTGACGCTGCCCGCTGCGCAGGATTTCCGGCGCAGCGGCGACGTCGTGGACGGCATCGAGGTGCGCACGCCGGATTTCTATCGTTCGCAGGCGGTGGGTCGCGCCGTGCAGGAGGCGTTGGGTGTCCCCTTCTTCACTCGTGACTGGAAGGAGTTCTTCCCGGCTTTCTTCCAGGCGCTCAAGAGCGAGCGCGTGATGATGTTCCTGCTGCTCTCGATGATCATGGTGGTGGCCGCCTTCTCGATCGTCTCGACGCTGGTGATGATGATCATGGAGAAGGAGAGCGACATCGCGATCCTCAAGACCATGGGTGCCGAAGACGAGACCATCGAGCGCATCTTCGCCATCGAGGGCACGCTGATCGGACTGGTCGGCACGGCCATCGGCGTGGTGGCGGCGATCTCGGTCACATCGCGCATCGAATGGGTGCAGCGGCAGGTCGAGTGGCTGACCGGCGTCGATACCTTGCCCGCAAGCGTCTATCAGCTCTCGACCTTGCCGGCACAGCTCGATCTGGGGCAGATCGCCTTTGCCGTCGGCATCGCCATGGTGCTGGCGCTCGGCGCCACGCTGCTGCCGAGCCGGCAGGCCGCGCGCCTGGATCCGGTGGAGTCGCTCCGGTATGAGTGAGGAGTTGCTCGAAGCCCGCGGCGTGCGCCGTTCCTTCGCCACCGGCGACGGGCGCATCGAGGTGTTGAAGAACGTCGACCTCTCGATCGCAACCGGCGAGCGCCTCGCCATCGTCGGCGCCTCGGGTGTCGGCAAGTCGACGCTGCTGCACATCCTCGGCACCCTGGATCACCCGAGCCAGGGGCAGGTGCTCTTCCGCGGCGAAGACCTGGCTCGCCGCGATCGCCGCGAGCTGGCGCGCTTTCGCAACGCGTCTCTGGGCTTCATCTTCCAGTTTCACCATCTGCTGCCCGAGTTCAACGCCCTCGAGAACGTGATGATGCCGGGCCTGGTGGGCGGGCGTGCGCCGGAGGAGATGCGCGAGCGCGCGGCCCGGCTGCTCGAGGAGGTCGGCCTCGAGCACCGCCTGCGGCAGCCGGTGGGCAAGCTCTCCGGCGGCGAGCGCCAGCGCGTGGCGGTGGCCCGCGCCCTGGTGCTCGAGCCCGCCGTGGTGCTGGCGGACGAGCCGACCGGCAACCTCGATCCGAAGACCGGCGATCAGGTGCTGGACCTGCTGCTCGAGATGAACCGCGTGCACCGCACCGCGCTGGTGGTGGTGACCCACAGCCCCGAGCTGGCGGCGCGCATGGGGCGCACGGCGGTGCTGGTGGACGGCTACCTGGAAGATCCGGCGCGGCTGCCCTGAAGCCGGCAGTTCGCTCCGTTGTCGAAGCCCACCATGCTGCCCGAACTTCCCGGAACGGCCCGGCCGTACAGCATGGCCAGTACGCCCCAGTCGGCGCCGGTGACGGCACCGTCCGCGGGGTAGGCGCAGTCCGCCCTGTTGCAGTCGTCCTGGTCATCCTCCGGGACCTCGTCGCAGTCTTTCTGCCAGAACTTGGCCAGCAGGCCGACGTCGGCCCCCGTGATGGCACCGTCGTCGTTGGTGTCGCACCAGTCGTCGCAGACGTCGCCGGTGTCATTCGTGTCCAGGTCTGCTTGATCCGGGTTGGGGACGTCGATGCAGTTGTCCTCGGGGTCGAGAATGCCGTCGCCGTCGCTGTCCAGCGGCTCCGGGTTCGGGCGTGGCATCCCGGCCACCGCGATGCCACGGGGATCCACCAGGCCCTCGCTGCCGGCCACCACGGTCGGATCGCCGGCGTCGTCGTTAGGGAAGATCGGGTCGAGGCGCAGGACGCGCCCCACTCCGGCATCGACGCTCACCAGGTCGCGATTCTCGGCGATGGCGGTGTGGCGGATCGCAACGTACAGCGGGCTCGTGGTCTCGACCAGGGAGCCGAAGCCGGGCGCGATGAAGCGCAGGATTGGCCGGTCATCCTCATTCTCCACGGAGAAGAGCGATGTGTCGTCGGCCGCGTCGAAGATGATGTCCTGGACTCCGTCGATCGACAGCGAGGTGCCTGGTATCCCGCCTTCCGCGATGCAGAACTGCTTGCCGGTGTCCGGGTTGATCCTGATCACGCGCGGGGGGATGGCCGGGGCGACGTCGTCCCCCTCGTCCACCACCTGCAGGTAGCCGTCCGGGTCGATGCCGATGCCCACCGGCCTCGTGAAGAAGTCGTCCTCGGACGCGGGCGGCACGATGGGCGTCTGCGCGCCCGTCGTGCGGTCGATGCGCAGCACCAGCGCAGCCTCGCGGTCCACCACCAGGATGTCGCCGCCGGCATCCACGATGAGCCCCGTGGGCTCCACCAGGGAGCCGCCGGGGCTGTCGCAATCGGTGGTGGAGCCCCAGGGACCGGGGCTGATGCAGATGCGCTCCCCGGTGGTGTCGGTGTCCGGGGTGACGCGCCAGATCGAGGGGATGCCGCCGGGCGCGTCATCGGCGTCGGCGACGATCAGGTCGTTTGGCTCCTCGGGGTCGACCACGACGGCGTTGGGCGTGGTGAAGCCGGTGACGTAGTCGTCGGCATCGCCGTCGGGATCGATGTACACGATGCCGGTGTCGTCCGGCAGCGCAGCGGTGTCGGTCACGAAGATGCGGCGCGGGCGCACAGGCTCGGTGGCCGGGACGATCTTCAGCTCCCACGGCGTGTCGAGCAGGTCCCCCTCGGCCACGATTGTCTGCTCGTCGCTGAGGTCGGGCGTCGCTGAGGTCGGGTCGAAGTCGATGCGGATCAGCGCGCCGCCCGGACGGGCCCCGATGTCCGAGACGAGCAGCGAGTCCGGCTTCACACCGTTCTCTTCCAGGATCACGATGCCGATGGGTAGGACGAGCTCACCGCCCGACGAGATCACCGTCTGGTTCGCGCCGAAGTCGCCCGCGGGGTCGATGGAGCGATCGATGCGCACCACCTGGGGTGGCTGCACGGGGAAGGGCTCCTCCCCGTCGCCATCCGGGTCGTTCTCGCCGCCCAGGTCGGTCAGATAGACGAGATTGCCGTCGTGAGAATCCAGGCGATACGGGATGGCCAGCGCTCCGTTGCGCGCGATGTTGCTCACGCCGCCGGCCTCGTTGATCTCGTAGAGCCCGGCGGGGCGTGTGAGGAGGTTGCCGGAGTCCGCCAGCAACATTTCCCTGGGGTCTGCCCCGGGTGTGGGATCGAAGATCAGACCCAAGGGAAAGCCGGTGTCTCCCAGGGCGGTGTAGTCGCCCCCCTCCGCGGTCACGGCGTCGATCAGCAAGATTCGCCCGAAGCCGGTGAGGTCCGGAAAGGCGAGAAAGATGGGTCCGTCGCGCTCCTTGAGAATGCCCCGCGGCGGAACGGGCATCCCTCCGAACAGCTGGAGCTGTTCCCTGACCAGGGGGTCCGGGTTCGCGCGG
>JAFDDG010000061.1 GCA_019310965.1 Deltaproteobacteria bacterium
GCATTCAGGCCACCATCGTCAATGGTGTCCCCATCGTGATGGATGGGAAGCTGCTGGAAGGCTGCGGACTGCCCGGGCAGATCGTGAGGCCGGGCTAGCCGTTGCCGATGTCTTAGCGCCGCGCCCAGGCATGCTGGGCCTGCTAACGGTAAAAGTACTTCTCGAACTGCGATAGCAATTTCTCCAGAACGGCATCGATTTCCCGAAGCTCGCTCTTGGACAGATCGCCCAGCAGATCTCGGGAACGGGAGAGGTAGGCCGTGAAGACCTCCTTTTCGAGGTTCTGCCCCTTTTTCGTCAATTGAATCAGGCTGCTCCTGCCGTCCTCAGGGGATGGCGAACGCTCGATCAGGGCCAGCCCCTCGAGTCTCTTCAACATTTTCGTCATGCCACCCGAAGAGCGCTCCAGCACGCCGTAAAGCTCTGACGGCGCCAGGCGATACGGGGAGCCGGAACGGCGCAGTGCCGCAAGCACTCCGTAATCCGAAGGGGCCAGATCAAAGGGACGAACCGCCTCTTTCTGAAAACTCTCCATCAACAAGCTGATGCGCGCGATGCGCACGAGCGGTGGCAGGACCGAATAGTCTTCGTGGGGATTCGCTTTCACCCATGAGGCTGACAACTTATCAAACCACTCCAATGGATCCCTTCCTTACATTTCATTGATGATGGCACGCGTCCTCGGAACTCGTTCGCCCCAGAATACTGGCGCTCTTCTCCTCCTCGTTCTCGGCCGCGCCGCCGTCCATGGTACGGCAGGATTGTCCGCGTCGTGGCTCCGCCGCTTCCGCAGGTGAACCGACGGCGGCTCGCCATGCCACGTACGCGACCGCTCCAGCTGATCGCGGGATCTCACGTCGGTCGATCCCCGAGGCCCTGATTCGCGAGAAGGCCCCTCGTCCACCTCTCCTGGGATTCCAGCCTCGACCTGCCCCCGACCCCGCGCTACCAGCAGATCGGCACGGCCTGGTAGGCGCGCGCCCACGAGGAAGGCAGCCACTGGGGCTCGCGCGCGAGGGCGTAGCCGGGTAGACGCTCCAGCAGAGTTTCGAAGGCCACCCGGCCTTCGAGTCGGGCGAGGTTGGAACCCATGCAGAAATGCACACCGTGGCCGAGTGCGAGGTGGCGGTTGTCCTGGCGCCCGATGTCGAAACGCTCGGGGTCGGGGAAGCGCCGTTCGTCGTGATTGCCCGAACCCCAGACGAGCGAGACCTCTTCGTCACTCCGCAATTTCCGACCGTGGATCTCGATCTCGCGCGTCACGCGGCGTGGCAGGGCCTGCGTCGGGGCCTCGTAGCGCAGCATCTCTTCGATCGCGCCTGGGATGAGCGAAGGGTCCCGCACGAGCTCTGCGCGCTGATCCGGGTGGCGAGCGAGCAGGACCGAGCCATTGGCAATCAAGTTCGTGGTCGTGTCGTTGCCGCCGACGACCAGGAGAAAGCAGAAACCGAGCAGCTCGTCCTCTGTGAGACTCTCACCGTCGACCTTGGTGTCGAGCAGTGCGCTCATCAGATCGTCGGCCGGCCCTGTTCTGCGCAGGGCGAGTAGCTCGGTGAACTCGGCATAGATCTTCTCGAAGGGGTTCTCCTGCCGGTCCTGCGCGGAGTTCGTGGCGATCAATGCCTCGGTCCAGCCGAGGAAGGCCTCGCGCCGATCGGCCGGGATGCCGATCAGCTCGCCGATCACACGGCTCGGCAGCTGCGCCGCATAGGCGTGCAGGAGATCGCACTCGCCCACGTCGGCGAAGCCGTCCATCAGCTCGTTGGCGATCGCGCGGATGCGCCCCTCCATCCCCGCGACCCGACTCGGCGAAAACGCTCCCCAGGTCATCTTGCGGAGCTTGTCGTGGCGCGGGCCGTCGAGCTGCTGGAGCATCGGCCGCAGACCCTGGCTGATGCTCGTGCGCTCGGACGAGAACGTCTCGCCATCGGAGGCTGCAGCTCGAATGTCCTGATAGCGCGTCAGCACCCAGCTGCCGCGCGCTTCATCGCGATAGACGGGAAAGTCGTCCCGCAGCTTGCGGTAGATCTCATGCGCGTTGTCGGCAAACTCGGCGCTCGCCGGTTCGTAGAGAATCTGCTCTGACATGGCTGCGTCTCCTTGGCCGCCCCCCCGCGGGCTGACAGAACAATCTAATCGATCGCTGCCGATCGAGAACGAGAAAATGCAGCTGCACTTTCCGAAAGGGCAGCCATGCGCTCGCCCGGAAGCTCCGAGGCGTTCAGCTTCTGCAGAGGATCCAGCCGTCCACCACCTCTCACGACCCAACGACTGGGGAGCCCGCCACTCGAGCAAGCGGGTGGCAGCAGAGACCAGGGACGGGGACTATCCTCCCGCCGTGGCAAAGCAGTACCTGTTCGAAAGGATCTTTCGCGAGAACCCCAACGCGATCGTGGACTCGGTCCCGCACTGTGTCGAGATCGGCATGCAGTGCGTGCAGCTCGGCCCCGGCACTGCGACGCTCATGATTCCGTATCGGAAGGAGTTCGTGGGTGACCCGAGCCGCGGCGTCGTCTTCGGCGGCATCATCACGACGCTTCTGGACCAGGCCGGCGGAGCCGCCACGCTCTGCAGCCTCGCCGAATTCACTTCGATGGCAACCATCGACCTGCGCATCGATTACCTGCGCGCCGCAGAGCCCGGCCTCGACTTATTCGGCTCTGCCGAGTGTTACAAGCGCACGCCAAGCGTCGCCTTCGTGCGCGGCAAGGCCTGGGATCGCGACACCGAGGATCCCTTCGCCAACTACATCGCGACCTACATGCTCGGCTCAAAGCCCAACGATCCGCTCGGCGGCGACGTTAAAGCGGAGCAGTCCAAGTGAGCCGCGCCAATGACATCGTCGGGCAGATCCCCTATGCGAATTTCATCGGCATGGGGGTCGAACGGGATGCGAAGGGCCTCGTCTGCGTGCTGCCCTTCAAGGATGCGAATGTCGGGAACCGGTGGCTACCCGCTGTGCACGGGGGTGTGATCGGCGCCTTCCTCGAAATGACTGCGCTACTCGCCCTGCTCGACCAGAGCCAGGACGACCGAATTGCAAGGCCCATCAACTTCAGCACCGACTACTTGCGATCTGCGGGGCCCCAGCAGACCCATGGCCGAGCCGAGATCGTGAAGTTGGGACGACGCATCGCAAATGTGCGCGTGGTCGCCTACCAGGACGAAGAGGCCAAGCCCGTCGCTGCCGGGATTGGAAACTTCTTGCTCTAGCAGGCTGCTGAAATAGCTCGTCGTGGGTAGCCAAGGCCGGGGGCGAAGGCGGTGTCGTGCTCATGCGCCGGCGCCCCACGATCCCACGCCTGGTCTTCGTTGCCGTGGCGCTGGGGCACCTCTGCTTCCGCGCGCCACCGCCTTCGCCAACCACAGCAATGTCGAAATCGTCGTTCATCGCGGCGCCGATCACGGCTACAGTCATCGCGCCGCCAAGCAATACCAACGTGAGGCAGAAGTGTCGGGGATGAACGCCCTGCGCGAAATCTTGAGACTGGGCAGCTGAGCCAGCGCTCGCCTAGCAGGATGATCCGGGCTGGACGCGCGAATGGGATGGAGCGGACGAGGCGTTCGATTCCGGCCGGCGCTACGGCGTCGGCCAGGGGGTGAGCTCGAGGCCCGGTGTCGGCAGCCCCTCGATGGCGCACACGCGCCCCGGCGCCAGCTCCGTGGTGAAGAGCGTGCGCCGCTCGGCCCCGCCGAAGCAGCAGTTGGTGGGGTAGGCGCCTTCACCCAGCTCGATCGCGTCGACCTGCTTGCCGCCCGGGTCGAGCACCCGGATGCAGTGGTCCATCGGACAGGCGCAGTAGAGGCGACCCTCGACGTCGAAGGCAAAGCCGTCGCCGGGAGACTCGCCGGGCAGCTGCTCCACCCACCACTCCTGATCGCCGCTGTCGGGGTCGATCCACAGCAACCCCCGTGCCTCGACGATGAGCAGCCGCCCTGCGGGCGAGAGCGCCACGCCATTGTCGAAGTCGAACCCACCGGCAATCTGTCGAAGGCCCTCCCCGGTCCGGTAGCTCCAGAAGCGCCCCTCGCCACCCTGGCTCTGGGTGCCGCCGTGAGGCGGCGGATCGGTGAAGTAGATCGTGCCGTCGGGTGCGACGATGAGATCGTTCGGGGCCTGGAGACCTGCCTGAGCCAGGGTGGTGACCTCGCCGCTGGGCGAGACGCGCTGCAGGCCGGGGGGACCCGGTCGGTAGGGAATCTTCGCGGAGTCGATGCCGAGTGCAGCGGCGAAGCCCGTGAAATCAATCCCGCCGTTGTTCGCCACGACGAAGCCCGCGTCCGAAGCGAGCTGCGCGCTGTTTGCCCCGCCGGGCAGGGACGCCAGCAGCTCGGACTCGCCGCTCTCGGGCCAGATACGCAGCAGCCCGCCCGGCGAGATCAGCGAGATGACGAGGGTGCCGTCGGGACACCAGACCGGCCCCTCGCCCAGGGGCGCCTCCGCAGTGATCACTTCGTATCGCATGGCGCCATCATGCACCCGTCAGTGGCGCGTTGGCCAGAAGAACGGAGCGATCCGCCAGCGGGCCGCAATCACTCGCGGCGTCAGCCTTCGGCAAGAAACCAGCGCGGCAGCCACAGAAGATCTCTTGCGTTTCCCGAACGTGGGGCGAATCATCACCCCATGTTCGAAATCGGAACGCTCACTTTTGCGCGACCCCTCGAGGGAGCCGCCATGGCGGCAGAATCCGAGGGGCTCGGATTCGACTTCCAGGTCTTCGGCGTCAACGACTGCCAGACCACGGATGTCTTCACCGAGCTCCGCATGGCGGTGGAGAGCACGACTGCCATCCGACTCGGCTGCTGCGTGGTGAACTTCCTGACGCGTCACCCCTGTGTGGTGGCATCCGCGATCGGGGCCATCCAGCTCGCCTCGGGAGGGCGCGCAATCTGCGGCGTGGGAAAGGGGGACTCGGCGGTGGGTCGCATCGGGCTGCGGCCCCAGCGCCATGCCGCGTTCGCACGAGACCTCCAGATGTTGCAGGCCTACCTCAAAGGCGAGACGACCGTCGCGAACGGCAGCGACAGCTCCCTCGGCTGGCTCTCGAAGACCGCCTACACGAAGGTCCCCGTCGAGGTCGCGGGAACGGGTCCGAAGACGCTCGCACTCGCGGGCGCCCACGCAGACCGCATCTCCCTCGCCGTGGGAGCCGACCCGGGCCGCATCGACCAGGCGCTCGGCATCGTGCGCGATGCCGCCGCGGCAGCCGGGCGCGCACCATCGGAGATCACCATTGGTGCCCACATCCCCGTTCGCATCCACGAGTCGCGCGAGACCGCGATCGAGATGCTGCGGCCCGACGTGGTCGGCTGGGCCCACATGGCGAGCTTCGACGCGGCGCAGATCGAGACCCACGAGCCCATCCTCAAGAAGGTGACTTCGGCCGTCCACGAGGTCTACAGCTACGACCACCACGGCTACGAGGAATCGAAGACCTCCCCGGCCAGACATCTCGCCGACGACGCTTTCGTCGACTACTACGGCGTGGCGGGCCCTCCCGCCTACGTGATCGAGAGACTGTGCGGGCTGATCGACAAGGGCCTCTCCTTCTTCACGGTCGTCGGCGAGGGCGAGCAGAAGCTGAGGGTCGCCAAGGAACTGCTACCCGCACTCCGAGAGCACGCGAAGGCCTGATCCCAGGTGCGGCGGGTCAGCGAAAAAGGTAAATGGTAGGGGCGTCCCCGCCTGGGTCCCCACCTGGCGGCGCCGCTCCAGGAGACTCCATGAGCAGCGACTTCGTCTACGACCCGAGCCGCCCCGACTTTCCCGAGCGCACCCACGAGATCTACCGCACGCTGCGCGACGAACATCCGATCTATCACAACGAAGAGAAAGATTACTGGGCCGTCTCGCGCTTCGAGGACGTGCGAAGCGTCGCGAGTGACGCAGAGCGCTTCTCGTCCGAGGGCACCTCGCTCGGGGGCGGCCTGCTGCAGCACATCCAGGTGATGGACCCGCCGCGCCACAACGCGCTGCGCAATCTCGTCTCGATGGCGTTCACGCCGCGAAGCATCGGGCGCATAGAGCCGCGCGTGCGCGCGATCGCGCGCGAGCTGATCGACGGCATTGCTGAGCGCGGCAGCTGCGACCTGCACGCCGAGTTCGCGCGCCACCTGCCGAGCCGCGTCATCAGCGAGATGATTGGCGTGCCGGAAGAGCGGCGCGCGACCTTCCTCGAATGCACCGAGAAGATGATCGAGGTGACGCCGGAGAACGCCGACTCCGAGGCCGTGCGCGCGCCCGCCACGAAGATCTACGTGGAGTTCGCGAAGCTGCTCGAGGAGCGCCGCAGCGAGCGGCGCGACGACCTGATGAGCGCGCTGCTCGACGCCGAGGTCGACGGCGAGCACTTGACCCAGGATGAGCTTCTCGCCTTCTGCTTCATGCTGATCGTCGCGGGCAACGACACGACGACGAACCTGATCGCGAACGGATCCGTGATGCTCGCCCACCACCCCGAGCAGCGGCGCCTGCTCGTTGCCGACCCGTCGCTCATTCCGAACGCCGTCGAAGAGATGTTGCGCTACGAGTCGCCGGCGCAGGTGCTGCCGCGCAGAACGACCGAGGAGATCGAGCTACACGGCAAGACCATCCCCGCCGAACAGGAGATCAAGCTCGTGTGGGCCGCCGCGAACCGGGACGAGCGAGAGTTCCCGGACCCGGACCGCTTCGACATCAAGCGCGAGGCCCGCCGCCACCTGGCACTCGGCATCGGCGTCCATTTCTGCCTCGGCTCGAAGCTCGCTCGGCTCGAGGCGCGTGTCGGCTTCGAGGAGCTGCTGGCCCGCCTACCCGAGTACGAGCTCGAGAGCGAGCCCCGCTGGGTGCACTCGCTCTGGGCGCGCGCCTACGCGGGCGTGCCGATCAGCTTCTAGCCCGTCGCGCGCAGCGCCTAGCCGGCTGCCGAATTGGCTCGCTGAGCGGTGCCAGGGCCAGGCCGTTCCAGCTCGACCTCACGAGAAATGGGGCATTACTTCTTTCGCGAAGCGTTCCAGGTTCGCCGTGCTCTCGGTCGGGTCGTCGCCGGCAGAGGTTCCCCAACCCGCGAGGATCACATCGGTAACGCCGAACTCCTGAGCGAACGCTTCGAGCTCCGCGATGCACTCGTCGGGAGTCCCGGCGAAGAAGCTCTGCGGAATCGTTCGCCCGTGCGCCTCGCCCTCCTCCAGCTGCCGCGTCATCGCATCGTCGATCTGGGCGAACCACTCCCGGTACAGCTTCGCGATGTGGGAGTCGCCGCTGAAAGCGCTCGCACGCTGCTGAAAGGCGGCGCGCAGGTCAGGATCCTCGGTGACGTAGAAGGGCCGGACGATGCCAATACGACGCTCTTCCGCCGCCCGGTCGACCCGGGCGAGATAGGGATCGAGCACAGCGGCGCGATCCCCCTGCGGAAGAAGGTGGGCGCCGCGACGCGCTGCGCGAAGCGCGCCGGCCTCGCTCATGGCCGCAATCCAGGTCGGCGGCCCGCCCTCCTGCACGGGGCGGGGGCGGACGCGGACGTCCGAGAGCTGGTAGCGCTTGCCCTCGTAGTCGAAGCGCTCCTGCTGCCAGGCGAGCTCGAGGATGTCGAGGCCCTCTTCCATGCGGGAGAGCCGCTGCTTGCGGTGGCTCCCGAGGGCGGCGAACTCTGCGGGCACGTAGCCCATGCCCACGCCCAGCATCATTCGCCCGCGGCTCAGGTTGTCCAGCACTGCGAGATCCTCCGCGAGTCGAACCGGGTGGTAGTGCGGCAGCAGGAGAACATCCTGACCGAGCATCACGTTGCGGGTCCGCGCGGCCAGGGCACCCGACACGGCGAGCGGTGACGGGAGATAGCCGTCTTCCACGAAGTGGTGCTCGGTCAGCCAGATGTGATCGAAACCGAGGTCATCGACGCGTTCCGCCTGATCGAGGCTATTCGCGTAAATATCGGGCATCGAGAGCGCGCTTCCGGGCATCTTTCGAAAGTCGTAGATCACACCGAAACGGATGCGACTCATGGAAACTCCTCTTTGTCGGCTTGCAGACCCGCTGACCGGCCCCAGTCTCGAGTCCGCATCCTATGCGATCCAGGCCGAGCCATGGACGGGGTCGTGCGACGGCTCGACACAGCTCTCGCGCTGTGAACCGAGACCCTGCGAGAATGGCGATTCCTACCTGCGCGTGGCTCCGCATCGCCGGAGCCGGCCTCGGCCGGGCCGGGGGCGGTCGGCTGCTCTCGTGACGGCTGCAACGCATGCTACTCTGCTTCGCCTTCCCCCAAGCAGAGAGGTCTCCATGCAAGCAAACAGCAAGCCGCGGTTCGCCATCATCGGCGCGGGCATGTCGGGCATCCTGTCGGCGGTCAAGCTGAAGCAGGCCGGCCTCGACTTCACGGTCTTCGAGAAGGCCGAGAAGGTCGGTGGCACCTGGCGCGAGAACACCTATCCGGGCATTGCCTGTGACGTGCCGTCGCACCTCTACTGCTATTCCTTCGCGATGAACCCCGATTGGAGCTACGCGAGCTCACCGGGCGCCGAGATCCAGGCCTACTTCGAAGGCGTAGCGAACCGCTACGAGGTCGAGGGCTCGATGCGCTTCGGCGACGCGGTCACGCGCTGCGAGTGGACGGGCGAAGAATGGGAAGTCGAAACGGCCTCGGGCTACAGCGACCGCTTCGACTGGGTGGTCGCCGCGACCGGCATCCTCCACCATCCCAAGTACCCCGACATCGAGGGCCTCGACAGCTTCGAAGGCGCGATGTTCCACAGCGCGCGCTGGGATCCCAGCGTCCCGCTCGACGGCAAGCGCATCGGCCTCATCGGCAACGGCTCGAGCGGTGTCCAGATCACCGGTGCACTGGCACCGCGCGCGGCCAAGTTCTCGCTCTTCCAGCGAACCGCGCAGTGGGTCGTACCCATCGAGCAGGTCGCCTACTCGGAGGAGCAGCGCGCCGAGTTCCGCCGCAACCCGGAGCAGCTGCAGAAGCTCCACCAGGAGCTGGACGCTTCGTTCCACGAAGGCTTCGGCAATGCGGTGCTCGACGGCAAATCGGAGTTCTTCGACACCATCGAGAAGACCTGCACCGACTATCTCGAGAAGAACGTCGCCGACGCAGACCTGCGTGCAAAGCTCCTGCCCGACTACACAGCCGCTTGCAAGCGCCTGGTCATCTCCCACGACTTCTTCGATTCGATCCAGCTTCCGAACGCGGAGCTCGTCACCGAGGGAATCAAGCGGATCGAGTCCGCCGGAATCCGCACGGTGGATGGGCGACTGCACGAGCTCGACCTGCTCGTCCTCGCCACGGGCTTCCACGTGGACGCCTTCATGCGTCCCATGACGATCCGGGGACACGATGGGATCCTGCTGGACGACGTCTGGAAGGAGCGGCCGTCGGCCTACATGTCCATCGGTGTGCCGAACTTCCCGAACTTCTTCATGCTGAATGGGCCGAACAGCCCCGTTGGCAACTTCTCGCTGATTCGGACCGCCGAGATGCAGTTCGACTACATGATGCAGCTCGTCGAGAAGGTGCGCAGCGGCGAGCTCGACAACGCCATGCCGACCCAGCAGGCCGCCACCCGCTTCGAAGAGGAGCGCACGGAAGCCGCGAAGAAGACCGTCTGGGCCAGCGGTTGCAACAGCTGGTACCTCGACGATCGCGGCATCCCCGCCGCCTGGCCGTTCCCCTTCTCGCGCTTCTGCGCCGAGATGTCCGAGCCGAAGTTCGAGGACTTCGCGGCGGCGTAGCGGCACGGCCGGCTGGCGGCGGTCTGAGCGACAGAGTCTGCGCGCACCCGCGCAGACTCCTGGGAGAGTTCGCGGCGAGCTCGCCGTCACCCGGGCGGGTCGCCCCCCTGTACCGCATCGCTGCTCGCGCCATCGGCAAGGAGCGCGAAGACGGGCAGCTTGTAGTCGCCGCCCGCCAGATCGACGATCTCGACGCGTACGCGCTGACCGATGCGAACCTCGTCTGGGGCTGCCTCGACGATGCGCGCCGCCAGCCGCACATGGGCGGCCTCGTCGGGCGTGACCAGGGCGATCGCGTACGGCCGGAGCGCATCGAAGCCGGGCGCCACATTGTGATGCTGGACCAGGTAGCTGTAGATCGTCCCCTCACCGCAGAGCTTCTCGTAGCCGAGCGCGCCTCCGCAGCGACGGCAGAACTCGAGCACCGGGAACTGCCACTCCCGACAGGCCTGGCAGCGCTGGATGGCGAGCTCGCCCCTGGCGAGATGCTCCCAGTAGGGCTTCGAATGGGAATCGGGCGCCGGTTGCGGCGGCGGCATCTCGCTCGACCCGGCACGGCTCACGGCATCAGTCTCCCGCGTAGACCAGCGCGCTGCCATAGGCGGCCGCGCCTGCGGAGACGAGACACAGCTCGGGCTCCTCCACCTGGCGGACGCCGGCATCACCTCGCAGCTGCAGCACGGCCTCGACGTGATGGTTGAGCCCGTGGATGTAGCCCTCCGAGAGCAGACCGCCGTGCGGGTTGATGACGATGTCCCCGCCATAGGTCGCGCGCCCACTGCGGTAGAACGAACCGGCTTCGCCCTTCTCGCAGAAGCCGAAATCCTCCGTCGTGGCCAGGGCGGTGTAGGTGAAGCAGTCGTAGAGGCAGGCGAAATCCATGTCGGAGGGCGCGAGCCCGGTCCGATCCCAGAGCCTGGGCGCAACAAAGGCAGAGTACATGCAGGTCATGTCGTCCCACTGATCGTTCAGACCGGCCTTGCCCGTGTAGCCCACGTGTCCCAGCAGGCGTACGGGCCGGTGCTTCAGGTCGCGCGCGCGTTCGCGCGTGGTGACGACCAGAGCGCAGGCCCCATCCGCCTCCAGCGCACAGTCGTAGATGTGGAAGGGCTCCATGATCCAGCGGCTGTCGTGGTACTCCTCCAGCGTGAGCGGGCTGCGCGCCATGGCGTGGGAATTGTTCACCGCATGATTGCGATAGGTCACGGCGATGGCACCGAAGTCGTCGTGCGAGGTGCCATAGGTGTGCATGTGCCGACGCGCCCACATGGCGAACCACTGGCCCGGCACCATGTAGCCGTGCGGAGCGCTGAACTGAGAGTCCCCTCCGGCCTGAATGGGTCCGGCGAACGTTCCGAAACGATGTCCCGAGCACGAATTGAGCGAGCGGTAGACGACCGCCACATCACAATTGCCCGACTCGACCGCCATGAAGGCCTGCGACATCACCAACGCGGCCACATTGCCGCCGCCCGCCACGTCCGACTGGAAATACAGACCGTCGAGACCGAGGGCGTAGCCCACCGCACCCGTCGACACCGAATCTCCAGTGCTGAAGGCGACCATCCCATCGACGTCGTTCAGCGAGAGCCCGGCGTCGGCGAGCGCATTGCGCGTCGCCTCGACCGCCATGGCCAGGGTCGTCTTGCCGGAATTGCGCGAATAGGCGGTGCGGCCGATCCCGACGATCGCAGCTTCTCGCTTCATGCTGGCGTCCCGATTTCTGCTGAGCCCCGAGAGAGTAACAGCCGGATCGCGCGCCCGTGCGTGGCGCGCCACGCACGGGGGCAGCCTCTTCCCCGACAATTTCTCGTATCTTTTTGATCCGGCATTCACCAGACTGGCTGCAGCGAAATGCCGCCGTCAAGCACAGAAAAGCAGCGGGTCTTCGATCGCATTCGCGTCGTCGACGTGGACACCCACATCTCCGAGCCCGAGGACCTGTGGACGTCGCGCGTGGCATCCAAGTGGGGTGACTTGATCCCCCACGTCGTCAAGGCGCCCGGCGGCAACACCGATTTCTGGGCGATCGGAGACTCGCTGGTGGTTCCGACCGGCATGGCGGCGATGGCGGAGTTCGACGGCACCTACCCGGACTTCCCCGAGACGCTTGCGCAGGCGATTCCGGCCAGCCACGACGCACAGGCGCGTCTCGACTACATGGATCGGGAGGGGATCTACGCCTCCGTGCTCTATCCCAACGTGGCGGGCTTTGGTTCGGGGCGCTTTCTCCAGATCGGAGAGCCCGCCCTCATGCTCGAGTGCGTCCAGGCCTACAACGATTTCCTGGTCGAGTGGGTGAGCGCTGCGCCAGATCGTCTGGTTCCGGTGATGGCGACGCCGTTCTGGGACGTGGAGGCCAGCGTGGCGGAGATCGAACGCTGCGCGGCGCAGGGCCACAAGGGAATCCTGTTCGGCAGCCAGCCGCAGAGCTTCGGCGAGCCCCATCTCGCCGATCCCCATTGGGACCCGATCTGGGCCGCCGCCCAGGCGGCGCAGCTCCCCATCAGCTTCCACATTGGATCGGGACAGATCGAAAGTTCCGACGCGCCCGGCACGCTGGGCCCCGCCTTCACCGGCGGCTACCCGGGCTGGGGTCTGGAGATCGGGCTCGTCAAGACCTCCGTGCTGCTGTTCATGGACAACATCCAGTCCATCGCCGACGTGATCTTCGGCGGGGTCTGTCAGCGCTATCCACGCCTCGCCTTCGTGTCGGTCGAGAGCGGAGCGGGTTGGATTCCCTTCGCCCTGGAGGCTTTCGACTGGCAGTGGCGCAACAACGGTGCGCAGCGGGCCCATCCGGAGTTCGATCTGTTGCCGAGCGAATACTTCGCGCGCCAGATCTACGGCTGTTTCTGGTTCGAGGAGGCCGCCGCCGCCGGCGCGATCGAGCGCTATCCCGAGAACTTCCTCTACGAGACCGATTTCCCGCACCCCACCTCGATGAGTCCGGGGCCGCAGTCGGCAGCCGAACATCCGCGCGACTACGTAGAGCGGGCGTGGTCCGAGCTCGAAGAGAAGACGTTGCAGGCCGTCTTCCACGACAACGCGGCGCGGCTCTACGGCCTGGAATAGCCGCCGCACCCTGCACACGCCCACGGAGGATTGGCCATGGCCGGTGTACTCGACGGACTTCGCGTGCTGGATCTCTCCTGGGGCAGCGCGGGGCCGATGGCCACGATGCTGCTCGCCGATCACGGCGCGCAGGTCACGAAGATCGAGCCGCCCGGCGGCGACCCCTTCCGCAGCCAGCTCGGCTACCACGCGTGGGGCCGCGGCAAGCGCAGCGCAGTGCTCGACCTGAAAGATGCCGAGGACCTGGCGACGTTCCTCCAGCTCGCGGCGGCAGCGGACGTGCTGGTCGAGAGCTTCCGGCCCGGCGTGACGGAGCGCCTGGGGATCGACTTCGCCTCTCTCTCGGCAGACAACCCGCGACTCATCCATTGCTCGATCACCGGCTACGGGCGAGGCGGCTCACATTCGGACCGGCCGGGCTACGACGCGCTGGTCGCCGCGCGTTGCGGCCTGCACTGGGAGCAAGGCGGTCGCGAGGGCGGCTCGACGGCGCATCTCTCGCAGAAGCCACCCTTCGCGCCGGATTTCGAGGCGCCGCGGGAAGGACAGCAGGGGCCGCCGCGCGAGGGCCCGATCTTCCCGGCCTCGCGCTTCCCGAGTCTCGCCGCCGCTTACGCGGCCACCATGGGGATCAGCGCCGCGTTGCGCGCTCGGGAGCTGACCGGACGCGGCCAGTGGGTGGAGACCTCCCTGATGCAGGGGGCGTTGGTGGCCCGGACGATGTTCTTCCACGTGGTCGAGAACATCGATGCCCCACACTTCACGTCCTGGATCGCCGACAGCCGAGCCCCGAAGGGTTTGTTCGAATGCTCGGACGGGCGTTGGGTGCACATGTGGCCGCCCAATCCCCGCTTCGTCCTCTCGGCGGGGGAAGGCGACGAGCTCGACGCCGGCGCGGACCTCTCCGTGCGCGAAGACCGGGAGCGCCTCGGGCTGGGCCCGGAAGAACTCTTCGTGCTGCACCACTACCAGGAGCCGATGGCGGCGACCGCCAGGAAGTTCACGGCCGACGCGTGGACCCAGGCCGGTGCCGACGCGGACGTCTGCATCCAGAAAGTGCGCTCACCCGAGGAGGCGCTCAGCGACCCGCTGCTCTTCGACGACGGCTGCGTCGCGGAGATCGAAGACCCACGCCTCGGTGCCATCCGAGCCGTCGGCATCACCTACAAGCTGGCCAACAGCCCCGGGGTCGTGGGCGCGGGGCAGGCTCCCGTCGGTCGCGACAGCGAGGCCGTGCGCTCCGAGGCCGCGACTGCGCAGAAACAGCCCGACACGAATACCGCACGGCAGCTTCCCGGCGGCCCGCTCGAGGGCATCCGCGTGCTCGACTTCGGTCTCGCAGTGGCGGGCCCCTACGGGGCGCAGCTGCTCTCGGACCTGGGCGCCGAGGTCATCAAGGTCAACGCGCTCCACGATTGGTACTGGCACTCGAACCACATCGCCATGTGCTGCAACCGCGGCAAGCGCAGCATCGCGGTGAATCTCAAGCACCCGGACGCGAAGGACGCGGTCGAGAAGCTGATCGCTTCCGCCGACGTGCTGATCCACAACATGCGCTATCCGGCGGCCGTGAAGCTCGGGATCGACTACGCATCGTTGCGCGACGGGCACCCGACGCTCGTCTACTGCCACACGCGCGGCCACGAGCACGGGCCCCGAGAGAACCTTCCCGGCAACGATCAGACGGGAGCCTGCCTGGCCGGCGTCGAGTGGGAAGACGGCGGCTGCGAACGCGGCGGCCGGCCGATGTGGTCGCTCACGAATATGGGCGACATCGGCAATGGCTTCCTCGCGGCGATTGCGATCTGTCAAGCGCTCTACGAACGCGAAAAGACCGGCCGCGGGCAGTGGGTCGAGACGGCCATCGTGAACGCACAGCTTCTCAGCGCCTCCCACAGCGTGGCGCGAGCCGACGGCTCGGGCTTCGAGCGCCCGCGACTCGACCCGATGCAGCTGGGTTTCTCGGCGGGAGTGCGCCTGTATCCCACGGCAGATGGCTGGCTGTGCCTCTCGCTCGTCACGGACACCCACTGGGAAGCGCTCGCCCGCGCGCTCGAGCTGCCGGAGCTCCGAGCGGGCGCGCGCTTCGGTGACGCCGCGGCGCGCAAAGCCGGCGACACAGAGGTCGCGCAGCAGATCGAGCGCGCGCTGGCGACCCAGAGCGCCGCCGAGGGGTTCGCGACGCTCGACGCGGCAGGCGTGCCGTGCGAGATCTCTTCGGAGCGGGCCGGCATCGACCTGTGGAACGATCCCGAGGCACACGAGCGCCAGTGGGTCGTCAAGTACCCGCACCCAATGCTCGAAGAGCTCGGCCAGGTGGGCCTCTCCTTGTCGCTCTCGGACACGCCCAGTCGCGTCCAGGGCCGGCCGCTGCTGGTGGGCGAGGATACGCGCGACATCCTCGGCGAGCTCGGGTACGACGCGGCCGCAATCGACGCGCTGTTCGAAGCCGGCGTCGTGGGCGACGAACGCGTGCATGCCGCGCTGCCCGCGGCCGACGCCCCGGCGGTCGACTCGCCGAGGGCGACCGAAGACTGAGCCCGCCGGACGTCGACCCGGACGCTCGGCCCTGCCCTGCGAGAAACGGCTCCGGCCCGGTCGCGCGCGCTCGCCCGATGGGCGGCGCGAGCTAGCGAGCCCCCTCGAGCTTGCCTGCGTACTCCTTGCGCGCCTTGGCGATGAGCCGCAGCAGCTCCGGTCGATCGCGACGCAGGGCTTCGGCCGGAACGCCGTCGATGAGCAGCGTGCCCGCGAAGGGGCGATAGACCACGAGTTCTTCGAGGCGATCGTCCGCAAGCTGTGCTTCGAAGGCGTCCAGGCGGGCAATCCAGGCACGCAGGAGCTCCGGCGCAGGCCGGATCGCGCGGTCGCCCACGCGCACGTAGATGGGCGCCGTGTGCGCCAGGCTCGGTCGCGTGCGGCCCGCGCCCACGTACTCGGCGCGCTCGTACATCGAAGCGCCACAGCCCAAGCGACAGCCGATGTCGAGATTCTCCGGCCGGAACCACTTCGTCGTCACCAAGGGCAGCTCGCCGATCTTCTCCCCGCTGGCGCGCAGGGCGAGCCAGGTCGACTCCGGCACCCGCATCTTCGCATCGAGGCGTATCTCTCCGGGGGCGACGCGCTCTCCCGCCACGGCCACCACCTCGCCGCCGCGGACGAGCTCGAGTCGCTGCACGTCATCGCGGGCGGGATCGAAGCGCACGCGGCCGTGCACCCGCACGTCCCGCGGCCCGTCGAGATGCAGCTCGTGCCCGATCCCCACGCCACCGATCTCGAGCTCCAGCAGGGGTCCGTTCGTGGCAAAGGTGTGGCCCGCGCGCACGCCGGCGATCCAGCTCGCGCGGGTCGGCAGCTCGCCGCCCACCTCCCCCACCCTCGTGTAGAAGCGCTCCCGCCCGGGAATGCTCGGGATGCAGGGGAAGTCGGTGCCCGCGCTCGGTGCGATGCGAACGCCCAGGTTCAGCAGCTCGTAGAGCACCTCGTACCAGGCGATATCGAACTGCAGCACTTCGAGGAAGGAGAGCAGCCCCGTCGGTGCATCGATGGCCAGCCCTTCCCGCGCGTGCCCCGTACCCAGGTGGGCGTAGCCGCTGGCGCCGCCGAGCCGGCGGGATTCCTGCCAGAACCCCTGATAGATCGCGTAGCTGTCGCGCCGGTCGATGGCCGCCTCGGCGCCCAGGGTGATGGTGTGTCCCAGCACGTGGGTTCGCGGGTGCTCCTGCCCGGCCAGGACGAGCGAGCTCCCGTCGCGGTAGGCGCCGTCGTCGCCGAAGGCGTATTGCGGTGTGATGCCGAAGTGCTCCTGCGTCCCCATGCGCAGCAGGTTCGCCACGTGGAGATCCTCGGCCCGCATCCACTTGCCGATCAGGGCGTCGTCCTCGGCGTTGAGTCGCGTGATGTGGAGGTGATCGTCGGAGGAGAACCAGCCTTGCGCAGGCATGTCGATCCAACGCTCCAGCACCAGCTCCAGGCGGTCGCTGGCTCCCGCGCCGAGATCGATCACGCCGCTCGCCACACGGTATTCGATGCCCTTCGAGGCCCGGGCCCGGTACCGGCCCGGAGGCAGCGAAGCTCGCGCCGTTCCGTCCGCGTAGAACTGAGTCGTTCCCGTGTAGGGGTTGTCGATGGAGCGAGCCGTGACCAGGCTGCTCGCCCAGTCCGGCAATGGCGTCGTGAAGCACTCGGTCTTGACCCTCAGCCCATCGTCGGCGATGTGCGACTGACCCGCCTCGTCGAGGAGCTCGAGGCGCGCGGGCGTGGGCTGACCGCTCTCGTCGACGACGCGGATCTCGAGAGTCGCTGGCGTCTCCGAGCAGGCGATCAGTCCCCAGCCAAGCAGCCAGAGCAGAAAGGTCCGCATGCACCGAAGCCTACCACCGGCGCACCCCCCACCGGAGGTTGGGGCCCGGCAGTCACTTCGCGAGTGCGTATCAGCGGCCCAGCCAGCCACGCAGGCCACGTTGCACGTCCTGAATGAGCAACAGCTCGCAGGGCACGAGAACGAGGGTGAAGATCGTGGAGATCAGCACGCCGAAACCCAGCGACACGGCCATGGGAACCATGGTCTGCAGGGGCACGCTGCGCTCGAGAATCAGGGGCAGCAGACCAACGAAGGTGGTGAGCGAGGTAAGCATAATGGGACGGAAGCGGGTCCGCCCCGCGGCGAGGATCGCCTCCTCCAGCGTCCGGCTCTCACTGCCGCCCTCGCCTTCGTCTCCGGCGCGCAGACGGTTGGCGAAGTGGACGAGCATCAGGCTGGAATTGACGACGACACCGGCCAGGGCCACCACACCCACCAGGGAGAAGAAGGTGATGGCGTGGCCCATCACCAGGTGTCCGAGGATGGCGCCCAACGAACCGAAGGGAATTACGCTCATGATGATGAGGGGCTGCAGGTAGGAGCGCAGGGGAACGGCGAGCAGGGCGTAGATGGAGAGCAGTGCCAGCCCGAAACCACCCGCCAGGCCGGCGCTGGCCTCGGAATCTTCCTGCGCGGCCCCTTCCAGGCGGTAGCTGACGCCGGGGAACTCGCGCAGCAGAGCGGGCAGCCGGGCCTCGAGGATGGCGATGCTGCGGCCGGGCGTGGTGACGCTGCGGTCCACGTCGCCGGCGACGTGCACCACCCGCGTGCGATCGTTGCGATGGATGGCGGCCAGCGCACGCCGAGGCTCGATGGAGGCCACCGTGGCCAGCGGCACCTCGGCGCCGTCGGCCGTGCGCACCCGCAGCTGCTCGAGCCCCGCCAGCGAGCGGCGCTCCTCCAGCGGGTAACGAACCATGACGCGCACCTCATCGGACCCGCGCTGGATACGCTGCACCTCTTCACCGTAGAAGGCCTGGCGGACCTGACGGCCGAGATCGTGAAGCGTGAGACCGAGGGGCCTCGCTTCGGGCAGCAAGCGCAGCTCGATCTCGCGCTGGGACGAGGAGAACGAGTCCTGCAGATCGATGACACCCGGTTGTGACGCCAGCTGCGCACGGGTCGCGGCAGCGGCGCCCTCGAGGAGCGCGAGATCGCCGCCGCGCAGCTGCACGTCGATGGGGCGACCGGCGGTGAACATGTCGGCCGAGAAGACCAGGCTCTCGCGGTCGGGAATCCTCTGCACCACCACGTGCTGACGCCAGCGATCCGCGATTTCGCGGGCGCCGATGCTGCGCTCCGCGGCCGGGACGAGGGCCATCGTCACCTCGGCGATGCTGGCACCCTCGCCGAGCGAGGCGCCGCCCGACACGCTCAGCGACTGGCGGAAGGGCTGAGCGCCGATGGCGGTGATGACGTGCCTGACGACCGGCGGCGCGTCGGCTGTCACTTCCCGTTCGTCTTCGAGCTCGCGACGCAGCGCCGTCGCGGCGCGCTCGAGCTCGGCCACGGCGCCACGCGTAACCACGATGGAGGTGCCCGGCGGCATTTTCAGGATGGCGGAGACGTGGTCGCCCTCCACCGGCGGCAGGAACTCGTAGGCGACCCGCCCGCTCACCAGCAACGCCCCCACCAGCAGCAGGCAGCCGACGGCGACGGCCAGGGCAACCACCCGCCAACCCAGCACCAGGCGCAGGAAGGGCACATAGGAGCGCTCGATGAAGCGCTCGAGAGCATCGCCGATGCGCGACTGGATGCGCTGCCAGCCCGAGGGCCCCATCGCATTCGGCAGGTCGGCGCCACTCTTGACTGCCGGAACCCTGGCCAGGTGGGAAGGGAGGATCCATTGGGACTCGACGATGGAGAACACCAGGCAGACCGCGACGCCGACGCCGATGCCGGAGAAGAGAGCCCCCAGGGTTCCGCCCACCAACACCAGGGGGATGAAGGCCGCCATCGTGGTGAGCACGCCGAAGATCACGGGGACGTAGACCTCACGTGTGCCCGCCACCGCGGCCTCCAGACCGGGGACGCCTCGCTGTTGGTGGCGGTAGATGTTCTCACCCACGACGATGGCATCGTCGACCACGATGCCCAGCGCCAGGATGAAGGCCATCACCGTGATGGTGTTGATCGAGAAGCCGAGCCATGGAAAGAGGGTCAGCGCACCCAGGAAGACCACGGGCAGCCCGGCGGCCACCCAGAAGGCCAGTCGAAAGCGCAGAAAGAGGGCAAGGATGCTCAGCACGAGGGCGAGGCCTAGCAGGGCATTCTCGAACAGCGTGACGAGGCGCTCGCGGATCTCCTCCGAATGATCGAGCCAGATCCCCACACGAAGGCCCGCTGGAATCCAGCCGGTGTCGCGCTCCAGGTACTGGGCCACGCGCCGGCGGATGTCGAGGGCGTCCTGACGGCCGACGCGCAGCACCCGGATCATCAACGCCGGCTCGCCGTCGACGCGCGTCTCGAGGTCGCGCTCTTCGAAACCATCCACCACCCGCGCGATTTCTCCGAGCCTGACGGCGGTTCCCGCGGCGTCGGACAGCACGATCAGCTCTTCGAACTCGACGCCCCGGTAGGCCTGCCCCGTGGTGCGCAGCCGGATCTCGCCGTCGCGCGCGCGCAGCTTGCCGCCCGGAAGATCCAGCGACGAGCGGCGCACGGCACGGGCCACCTCGTCGAAGCTCAGTGCGTGCCGGCGCAGCGCCTCCTCGGAGACCTCGATGCTGATCTCGTAAGGAAGCGAGAAGTGGAGCTCGACCTGAGTCAGCTCCGGTAGAGCCAGCAGCTCGTCGCGCAGCCGCTTGCCCACCCGCTTGAGCGTGTGGCCGTCTGCCGGGCCCGAAAGCGAGAGGTCGACGACGGGAATGTGAATCACCGCGTGGGTGACGATGGGTTTCTCGGCGGCTTCGGGAAAGCGCTCGATGGAGTCGATGCGGCCCTTCACGTCGTCGAGCACGACATTGGGATCTGCGCTGCTCAAGAGCTGGATGCTCACCCGACACGCGCCGTCGAAGGCCACCGAGCGGAGGTGGCGCACGCCCTCGGTTCCGTCGAGGCTCTCCTCGAGTCGGATGCAGATGGATTCCTCGATCTCGGCCGGAGCGCCGCCGGGATACGCCACCGACACATCGATGATGCCCGGCTCGATGTCCGGGAACTCCTCGCGGTGCAGTCCACTCGCGGAAACGAGGCCCGCCACGATCAGGAAACACATCAGGAGATTCGCAGCCACGGAGTTGCCCGCGAACCACGCGATGGCTCGGTTCACTTGGCGGGTCCCGCAGGAACAGCGGGGACGGCTTCCACCTCCATCCCCTCGACGAAGAGCGCGACGTCCGAGACGCAAACGCGCTCGCCGGCGGAGAGGCCGGAGCTCACCAGGATCTCCTGTCCCGCAGTGCGCAGCAGCACCACCGGGCGCTCCTTCAGACGGCCGGCCTCGTCCACCACGAGCACCGACTTCTCCGAGTGGAGCGCCGAGCGCGGCAAGACGACGACGTTCTCCTCACTGCGACCCAGGATCTCGGCCTGCACGAACAGGCCCACGGTGAGGGGCACGGCGTTGCCGTCCGCCTCGATCCCGTAGGGGTCTTCGACCTGGGCGATCACGTGCACCATGCGAGTACGCGGATCGATGCTGCCATCGGTTCGCACCACGCGACCGCCCCAACTCCGCGTCGCGCCCCCGAAGGTGGCACGCAGGGTCACCTCGGGGCCGGTGCCGGGCGCGATTGCACCCGTGGGCGAGGCAGCCGTGGGCGATGGCCAGTCCAAGAAGACGAGCTCCCGGTCGGGCACGGGAAGCCGAACCTCGGCGGTGTCGATGGCGTAGAGCGTCCCGATCGAGTTGCCGCGCTCCACGAACTGACCGACATCGACGCGCTCGTCGCGAACCCGCCCGACGAAGGGGGCGCGCAGCTCCGTGCGCGCGAGGTTGCGCCCGGCTTCCTCTTCGGTGACGTGAGCCTCCTCGAGATTCGCAAAGCTGACGCGCTCGGCTCGGCGCGCGTCTTCCAGCTGCTCTTCCGAGACCACCGAGCTCCCCGCCAGGCTCTCGCGGCGCTCGAGGTCGTGGCGCGCATTGGCGTGCTCCGCCTGGGTGCGGATCACGCTGGCCTGCGCTCGCCGCAGCGCCGCCTGGTAGTCGGCCGCGTCGATGCGCACCAGCGGATCGTCAGTCTGGAAATAGCCGCCCGCCGCCAGGGCCGGCGCCACCCACACGACGCGGCCGGAGATCTCGGGCACCAGCTCACTCTGCACGCGCGGCACCACCGTGCCCTGAGAACGCACCACCAGCTGCACCGTGCGCGGCTCGGCCCCCACCACGCGCACCGCACGGCGCACGTTTTCCTGCGGAGCAGTCTCCAGCCGGGGCGTCGTGACGATCAGCAGCCAGGCACCGCCGAGACCCAAGGCAAACACCAGCGCTCCCCACAGGAGACGATTGCGCCGTGTTGCTTCTTCCATGCTTCAACCCTTCAGCATCGGGGGATGCGCGCGCGCGTTCACCAGACGCTTCTCGCTCTTCACGAGGCGGTGGCGAACTCGCTGACGATCCCCTTGCCGATGCCCCGGGTGGCGCCGGTGACGAGTGCAACCGGCCCCCCGAGCGGCGTCTCGCGGCTCACGAGGACCCACTCCGCTCGCTGCCCACCGAGCTCCCGGCGATGCTGGCGAAGCCGTCGTCCATCATCTGCGCATCCACCGAGCCATCGAGCGCAACGACGGGATCGCCTCCCGACATGACGACCTCCCACTGCTCGCGGATCGACTCGGGGGTGGGCTCGTCCTGCTTGAGGCCCGGGATGACCGTCGTCATCACGCGCGCGGCGCGTCCGCCGCCACAGGAGAAGATCTCACCACTGACCGGGACCGATTCGTGGCAGAGCCACGCGAGGAGCGGTGCGACCTTTCTCGGGGGGAAGGTCTCTGCGATCCATTTTCGAACCTTCGGGTCGGCGACCTGGGCGGACATGCGCGTGGCGGCGAGGGGCATGATGACATTCACCTTGATCCCCAAGGACGCACCGTGCAGGGCGAGCGACCTCGATAGGCCGATCAAGCCCGCCTTGACCGCCGGATAGTCGAACGCGTTCGCGATGCCGAGTGCGGTGTTCGACGAGGTATTGACGATGCGCCCGTAGCCCCGCTCCCGCATCGCGCGCCAGGCCGGGCGAAGCACGTTGAAGGCCCCGAAGAGGTGCGTTTCGATGAACGCGTGAATTCGATCGTCATCGAGATCCTCGAAGGCGGGTCCGACGTCCGCGATTCCGGCGTTGTTGACGACGATGTCGACTCGTCCCCAGCGGTCGAGGGCGGCTGCGACGATGGCGGCGCCACCCGCCGATTCCGCGACGCTGTCCGTGCTGGCCGCCGCCACACCGCCCGAACCTTCGATCTCCGCCACCACGTCGCGCGCGGGGCCTTCCGAGCGCCCACTCCCCATGGTGTTGCCGCCGTAGTCATTCACGAGAACGCGAGCGCCCCGAGCGGCCAGCAGGATCGCATATTCGCGCCCGAGCCCATTTCCGGCCCCCGTGACGATCGCAACACGGTCGTCGAAGCGAATTTCAGTCATCTTCCGGGCACTCTACTCGGGTCGGAAGCCCACTGCAGGCCTGATTCGCCTCTCCCGTGACGACGGATCGAGCGGGCAGCACGGCCCCGCCCTCTCCCACGAGCACGGGGACTCTCGGGAAGGAGAACACTGCAAGTACCCACGAGCATCCGACGACGTACAATCATCAGCTCCCCCTCCAGCTCTGGCACGGAGGACAGGCGAACGGGAGATTCGCGTGGCTGCCCAACCCGGTGAGGGCCGGTCGACGAGCCGGACGAGAGGCAATGTCCGATGATCCTGTCGGCCACTTGCATCCTGGCGATCAGCTTCGCCTATGCCTTCGCCCGCTACGTCGTACTGGGCCCGGTTGCCCCCGCCCAGATCCCCGTGTTCTTGCTGAACAAGGGGTTCGCCATGGCTGCGGTCGTCTTCCTCTTCTGCGCGGCCGTGAGTCATGCGGTGCGACGGCCCGAGAATGCTCGATCTTGGGGCACCGCCGCGCTGCACTGCGGCACCCTGCATGCGCTCCTGTCGTTCACGATCCTTTCGAGCGCCTACTTTCCCGCCCTCTTCGAAGGCGAGAGGATGAGCTTGCGCGGAGAGCTGACCGTCTGCTTCGGCGTCCTGGCGGTCTACGGATCCTGGCTGCTGCGACGCGACGGTTTGCGCTCCACCGCGAAGAAGCTGCTCCAGCTGCTCTCCACACTCGCCATCGCGGGCCATCTCATCGCATTGGGCTCTGCCCGCTGGCTCGACGCTGCCGGCTGGTATGGGGGGATGCCTCCCATCTCCCTGATCAGCCTTCTATTCGTCATGGCCTGTCTCCTCCTCTTTCTCACCGGGGCGGGGCCGTCGATGCCGCGCACAGCGAGCCGTTCGACGAACGCCCGAGAGACGATTGTCTGAAATCCCGATGCATCGAAAGTGTTGACGACACACGCAAGGCGCTTCAGGCTTGGCATCGGAACGGCGTTGAAGTAAAACCGCACGCTTCTCTCAGGGACTTGCCGCCAGCGGCACTTGCGGGACCACCAGCTCGCAGTCGGAAGGATTCAAGACAGCATGAACATCTCACCGTCGATACCGAAGATCTCTTTCTCGAAGCAGCGCAAGTCGTTGCGGGCCAAGGCCGTGGCGATCGGCATGGCAACCGCTTGCCTGGCGGCTCTCGGCACCGGCTGTTCCGAAACGATCCCGATGGATGGTGACGACATCGCGGGCACGGTCCGAAGTGCGGCGGGGGCAGAGGCCGGCGTCTGGGTCATTGCAGAGACCAGGGACCTGGCGACGCGGTTCAACAAGACGGTCGTGACCGATGCCAAAGGCCAGTATCTGCTGCCGGATCTCCCCGATGCCGAGTACACGGTGTGGGTGCGGGGCTATGGCCTGGTCGATTCGGTTGCCGTCGAGGCAAGGCCTGGCCAGCAGCTGGATCTGAATGCAGTGCTCGCACCGGATGCCGGTGCAGCGGCCCAGTACTACCCGGCGCACTACTGGTATTCGCTGCTCCAACCACCCGCCAGCAGCGAGTTCCCCGGCACCGGCGAAGCGGGCAACGGCATCTCACCCCAGCTCACGACCCAGCAGCACTGGGTCGACAACATGAAGGAGAACTGCCTCGTCTGTCACCAACTGGGGAACAAGGCCACGAGGGAGCTCCCCCATCGAGACAAGTTCGACTCCAGCAGTGAGGCCTGGCGGGATCGCATACACCGGACGGGCATCGGGATGATGATCTACAACTTCACCTTATTTGGCAGCAAGGACGGCGTGAATCCCGCGTTGGCCATGTTTGCCGACTGGAGTGACCGAATTGCCGCCGGCGAAACACCTGCAGAAGTACCCCCGCGCCCGACTGGCGTCGAACGCAACATCGTATTGACTGTACGAGATTGGGCCACTGCAGCCGACGGCAGACCGCAGTTCGTGCACGACGAGATCGCCACCGACAAGCGCGACCCCCGCGTAAACGCCAACGGCCCGGTCTATGGCGCCGCCCAGTTCGCCGGCAAGTCAGTCTGGCTGGATCCGAACTCCCACACCGAGGGAGAGGCAAAGCTGCGCACCAATCTCACCAAGAACAGTGAGGCGGCCAGCATCGGTTCCGGTCAGACGGTCTCCCATGTCGCCCCCGATTCCGCCCAACCCCACAATCCCATGATGGATCAGCAGGGACGCGTGTGGAATACCACGGTCAACCGCGAAGAGAACGATCAGCCGGCGTGGTGCACGGATGCTTCGACCAACGAGTACGCCAGGCACTTTCCGATGGAGAAGCCCATCGGCCGCGCGGCCCAGCTCTCGGTCTTCGATCCCAAGACCGGGGAGATCCGACTCGTCGACACCTGCTTCGGCACCCACCATCTGGAATTCGCTTTCGACGAGGACAATACGCTGTACTTGAGCGGCGATATCCGCGCCATGGGCTGGGTGAACACCCGGATCTTCGACGAGACCGGTGATTCCGAAGCGGCAGTCGGCTGGTGCCCCACCATCCTGGATACCAATGGCGACGGAAAGCTAGGCGAGGCGGTCGGGCACTACGACCCGGTCGATCCCGACAAAGACAAGCAGATTCTCGGCTTTCTCTATGGCCTGGGGGCCAACCCGGCCGACGACAGCGTCTGGTATGCCCACTACGGACAGGGGCCGACCTCGATGCACGTGCCCGGCGGCATCTTCCGCATGGTGAAGGGCGACAACCCACCGGCCACCTGCAACGTCGAATACTACCAGCCACCCGTCGATGCGGAGAACGGGGCCAGCGCCTTCAATCCGCGCGCCGTCGACCTGGATACGCAGGGGATTGCCTGGGTGGCGTTCGGCAGCGGTCACATGGGCCGATTCGACAGGTCGAAGTGCACGGTCTTCCATGGACCGACGGCCACCGGTCAACAGTGCGAGGAGGGCTGGACCATCTTCAGCATTCCCGCGCCGAAGCTGAGAGGCGTGGATACGGACATCAACGCGTCCTGGAACTACCTGATGTGGGTGGATCAGCACAATGTGTTGGGCCTTGGCAAGGACGTTCCGATCGTTCCGGGGACTCAGTCCGACTCTCTCATCGCCTTTCTCCCGGACGAGGAGAAGTTCGTCGAAATCCGCGTTCCCTATCCCATGAGCAGCTACTTCAGAGGCTTGGACGGACGCATCGACGACCCGGCAGCGGGATGGAAGGGTCGAGCACTCTGGACCAATTACGCCTCCTGGCCCATGAGCCACATGGAGGGATCCAACGGCGAGCGACAGCCGAGCAAGCTGGTGAAGGTTCAGCTGCGGCCGAGTCCGCTCGCCAAGTGAAAAGGACGGCCGGCGACAGGCCGGGATAGCGGCCGCCTCGGCGTACTCGCGAGGCGTCTCACATCTCGAGGGGACGACGAGCCGTCTCCCCTCAGGAATCGAGAACCGCGATTCGACGGCCGCCGTCTTCGATGGAGACGTCGGCGTATTCGCACTGGCCCTCGCCACGCTGGAAAGCCGACACGGCGATGAACCAGACACGGACGATGCGGGAAGGCGGCTCCCCGATGGCCGCGGCGTAGTCGTCGTAGAGGTTGCGTTCTTCGGAGAACCAACGACCCAGCTCGCTGGATCCGGATCGCACGACGAAATGCGTCTCCCGGTTCTCCCAGCCCGGCATCGGACAATGGTAGCTCCTGCCGGCAGGCAGCTTCGAGCTCCAGTAGTAGGAAAGGTCCCTGCCGTTCTCGAACTCGAAGGCGATCGAAAGATAATCGTGGGTCGGAAGCGTGTCTTCCGCGTAGCGCGATGGCAGGGTGTCGACCTTCCACCTCCACTTCACGCGTGTCGACGGAGTCAGCGCGCAGTCGACATCTCGCTGCAGGATGCCCGCGTTGTCGCTCGTGTGGCAGCACATGACCGAGCCGTGATCGCCCGGTCGCCGGGCGTAGATCTCGGAGGCCCCCAGCTCCCAGAAGTGGAACCAACCGGCGGGCGTCTCCACCCTCTCGCGGATGTGCGTGAGCTCGCGCGCCGCGAGCCGAGCACTCTCGCCAAGGCGATCGCCGGAGGCTGCGGCTCCCCCGGCGATGGCTCCGAGCACCGCCTCGGCATCTCCTCTCCACTTGACGACACCGACGCTAATCCCGCCATCGCCTTTCGCATAACTCTCGCGCGGCGTCGCGAGCCGGCCCTGCTTATCTGCCCAGGCCCCCACGAAGAGGCCACAGATGTAGAGCCGCCCGGGCTTGTCGGCGTGGAAGGTATGGCTCGCACCCGTCGCCTTGGCGATCTCGCCCTCTTCGCCGACCCGATACCAGAGCTGGTTCTTCGCGGCGAAGCGGATATCCAGCATGCGGGAGAGGGTGACGCCCCCGACCGCGAACAGGCTGACCTGATCTTCGGGTCCGAGGTCGATGCCCGTATCGAGCCAGGGCGGCCGCGTCGCCGGGATGTCGAAGGTCTCGATGGCGGCGATGGCTTCCGCCGGAGCTCGCGCTGCGAGCTCGGCGATGACTCGCGAGAACTCGCCGTGGGTCGGGCGCTCCGGCGCCCCGCGCCCGGCGAGGCGCCTCAGGAAATTCTTGACCAGCAGGCCCAGAAGCATCAACGCTCGACGCAGCTCGATCACGGCTGCCTCCCCGGTTGCGTCCGCCTTCGATTCTAACCCGACCCTGGCCGCGGACCGAGAGCCGTTCGCCGACGGCTCGACCCGCGCTGGCGGTGGTACTCTGAGCGCCATGTCGACTCCTCGCTTCACGCTCGAAGCGCACGGCCTCGCCCGCATGTCCCACGTCTCGCTCGAGGTCTCGAACCTCGAGCATGCTCTCGCCTTCTACCGCGATCACCTGGGCTTCGACGTCGTCATGGACCTCGAGCTGGAAGGCCAGGACTTCGAGACCGTGACGGGCGTTCGGGGCGCGCGATCACGCATGCTGCGCGGCCTCGTCGCCGGAAACTCCGTCGTGCAGCTCTTCTGGCACAGCTGGCGCGAACCCGCGGACGACAAGCGCACGCTCCTCTCGTTCGAGGTGCGCGACGCACGCGCCGCCCACGCATCGCTCTCCGCACTCGGGGTCTTCTGCCGCAGCGATCCCGTCGAGTTCGACAACTCGCTGGCCTTCGTGATCCTGGATCCAGACGGCCACCCGATCGAGATCATCCAGTGGCACCCCGAAGCCTCCCCATACCGCGTACCTTCCACCGGCACGCGTTCGATGTACGCGGAGCGCGCGGTCGAGAGATGGACGAGAAGCCAGAGGAGAAGCAGAAATGCACATCGGTTACTTCGGCGTGAACGTCGGGGCCTTCGACAACCCCGATTCGATCGAGCGACTCGCCACGACGGCCGAAGGAGCCGGCTTCGAGTCGCTCTGGACCGGAGAGCACGTCATCCTCATCGATCCCCAGGAAGCACCGTCGCCGGTTCCGCCGCATGCTCCCTTCGTCGACACGATTGCAACACTGGCCTTCATCGCCGCCAAGACCGAGCGAATCAAGATCGGTTCGGGGATCCTCCTGCTCCCCCAGCGCGACCCCGTCGTGCTGGCGAAGGAGCTGGCTGGCATCGACGTCCTCTCGAAGGGACGGCTCCTCTTCGGCCTGGGCGTCGGCTACGTCGAGGGCGAGTACGATGCACTCGGGATTCCCTTCGCCGAGCGCGGGCCGCGCGCGACGGAGCACATCGAGGTGATTCGCACCCTGTGGACCCAGGAGAAGCCCGCATTCGAGGGCCGCTTCACTTCGTTCTCGGGCATCCAGTCGCGACCGCTCCCGGTGCAGAAGCCGCATCCGCCGATCCACGTCGGTGGCATGTCGCCGCCGGCGCTGCGTCGCGCCGTCGCCCAGGGCAACGGTTGGTACGGCTTCTTCCAGGACGTCGATGGGACGGCGGCGATGCTGCGCAACCTCGAGGAGGCGGGCAAGCGGGTCGAGCGCCCGGCCGAGCTCGGCGAGCTCGAGATCTCGGTAACGCCGCCGGGCCCCGTCGACGCGGATACGGCGCGGCGCTTCGAGGATCTCGGCGTCGATCGACTGGTCCTGATGCGCGGGTTCGAGGACATGGCGGGCGCGGGCAGCGAGGACGCGGTCATCCGTTTCCTGGAGGACACGGCCCGCGAGCTCTCTCTCGCTTAATCCCGGCGTTGCCATGGAAAGAGCGTCCCGCGCTAGAATGGCGTTGCGAGGAGCCCCGCCGTGCTGAACGCCGAACGCCACGCATACGACCACCACGACGCGCTGCAGGAAGACTACGCCGACCGCGGCTGGACGGACGGCCTGCCCGTCGTTGCGCCCACGCCCGCGAAGGTCGAGGCCTTCCTCGACGCGGCCGGCCTGAAGGCCGGCGAAGTGCTGGGCGAGGTACCGACGCGCGAAGTCGTCGTAACCGCCGAGCACGCCGCGATCAACGCCGTGATGGCGGGCTGCAAGCAGGAGTACATGCCCGTGGTCGCCGCTGCGGTCAGGGCGCATCTGCACGAGAAGGCCAACTGCCACAGCACGACGGGCACCCTGTGCGGCGCGGCGCAGGTGGTCGTCGTGAACGGCCCCGTGCGCAAGGAGATCGAAATCGCGTGCGAGGGAGCGTGCTTCGGGCCCGGCTTTCGTGCAAACGCCACCATCGGCCGCGCGCTGCGTCTCGTGATCCGAAATGTGTGCCGCGCCATTCCGGATTTTCTCGACCGCGCGAGTTTTTCCAGCCCGCTGCGGTACTCGTTCTGCTTCGGCGAGAACGAAGAGGGCAGCCCCTGGCTGCCCATGCACGTCGAGCGCGGCTTCGCACCCGACCAGAGCACGGTCACCGTGCATTCGATCATGCACTTCGTCTCGGCCATCGACTTCACCGCGCGCACGCCCGAAGCCGTCCTCGACACCATTCTGGCGACGCTCCGACGCTACGGCGTGTTCTCCGACCGCTTCCTCGGTGACGGACAGAACGTGATGCTGGTCGTGGGCCCGGAGCACATGCGCTTCTTCGCGGAAGAGGGCTGGTCGAAGGACGACATGCGCGGCTACCTCTGGCCGAAGATTCAGAAAACGGGCGCGGGCGAGCGGCCCATCATGCTCGGCCAGCCCGAAGGGATGCTGATCACCGCCGCCGGAGGCCCTGGCATGGCGGAGACATGGCTCCTGATTCCCCACCTGGCGTGGGCGATCACGGAACCGATAAGTTAGCCGGGAGGAAATGACCATGGCAGAGAATGGAAGACTCGTGGCGCTCGACCCGACCAGCGGGCCGCTGGAACGGCGCGACGACCGCACCTTTCGCTCGCATCCGGCGAGCCTCGACGGCCAGGTGATCGCACTCGTCGCCAACGGCCTCGGCCAGGGCGAGCCCTTCCTCGCCGCGCTCTACCAGGAGCTGGAGGGGCAGGTCGAGCTCGCGGGGGCCGTGCGCGTCCTGAAGACCAGCGTCTCCGTTCCGCCCGAACCGGCGGACTGGGCGCGGATCACCTCGGAGGCGTCGGTCGCGATCACCGGCTTCGGTGGCTGAGGCAGCTGCAGTGCGCGCAGTTTGCGCGACGCGATAGAGCTCGAGTGGGCGGGAATTCCGAGTGTCGCCATCATCCACACGGCGGTGGAGGGCTCGGCGAGAGCCATGGCCAAGCTGTCCGGGGTGCCGGACTACGACTTCATCCTGGTCGACTATCCCTACATCCCGACGGCCATCTGGAGTGAGGCCGAGATCCGCGACCTCGCGAAGGAAGTTGCACCACGGGTGTTACGCGCCCTGACCGCCTAGCCGGTTGCTGCAATAGCTCGGCGAGCGGTGCCAGGGCTGGGTGCTAGCCGCGGATCGGGCACGCGGTCGCCGCTGTCACGCCGCCAGCTTCGAGAGCAGCTCGACCAGCAGCTCGGGACGGCTGAGCATGGGTGAATGGCTGGTCGGCATGCGCACTACGTCCTGGCAGCGCGCGGACAGACGCTCCTGCGCCTGGGCCGTGATGGCCCGGTCCTGCTCGCACAGGACGTAGGTGGAGGACAGCTCGCGCCAGGCCGCTCGCGAGGCGCCCGAGCCCAGGGCGTCCGGGTGCTCGCGGCCCAGCATGGACACCGCCCAGTCCGCCAACTTCGCATCGCAATCGGCGTAGAAGATCTCTCGCGCACGCAGGGGGTCGATGCTCAGCATGCCGTCCGGCTCCTCGCTCAGCGCATCGGTGACCTCCGGCGTGGCATCTTCTCCCATGGCGGCGGCAAACGTTTCGCCGACATCGGGGATGACGGCGGCCAGGTAGACCAGATGGCGGACCCGGCCGTCGGTGGGAGCGGCCTCGCCGATGGAGGCGCCACCCAGGCTGTGTCCGCACAGGATGCTGGGGCCCGGACAGGACTCGATGGCGGCGCGCACGCTGGCGGCGTTGGCGCGCAGGTCGCCGAGCGGCTCCCGGCTTTCGCCGTGGCCCGGCAGATCGATCGCCCGATTTGCCACGCCGTTGCGCGAG
>JAFDDG010000015.1 GCA_019310965.1 Deltaproteobacteria bacterium
GGCCAGGCAGCCGATACCCTTGCGGCGTGTTCCTGCGCGCACTGTCCGAGAGCGTCGAGCGGCTGAACCTGGCGGGCGGCTCGCTGCTGCTGGCCGTGTCGGGCGGCGTCGACTCCATGGCGCTGCTGGCCGGCCTTCACGAACTTTCGCAGAGATATGATCTCAAGCTATCGATTGCACACGTGAATCACGGGCTGCGCGCATCCGAGTCAGAGGCCGACCAGGCCCTGGTCGAAGCGCGCGCAGCCGAGCTGGGGCTCCCCTGCGAGGTCTCGCGCGTACGGCCGGAGAGCCTGCGGCAGGGGCGGTCGAGCCGCGAGCGCCCCACGCTCCAAGAGGCGTCGCGCAGCGTGCGTTACGCGGCGCTGCACACGGCCGCGGAGCGTCGCGGCGCGCGACACATCGCCACTGCCCACAACCTCGATGATCAGGTCGAGACGGTGCTGCTCCGCCTGTTTCGGGGCAGCGGCCCGGACGGCCTGGGGGGCATTCCGAAACGCTCTCCCGATGGAATCGTGGTGCGGCCGCTACTCGAGGTTTCTCGCGCCGAGATCGAACGTTTTGCCCGCGAGCGTCGTCTGAGCTGGCGGGAGGATGCCTCGAATCGCTCCCCCGCCTACGCCCGCAATCGCCTGCGGGCGCAGCTGCCGGAGCTGGCGGCACAGTTCAATCCGCAGATCCTCAGGGCGATCGGGGATTTGGCCGAAGCGTTACGTAGGGATGGAGAATGGATTGCAAGCGCAGTGCAACGCGAGGCGGAAACCCGCTTTACCCAAGAGGGCGCCTGGCTCGTGATCGACGCGAAGGATTGGAACGCGCTCCCCGCGTCTCTCTCGCGCAGGCTTGCGCGAGAGGCCCTGGCGCGCTGTGGCTCCGGACGCGACGTCACGCGCAGACATCTCGAGCGCGTCTGTGCGTTTCTCGGCAGCGCCACACCCGGCAAGCGCATCGAGTTGCCGGGCGGGCTGCTCCTGGAGCGGAGGCGAGGGGATTTCCGGCTCGGGCCGGGGGTGGCCAGCGGCCGGCGGACGTCGTGCTAAGCTTTCGGCCCCGCTAGATTTTTCGGAACGGGAGCGGCTCGTGAACCAGCAGTTCTACAAGAATATGGCGCTCTGGGTGGTCATCCTCGTGATGATCCTCTTGCTCGTGACGATGCTGCGCCAGAGCGAGCCGCCGATTCCGGAAGAGCACTACACCCAGTTCCTGCATCAGGTCGAGAACGGCGAGATCGACAGGATCGTCATCCAGGAGGGTCACATCGAGGCGACTCGAACGGACGACAAGGTCTTCAACACCTTCACGCCGGCCGTGACCCAGGCCCTGCTCGACACGCTGATGGAGCATCAGGTCCAGATCAAGGCGGAGCCGAAGCCCGAGGCCAGCATCTGGCGTCAGGCCCTGTGGATGTGGCTCCCGATGCTGGTCATCATCGGGCTCTGGATCTTCTTCATCCGTCAGATGCAGGCCGGTGGCGGCAAGGCCATGAGCTTTGGCAAGAGCAAGGCCAGGCTTCTGACCGAGAACGTGAACCAGGTGACCTTCGAGGACGTGGCCGGCGTCGAGGAGTCCAAGTACGAGCTCGAAGAGATCATCGCCTTCCTGAAAGAGCCGAAGAAGTTCACGCGGCTCGGCGGGCGCATCCCGAAGGGCGTATTGCTGGTGGGTGCTCCCGGCACGGGCAAGACGCTGCTGGCCCGCGCGGTTGCCGGCGAAGCGGACGTGCCCTTCTACTCCATCTCGGGCTCCGACTTCGTCGAGATGTTCGTCGGGGTCGGTGCCTCGCGGGTGCGCGACCTCTTTCAGCAGGGCAAGAAGAACGCGCCCTGCATCATCTTCATCGATGAGATCGACGCGGTCGGTCGCCACCGCGGCGCGGGCCTCGGGGGCGGACACGACGAGCGCGAGCAGACCCTCAATCAGCTGCTCGTCGAGATGGACGGCTTCGAGGCGAACGAGGGCGTGATCCTGATCGCGGCCACCAACCGGCCCGACGTGCTCGACCCCGCGCTGTTGCGCCCCGGGCGCTTCGATCGGCGGGTGGTGGTGCCGCCGCCCGACCTGCGCGGCCGCCTCAAGATCCTCAATGTGCACACCCGCCCAGTGAAGCTCTCGGACGGTGTATCCCTCGAGACGATCGCCAAGGGCACTCCCGGCTTCGTCGGCGCCGACCTCCAGAACCTCGTCAACGAGGCCGCGTTGCTGGCGGCCCGGCGTGACGCCGAGACGGTGGGCATGATCGATTTCGAGGAAGCCAAGGACAAGGTCGTCCTCGGGGCCGCGCGCAAGAGCCTCATCATGTCGGACGAGGACAAGCGCCAGACCGCCTATCACGAGGCGGGCCACGCGCTGGTTGCGATGCTCCTCCCGGACTCGGACCCGGTGCACAAGGTCACGATCATTCCGCGCGGCATGGCGCTGGGCGTGACCTGGACGATGCCGGACGAGGAGCGCTACTCGGTGACCCGCAATCAGATGCTGGCCACCATCAAGCACGCCATGGGCGGGCGCGCGGCCGAGCAGATCGTCTTCGGCCACCTGTCGACCGGGGCCGCCAACGACCTCAAACAGGCCACGGAGAACGCGCGGCGCATGGTCTGCCAGTACGGCATGAGCGATGCCATCGGTCCGATTGCGCTGGGGGACGACGGTGGCGACGTCTTCCTCGGCCGCGACTTCATGAGCCGCAAGGAGTACAGCGAGAAGAAGGCCGACGAGGTGGATGCAGAGATCACGCGCATCCTGAGCACCGCCTACGACGAGACCCGCGAGCTTCTCGAGGAGCAGCGCGAGCTGCTCGACCGCATCAGCGAGGCGCTGCTCGAGCGCGAGACGCTCGAACGTTCGGAGCTCGATACACTTCAGCGCGGCGAAGAGCTCGCGCCGCTGCCCTCGCCAACGGCAGAAGAGAAGCCCAAATCACCCCCCCCGCCCGAACGGGCCGAGTCGGAGACCTCCGTCGCCGGAGGCAAACTACCCGAACCCGAGCCCGTCCCCGGGTAGACCCGATGAGGACGACGGTCTTCCGCCCGGAGCGGGTCACGATCGTCGCCGTGTTGAACGCAACGCCGGACTCGTTCTCGGACGGGGGGCGCTTCGTACAGGGGGATCGCGCGGTGAACGTCGCAGCAGTCGTCGACGCGGCGGCCCGGCTCGTCGAGGCCGGCGCCCACGTGCTCGACATCGGTGGCGAATCGACACGACCGGGTTCGAGCCGTGTGCCCGTGGCGGAGGAGATCGCACGCACGAGCCCGGCGGTGGAGGCGCTGGCCAAGCGCTTCGACCTGCCGATATCCATCGACACGCGCAAGGCGCCCGTGGCGGAGGTCGCGCTCGACGCGGGCGCCGATATCGTCAACGACATTTCCGGGCTTCGCCACGATCCCACGCTGGCCGAGCTGGCGGGACGTCGCCACGCCACACTCATCCTCGGGCATCTGCGTGGCAGTCCCGGCGGCATGCAGGACGAGGTGCACTTCGACGACGTACTGGGCGAGGTGGCGGCGGAGCTCGCTGCATCCGTCGCGCTGGCGCGCGACGCCGGCGTTGCCGACGAGCAGCTCTGCGTCGACCCGGGCATCGGCTTCGGCAAGCATCTGGAGCACAACCTGGCGCTGCTCGCCCGCGTCGGCGAGCTGCGGCAGCGCCTGGAGCTGCCGGTGCTGGTGGGTCCGTCGCGCAAGGCGTTCCTCGGCGCGTTGACCGGCGAGCCGGTGGAACGGCGCGACGAGGCAACAGCGGCGGCCTGCGCCGTCGCCGTCTTCGCGGGTGCGGATGCGGTGCGGGTGCATGATGTGGCGGGTGCGGCCCGGGCAGTCGCCATCGGTCGCGCGCTGCGCGACGCCGCCGCGGAAGGCACCGCATGATCGAGTGGCTCTGGAGCGTAATCCAGGATTTTGGTGTCTATCTCCAGGACACCTACGACCCGTTCCGCGACACGCTGGACATCGCGTTGGTCACGTTCGGGATCTATTGGTTGCTCACCCTGCTGCGGGGCACGCGTGCCGTGCAGATCCTGGTGGGTCTCTTCGTACTGATCGGCGCGCTGGTTGCTTCGCGCATCTTCGAGCTGGTGACGACCGGGCTGATCCTGAACGCGCTGCTCGCCCCTGGTGTGATCATCCTGGTGGTGCTCTTCCAGCACGATATCCGGCGCGCTCTCGCACGCATGGGCCGAGGCTTCTTCAGGCCGATCGCGGCGGAGCAGGAGTCTCAGGTCGTCGAGGTGGTGGTGCGCGCGGCCCAGAGCATGTCCCAGCGGCGCATCGGTGCACTCATCGTGCTCGAGCGCGAGACCGGGCTGGCGGATCAGATCGAATCGGGCATCACGCTCGACGCCGAGGCCTCGAAGGAGCTGATCGTGTCGATCTTCGTGCCGACCTCGCCGCTGCACGACGGTGCGGTCATCGTTCAGCGCGGCCGCCTCGCCGCGGCCGGCGCCATCTTGCCGCTCACCCTGAACGCAGATCTGCCGGACGGGGTCGGCACGCGACACCGCGCCGCGGTCGGAATCACCGAGGAGACCGACGCCGTGGTGGTGGTCGTCTCCGAGGAGACCGCCTCGATCTCGGTGGTGATGGGCGGGGAGATCATCTACGGCCTCGACGGGCCCCGGCTGCGCAAGGTGCTGGCGGAGGCGCTGGGGCGCACTGGGCGGGAGCTGCCCGCGCTGGTCGAAGGGCCCGAGGCCGCGACGGCGGCCGAGGGCAACACGGCTCCGGCCCGGACGGCGAGCTGAGCCGTGGCCCGATCCGCTCGAAGCGGCA
The DNA here is from genome assembly GCA_019310965.1 of Deltaproteobacteria bacterium. Taxonomy (GTDB): domain Bacteria; phylum Myxococcota_A; class UBA9160; order UBA9160; family SMWR01. Next base: position 4,764 of record JAFDDG010000015.1, read on the forward strand.
ACCTGCGTTACGCGCTGCTCTCCGTGGTCATCGCCATGGTGCTGTGGACCGTGGCCCGCGGGGGCTCGACCCACGAGGCCGAATACGACATCCCCGTGGTATTCGCAGACCTTCCCGACACCCTCGTCATTACCGACCAGACCGCCTCGAAGATCAACGTGCGCGTGCGCGGTAGCCGAGCGGCCTTCCGCAGCGTTCCGGACATGGAGTACATCGAGAACGTGGGCGGCGCGGTGCAGGGACGGGCGCGCTACGAGCTCGACGGCAGGCGGCTCGGGCTACCCCGCGGAGTGCGAGTCGTGGGGCTTTCCCCAGCCCAGCTCGATGTGGTGTTCGAGCGCGTGGGGCGCAAGAACGTGCGCATCCGTGCCGATGTACAGGGAGAGCCGCCCGAAGGCTTCGAGCTGGGCGACGTGGTGATCGAGCCCTCCCGCATCTGGCTGACGGGCGCGCGCAGTCGCGTGTTGGCCCTGAAGGAAGTCGTGACCGAAACCATCGATGTCTCCCAGCTCCAGGAAACGGCCGAGCGCGACGTGACGCTCTCGATCGGGAGCGAGCACGTCTGGCTCGAAGAGGAGCAGACCATCACCGTGAAGGTGCCGATCCTCCCACTGGCGCCACCGGATGAGACGGCCGGCAGTCCCCCGAAGCGCCCGAGGGCGGGATGAGCCGCGGCGAGAAGCTCTTTGGCACCGACGGCGTTCGGGGCATCGCCAACGTCCACCCGATGACCGCCGAGGTGGCGCTGGCTCTGGGCCAGGCGATCGCGCACGTCTTGCGGGTGCCGGGCGGCGAGCGGCGGCGAATCATCATCGGCAAGGACACGCGGCTCTCCGGCTACCTCTTCGAGGATGCCCTGGCCGCCGGCATCTGCTCGATGGGCGTCGATGTGATCCAGGTGGGGCCGATGCCGACACCGGGCATGGCGTTTCTCGCCCAGGACATGCGCTGCCACGCGGGGGTGATGATCTCCGCAAGCCACAACCCATTCCACGACAACGGCATCAAGTTCTTCTCCAGCGATGGCTTCAAGTTGCCGGACGCGGTGGAGGAAGAGATCGAAGCCTTGATTGCGAGCGGCGAGCTGAGCGACATGCGCGCCGCGCCGGACGAAATTGGCAGCGCCCGACGCATCGACGACGCCGAGGGGCGCTACACCGTCTTCCTCAAGCGGAGCTTTCCGCGCGACCTCTCCCTCGAGGGGCTGCGGGTGGTGCTCGACTGCGCCAACGGCGCCGCCTACAAGGTGGGTCCGACCGTGCTGCAGGAGCTTGGCGCCGAGGTCTTCGCCCTGGGCGTCTCGCCGGACGGTCGCAATATCAACGCCGGCTTCGGCTCGCTGCATCCGGATCGCACCGCGGCGAGAGTGCGTGAGGTTCGTGCCGACGTGGGCATCGCCCTCGACGGCGACGCGGACCGTGCGGTGCTGGTCGACGAAGAGGGGCGCGTCGTCGACGGCGACGAGCTGCTGGCGCTCTTCGCCCGGGATCTGCACGAGAGCGGGCGGCTTCGCGGGGGCAAGGTCGTCGGCACGCTGATGAGCAACCTCGGTCTCGAAAAAGCGCTGGCCAACATGGGCCTCGGCCTCGAGCGTACGGCGGTGGGTGACCGCTACGTCGTCGAAGCCATGCGTCGCGACGGCTGCAATCTCGGCGGAGAGCAGTCCGGCCACATGATCTTCCTGGACCACAACACCACCGGCGACGGATTGGTAACCGCGCTCCAGACACTCGCCATCATGCGGCGAAAACAGCAGTCGCTGTCGAGCCTGGTGGCGGGCTTCGAACGCTTTCCGCAGGTGCTGGTGAACGTGCAGGTCGCCGAGAAGCGGCCCATCGAAGAGCTGCCGGCCTTCATGCAGACCGTCGAACGCGCCGAAAAGGAGCTCGACGGCGGCGGCCGCATCCTGGTGCGCTACAGCGGCACGGAGCCCAAGGCGAGGGTGATGGTCGAGGGCGAGGACGAACGGCGCATCACCGAGCTGGCGAACGAGCTGGCGGGCGAGCTGCGGCGCGCCCTCGGAGGGGACTGATTCATGCGGAGGGTTACGCTGGCGCTCCACGGCCTGGCGGGGTTGCGCGAAGTCACCGGGTCGAATGACATCGACCTGGCGGCCGCGGCCACCCTGGCCGAGCTGGCCGGTGTCGACACGGTGCGGCTGGCGGTCTGCGAAGACCTGAAGCCGATTTGCGAAGAGGACGTGGCCGAAGTGCGCCACGCCGCGCGGCGCTTCGAGCTGCGCATGCCTCCGAGCAACACGCTCCTGCGGGTGGCTCTGGAGGGGCGGCCGGATCGGGTGGTGCTGGCCGGCGAAGGCCTGAAGCCCGGGGCGGTGGCAGCGCCGCTGGATCTCCAGGGCCGCGCGGCGCCGATCGAGCCGGTGGTGCGCGCGCTGGCCGACGCCGGCATTCCCACCTGCGCTGCGATCGGTCCGGAATTGGATGCCGTGAAACGCGTGCACGCCGAGAACATCCCGGCTGTCGAGTTCTACACCGGCGGCATCGTGGACCTGCCGCTCTCCGAGCGCGGCCCGGAGCTCGAACGGCTCTCCGATGCCGTGCGGCTCGCCGCCAAGCTGCAGCTCGAGATCGGGATCGGCGGAGGGCTCTCGTACCGCAACCTCCACGAGGTGCTGGTCATCTGCCCCGCGGTCGAGTGGGTGGCCGTGGGGCGCGCCGCGCTCTCGCGTTCGCTGCTGGTCGGCCTCGATCGCGCGCTGCGCGACCTGTGCAAGCGAGTGGAATGAGTTCTCCCGAGGCCCCCCCTCGCATCTGGCCGCTGCTCGGCGCCGAGGCCATGCGCGCTCTCGATCGCCACACCATCGAGACACTCGGGGTACCCGGCGAAGTGCTGATGGAGAGTGCGGGCCGGGCCGCCGCCGAGTGCGTGCTCGAACTCGACGCGCGCGACGTGCTCGTGGTCTGCGGCAGCGGCAACAACGGCGGCGACGGTTTCGTGGTGGCGCGCCACCTACACCAGCTGGGCGTGCGCGTGCGAACGGCGCTGCTCGGGCAGCCCGGGCGTCTGCGCGGCGACGCTGCCGCCAACCACGCCCGCGCCCTTGCGTTCGGCGTTGCAGTGGAGGGCGAGCGCTGGCGCGCGTCGCGAGCCGACACGATCGTGGATGCGGTCTTCGGCACGGGCCTGGCGCGCGACGTCGACGAGACGGCCGCCGCCAGCCTGCGACGCATCAACGCCGCCCGCGAGCACGGGACCCGGGTGGTGGCGCTCGACGTGCCCTCGGGCATCTGCTCCGACACCGGCCAGGTTCGCGGCGTCGCGGTACACGCGGAATTCACCGTGACGTTCGGTCTGCCGAAGCTCGGGCTCGCGCTCGAGCCCGGTCGCACGCATGCCGGCAGCGTGCGGGTTGCGCGCATCGGGATCGCCGACCAAGCGCCCGGGGCCGCGGCCTCGGCGGAGCTGTGGACGGCGGCAGCCGCCGGAGCGCACCTGCCCGCGCGACCCACCGACGGTCACAAGGGAAGTTTTGGCCACGCGCTTCTCGTCGCGGGCTCCGAGGGCAAGACGGGGGCAGCGGCGCTGGCCGCGGCGGGAGCCGCGCGGGTCGGCGCCGGCCTGGTGACACTCGGCTGTCCCGCGGGCGTCAACGAGATCCTGGAAGTGAAGTGCACAGAGAGCATGACCGTGGCGCTGCCGGACACCGCGGAACGCAGCCTCGCCGCTGGGGCCCAGGAGCGCATCATCGAGCTGGCGGCGGAACGCAGCGCTGTGGGAATCGGCCCGGGAATCGGCCGGGGCGCGGAGACCGCCAAGCTGGTGCGGAGCGTGGTCCCGCTGATCGACGCACCGCTGGCGCTCGATGCCGACGCACTGCACGCCTTTGCCGGCAACCTCGATGCCCTGCGCACGGGCGGGGTGGAACGCGTGCTGACGCCGCACCCGGGAGAAGCTGCAGCACTGCTGGAAACGACGCCGCATCAGGTCAACTGCGATCGTCCGTTGGCAGCGCGCCGCCTGGCAGAGCGCAGCGGTGCCGTGGTGCTGCTCAAGGGCGCGGCCAGCCTGGTCGCGTCGCCGGAAGGGCGACTGCTGGTCAATGCCACGGGCGGGCCCGCGCTCGGCAGCGGCGGTACCGGCGACGTGCTGCTGGGTATGGTGGCGGGTCTGCTGGCGCAGGGCCTCGCACCCTTCGAGGCCGCGGCGCTGGCGGCTCATTGGCACGGCTTCGCAGCGGATCGCCTGAGCGAGCGCCTGGGCCCGGCCGGCCTGCTGGCCAGCGACGTGGCGAATATGCTGCCCGAGAGCGGGCACCTGCTGCGTTGCCGAGCCGCGGCGCCGCCACCGGGAGCGCGTCTTGCAGTTTCGTTCCCCGAGCCCTGAGGCCACGCACGCGGCGGCTCGGCGGCTGGCCGAGGCGGCGACGCCGGGACTCGTGGTCGGTCTGGAGGGTCCGCTCGGTGCGGGCAAGACCGCTTTCGTGAAGGGCCTGGCGGAGGGGCTCGGCGTCGACCCGGCCCAGGTCACGAGCCCCACCTTCGTAATCGTCTGCGAGTATCCGGCGGCGGGCGGTCGACGATTCGTGCATGTCGATCTCTACCGCCTCGAGAGCGTGGCCGAGCTCGACGCCACCGGCTTTCCGGATCTGCTCGGCCCCGACGCCGTCGTCGCCGTAGAATGGGCGGACCGCCTGCCCGAGGGTCTGCCGAGCGATCGGCTGGAGCTGCGCATCGAACGCGATGGCCTTGCCCCGAGCGAGCGTGTGCTACACGCAAAGGGCTCGGGGCCTGTCTCCCGAGCCGCTCTCGACGGCTGGCGCCAGGCCCTCGGCAGCAAGGCGGAGTGAACCCGAGCCAGTCGGTACGACAGCCATGGCATTGATCGTCCAGAAATTTGGTGGAACCAGCGTGGCGGATGTCGAGCGCATCCGCAGCGTGGCCCAGCGCGTGCTCGCGACCGTGGCAGCGGGCAACCAGGTCGCCGTCGTGGTCTCCGCCATGGCGGGCGAAACCGATGGGCTCGTCGCGCTGGCTCGCGAGCTCGGCGGGGAGCAGCCGGACCCGCGCGAGTACGATGTGTTGGTTTCCACCGGCGAGCAGAAGACGGTCGCGTTGCTCGCCATGGCCATGCAGCGCCTCGGCAATCCGGCGCGTTCGTTTATCGGCGCGCAGATCGGCATGCGTACGGACGCGGCACACACCCGGGCGCGCATCAGTAGCATCGACACCCAGCGCCTGCGCAAGGTGCTCGACGAGGGTGCCGTCGCGGTGATCGCCGGCTTCCAGGGCGTCGACGACCACGGCAATATCACGACCCTCGGGCGCGGCGGCTCGGACACGTCGGCGGTGGCGATCGCTGTGGCGCTCGACGCCGATGTCTGCGAGATCTACACGGACGTCGACGGCGTCTTCACCAGCGATCCGCGCATGGTGCCCAAAGCGCGCAAGCTCGAGCGCATCTCCTACAGCGAGATGATCGAAATGGCGAGTCTGGGCGCCAAGGTGCTGCAGATTCGCTCGGTGCGTTTCGCTATGCGACACGGTGTGCCGCTGCACGTCCGTTCGTCGTTCAATCAGGAAGAGGGCACCTGGGTGGTGCCGGAGGAGGAGGTCATGGAGGGTCTTTTCGTCTCAGGCGTCACGTACAACCGTGACGAGGCCAAGATCCGCTTGCGCGGTGTCAAGGACCTTCCCGGCGTCGCGGCGCACGTCTTCACTCCGCTGTCAGACGCGGGCATCGTGGTCGACATGATCATCCAGAACCTCTCCCAGGACGGCAGCACCGATATCACCTTCACCGCCTCGCGGGGCGACTACGCCCAGGCTCTGGCCATCGTCCAAGAGGTGGCGACCGCCATTGGCGCCAGCGTCGACGGCGACGACAGTATCGCGAAGGTTTCGATCGTGGGGCTCGGCATGAAGGACCATGCCGGTGTCGCGAGCCGCATGTTCCAAGTGCTCGCGGAGAACGGCATCAACATCCAGCTGATCGCGACGAGCGAGATCAAGGTTTCCGTCGTGATCGAGGAGAGCCATACGGAGGCCGCGGTGCAAGCCCTGCACGCCGCCTTCCTCGAGGCGGGGGCCTCCGAGCCGCGGCCGGAGTGCTAGCCGTTGGGGCGGGCCGACGCGGCCCTGGCCGTGGGCGCCGCGCTGTGGCTCTTCGCGCTGGCTCCGGCACGGACACCCGAATCGCGCTGCCACGCAGAGGCTGCCGGCGCCGCGCGCTGCCAGCGCCTCGCCTCCATCGAGCCCGCGCAGCTGCTCTTCGGCGGTCGGCTCGATCTGAATCGCGCGGCGGCGAGTAGTCTCGAGGTGCTCCCGGGCATCGGGCCCGCACGCGCGGCGGCCATTGTGGCGGAGCGCTGTCGCGCGCCTTTCGCGAGCGTCGGCGACATCGAGCGAGTCTCCGGCATCGGTCCGCTGATCCGTGCGCGGCTGGCCGGGCGGGTCGCGATCCGCGACACGGCCGTTGCGGGCTGCGAAGAGGCGGCTGTCGGGGCGCCGCGCCTATCGCCCGTCGCCCCGGGCGCTTCGAGGCCCGGCGTGCGCACCGGGGCACCCGCGGATCTGCACTAGACTGGGCTCGGAGAGGAGACCGTTGGTGAACCCGCGCACATGGGCGCAGCTCTGGAGCCGGCTCCAGCACTACCTCAGCGATGGGCTGTGGGTGCAGGAGCTCGAGCCCTCCACGTGGACGACCCGCGGAGTGCGCTTCCTGCAGTTCGCGCTCATGGTGGGGGAGGGCTTCGTTCGCGACCACCTCTTGCTGCGCGCCAGCGCGCTCACCTACTTCACGGTGCTCTCGATCGTACCGCTGCTGGCCATCGTGAGCTCCGTGACCACGGCGTTGGGCGTGACCGAGGACGTCGTGGGCACGGCCCTCGACCAGATCCGCGGTGCTTTCCCGGAGGTTGCCGAGAAGGTCGAAGGGTTCCTAGCGAACGCCAACATCCGGGCACTCGGCAGCTTCGGCGCCGTCACGCTCTTCCTGACGACCGTGTTGGGAATCAGCAACATCGAGCGGGCGGTGAACCACATCTGGGGCGTCAAGCAGCAGCGCTCCTGGGCTCGGCGTTTTCCCGACTACCTTGCCGTCTTGATCGTGGGGCCGCTGCTGCTCGGCGTGGCGCTGTCGATGGCCACGACGGTGAAGAGCCAGTGGGTGATCGAGAGGCTGACGCAGATTCCAGGCTTCGAGGCGAGTTTCGCTCTGGGCCTCAGTCAGGTGCCCACGCTGGTGCTCGCCGGCGCCTTCAGCTTCCTCTACTGGTTCCTGCCCAATACGAGCGTTCGAGCCTTCTCCGCGCTGCTGGGCGGCATCTTCACCGCGGTCAGTGTGAATGCGGCGCTCGCGGGCTATGTGGGCCTGAGCGTGGGCTTCGCTCGGGCCGATGCCCTGTACGGCGGATTTGCGCAGCTGCCGCTCTTCTTCGTCTGGGTCTACTTCTTCTGGGCCATCGTGCTCTTCGGTGCGGAAATCGCGTTTGCCTATCAGAACCTCGATCTCTACGTGCACGAGGTGCGCGGCGAACGCGCCGGCTCCGCCGAGCGCGAAGCCGTCGGTCTGCGCATCGTGCTCGCGATCGCGCGGACCTTTCGCGACGGCGCCGACCCGTGGACGGACGACGCTCTCTCCGAGGCGATGCACGTGCCGGTGCGCACGGTGCGCGCTGTGCTGGTTCCGCTGGAGGCAGCGCGCATCGTCACGGGGATCGCCAGCGAGGAACGCGATGGCGGCTGGCAGCTCGGCCGGCCGGCCGACTCGATCCAGGCCACCGACGTGCTGGCCGCCCTGCGCGGCGAACGCAAGCCGATGGCTGGGGACGCGGATGTGACCCGCGCGGTCGAATCCCTTCTGTCCGAACTCGCCGAGGGCGAGCGCAAGGCGTCGGACGGCGCGACGCTGGCGCAGCTGCTGGCCAAGGTGCCGCCGCGTTCGCGAGACTGAGCCGTGCGCGTCTACCTCGACCACAACGCGACGACTCCGCCCCGACAAGAGGTGGTGGACGCCATGACCCGGGTCTTGCGGGAGAGTTGGGGCAACCCGTCGAGCACCCACGCAGAAGGGGCTGCGGCCCGCGCGGCGGTCGAGCGCGCGCGCACACAGGTGGCCGATCTGCTCGGCTGCGCGGTGGGCGAGGTCGTCTTCACGGCGGGTGCGACCGAGGCAAACAACACGGCGTTGCTCGGTGTGCTGGCCGGACGTGCGCCCACCCACGTGGTGTCGAGCGCCGTCGAGCACCCCTCTGTCGAGGCGTCGCTGGAGGCGCTCGAGGCGAGGGGCTGGCGAGTCAGCCGGGTGGCGGTGGATGCGGACGGTCGCGTCGACGCCGCAGACGTGGCGGCGGCGTGCGAGCCCGACACGGCGCTGGTCTCGCTCATCTGGGCGAACAACGAAACCGGCGCGCTGCAGCCCGTCGAGGCGGTGGCGCAATTCACCAGCGAGCGCGGCATCCTGCTTCACAGCGATGCCACTCAGAGGATTGGCAAGCTGCCGGTGGACCTGTCGCTGGTGCCGGCGCAGCTGCTGTCGCTCTCGGCGCACAAGCTCGGCGGACCGAAAGGCATCGGCGCACTCGTGGTTCGCGGGGGACTCGAGTTCGAGCCACGCATGCACGGGGGGCCCCAGGAGCAGCGCCGCCGCGGTGGCACCGAGAATGTGGCCGGCATCGTCGGACTCGGCGTCGCTTGTGAGCTGGCGCGCGCGGAGTTGCCACAGCGGGCGCAGCAGTATGCCGCGCGACGCGACCAGCTGTGGGAGGGCATTCGGGCCAAGGTTCCCCGGGTGCGCCGCAATGCCCACCCGGAGGCCGTCCTGCCAAACACGTTGAACCTCGAGTTCGAGAACACCGCGGGCGAGCTGCTGCTCCAGGCACTCGATCTCGAGGGGGTGTCGGCTTCCGCGGGAGCGGCCTGTGCGTCGGGCTCCATCGAGGCGTCGCCCGTGCTGCTCGCGATGGGACGCACGCCGGAGCAGGCTCGCGGATCGCTGCGCTTCTCGGTGGGAGCCGGCGTCGATGCCGAGCAGATCGATTTCGTGCTCTCGCGGCTGCCGGATCTGGTGGCGCGTGCGCGCAGCGCCGGAGACGTCTGATGGGGACGAGCGAGCGCGTGGTCGTCGCCATGTCCGGTGGTGTCGACTCTTCGGTAGCCGCGGCGCTGGTGGTCGAGGCCGGTCACGAAGCGATCGGCGTCACCTTGCAGCTAGCCGGCAGCGCGTCGCGCTGCTGCTCCCTGGCCGATGCCGACGATGCGCGTCGCGTGGCCGAGCGTCTGGGCATTCGCTTCTTCGTGGCCAATTACAAGAAGCGCTTCGACCGAGAGATCAAGCAAGCCTTCGCCGACGCCTACCTGGCCGGGCGCACGCCGATCCCCTGCGTGAGCTGCAATTCGCGCTTCAAGTTCGAATACCTGCTGGAGCGTGCACGGGTCTTCGGCGCGGAGCGCGTCGTGTCGGGCCACTACGCCCGGGTCGATCGCGATGCGGCGTCCGGGCGTTACCGCCTGCGCCGCGCGTTGGATCGCGACAAAGACCAGACTTACTTCCTCTTCGAACTCACCCAGGAGCAGCTGGCGGCAGTCGACTTTCCACTCGGGGGACACACCAAGGCGGCGGTACGCGACGAGGCACGGCGCCTGCGTCTCTTCACCGCGGAGAAACCCGAGAGCCAGGAGATCTGCTTCGTGCCGGATGGCGACTACGCGGCGGCGGTCGAACGCATCCGCCCCGACCGGCTGCCGGGCGAGGGCGACATCGTCGACACGCAGGGCAGGCGGGTGGGGCGCCACGCCGGTGTGCACCGCTTCACCGTGGGGCAACGCCGCGGCATCGGTGTCGCCACGGGCGACCGCATCTACGTCACACGCATCGATGCGGAGCACAACCGGGTGGTGGTGGGAGAGCGTGCAGCGCTGCTCTCCAGCGGCGCGGAGCTCGAGGGCGTGAACTGGATCGCGGGCGAGATCCCGACTCAGCCGGTGCCTTGCCGGGTGCGCATCCGCTATCGCGACGGCGGCACCGATGCGCGGGTGGTGCCCGGGAGTAACGGGCGCGCGCGGGTCGAGTTCTCCGAGCCGGTCGCCGCCGTGGCGCCGGGCCAGGCGGCGGTTTTCGATCACGGCGACGTCGTCCTGGGCGGCGGCTGGATCGCCAGAGCGACCTTATGAGCGATCTGGACGCGCTGCTGCAGCGGCTCGGTCACCGCTTCGCCGATGCGGGCCTGCTCGACACGGCGCTCGTTCACGCGTCCCTCGCCGGCGAGATCGGCGAGGGCCGTGGCAACGAGCGGCTCGAGTTTCTCGGGGACGCCGTGCTCGATCTGGTGGTGGCGGAGCTGCTCTACGAGGCGCATCCGGACTGGGACGAGGGCACACTCTCCCGCGCGCGTGCGGCACTGGTGAAGAAGGATGCGCTGGCGGAGCGCGCGCGCACACTCGACCTCGGTGCCTTCATCCGGCTGGGGCGCAGCGAGCAGCGCGGCGGAGGGGCGGAGAAGGACTCCATCCTGGCGGACTGCTTCGAGGCCGTCCTCGGTGCACTCTACCTCGACGGGGGGCTGGCGCCGGTGCGTGCTCTGACCAAACACCTCTTCGGGGACGCCCTGCGCGAGGGACCGCAGAAGGATCCGAAGACGCAGTTTCAAGAGTGGGCCAACGCCACGTCACAGGAGTACCCGCGCTACGAGACGCGCGGGGACACCGGCGTGCAAGCCGACGAGCGTCGCTTTACCGTCGCCGTGACGCTCGCAGGCCGTGTCTGGGGCACCGGGGTCGGGCGCTCCAAGCGCGTGGCCGAGCGAGAGGCCGCGCACGAGGCGCTGCGGGCTGCAGAGTCTGCCGATGACTGAGCCCGCGCACCGCTCCGGGCTCGTCGCCATTCTGGGGCGACCGAACGCGGGCAAATCGACGCTGCTCAATCGCCTGCTCGGCGAAAAGCTGGCGATCGTGACGGCCAAGCCCCAGACGACCCGCAGCCGCATCCTGGGCATCCTGACACGACCCGACGCGCAGCTCTTGCTGCTCGACACACCGGGGATGCACGCGGGCGAGCGGGCGCTCAACGTGGCGCTCAACGAGCAGGTCGAGGAGGCCGTCTGCGACTGCGACGCCGCTCTGTTGCTGGTCGACCCCCGCAGCGATTGGGATGCGGCGCACGCCGGCCTCGTCGAACGGTTCGTGGCGCACGGCACGCCGGTCATCGCGGCGCTCACGAAGAGCGACCTGCCCCGCGCCTCCGAAACCACCTGGCCACCGGAGGGCGCAGGCGGGCCAACCGCCTGGCATCGAATTTCTGCCCGCACGGGGGAGGGCGTCGAGGCGCTGGTCACTGCACTCGTCGCCGCGCTTCCGGAAGCGGCGGCGCTCTACCCCGAGGACCAGCTCAGCGACCGGCCGGTGCGTTTTCTGGCGGCGGAGCTCGTGCGGGAGGCGGCGTTCGAAGAGCTCGCGCAGGAGTTGCCGTACTCGCTGGCGGTCGAGGTGATCGAGTTCGACGAGAAGGATCCGGCGATCACTCGCATCCGGGCCAACCTGGTGCTGGAGCGCGAGTCGCAGAAACCGATCGTAATCGGCAAGGGAGGCTCGGTGATCAAGCGAATCGGCACCCGTGCGCGCCACGAGATCGAGCAGCTGCTCGACACGAGAGTCCACCTGGCGCTCTGGGTGAAGATCGAGCCCAAGTGGCAGAAGCGTCCAAATCGGCTGAAGTCGCTAGGCTACTCGTGAGGACTCCGCTGGGGGTGCGGCGCCAGCGCGAGAAGCAGGAGCAGGCGTGAAGCAAGACGAAGATGTCGGAGTGAGGCTCGCGCGCATTCGCGAGGGTGGGGCCGAGAAGTATCACCAGAAGGCCGCGCAGCAAGGCAAACTCTTCTGCCGCGAGCGGCTGGCGCGCCTGCTCGATGCGGACTCGTTCGTCGAGGATGGCGCGTTCGCCAACAGCCTCGCCGGCGACCTCCCGGCAGACGGCGTGGTGACCGGAATGGGGAGCATCGAGGGCCGCCGCATCTGCGTGATGGCAAACGACTCGACGGTGAAGGCGGGGTCCTGGGGCGCGCGCACGGTGGAGAAGATCCTGCGCATCCAGGAGCGCGCCGAACGCTTGCGAGTGCCGCTGGTCTATCTGGTGGATTCCGCCGGGGCACGCATCACCGATCAGATCCAGATGTTTCCGGGACGCCGCGGCGCGGGGCGCATCTTCCACAACCAGTGTCGGCTCTCGGGCATGGTCCCCCAGGTCTGTCTGCTCTTCGGGCCGTCGGCGGCAGGCGGCGCCTACATCCCCGCTTTTTGCGACGTGATCTTCATGGTCGACGGCAACGCCAGCATGTACCTCGGGTCGCCGCGAATGACCGAGATGGTGATCGGACAGAAGACGACTCTCGAGGAAATGGGCGGTGCCGAGATGCACTGCAGCGTGTCGGGTGTTGGCGACCTGCTGGCCGCCAACGAGGATGAGGCGATCGCTGCAGCCCGCACCTATCTCGCCTACTTCCCGTCGAACTTTGATGAGGCGCCGCCCTACGCAGCCCCTGCCCCCCCCGCCGAGAGCCCGGCCGACCTGCAGGCGCAGATTCCGGCGGAGGAGAACAAGCCCTTCGACATGCATCGGGTCGTCGAGCGCGTGGTCGATGCGGGCTCGTTCTTCGAGATCAAGAAACGCTTCGCTGGTGAATTGCTGACGGGTCTGGCGCGCATCGAGGGCCGAGTGGTGGGCGTCGTCGCGAGCCAGCCCAAGGTGAAGGGCGGCGTGCTCTTCGTCGACTCCGCAGACAAGGCCGCGCGCTTCATCTGGCTCTGCGATGCATTCGGCATCCCGCTGCTTTTTCTCGCCGATGTGCCGGGCTTCATGGTGGGCAGGCAGGTGGAGCGCCAGGGCATCATCCGCGCCGGGGCCAAGATGGTGATGGCGGTGTCGGAAGCCACGGTGCCGCGCATCTGCGTGGTGATCCGGAAGGCCTACGGCGCCGGGCTCTACGCCATGAGCGGCCCGGGCTTCGAGCCCGAGGCGACGCTTGCGCTGCCGGGAGCGATGATCGCAGTGATGGGGCCGGACGCTGCGGTCAACGCCGTCTATTTCAACAAGCTCGAGGCACTCGGCCCCGACGCGCGGGCCGCCGAAGAGGCGAAGCTCCGAGAGGAGTACCGCGCCGACATCGACATCGAGCGGCTCGGCAGCGAGCTCGTCGTGGACGCGATCGTGGCGGCCGAGCAGCTGCGCGAGGAGCTGGCGGCGCGCTTCGCCGCCGCCGACGAGCGCCGCGATGCGATGCCCGACAAGCGCCGCAGCGTAACCCCGGTCTGAGGCGTTGTCCGGCGTGAGCGAACAGCGGGTCCTGGTAACCGGCGGGGCGGGCTTCATCGGCTCCGCCGTTGGCGCGCGCTTCGCCGCCGGCGGCCACGCGGTGCGCGTGCTCGACGACCTCTCGACCGGTCGGCGCGAGCACTGCGATCCGAGCTGGGAGCTGATCGAGGGCGACATCGCGGACCCGGGCGTGGTCGAGGCCGCCGTCGCGGGCTGTGCAGCGGTGGCTCACCTGGCGGCTTTCGTCTCGGTACCCGCCAGCTTCGAGCGGCGTGAAGAGTGCGAGCGGACCAACATCGCCGGAACCCGCGACATCATCGCAGCCTGCCTGCGCCACGGCGTGCACAAGCTCGTGTTCGCCTCCTCCTGCTCGGTGTACGCCGAGGGCGAAGAGGATCCCCTGCGTGAGACCGCTACGCCTGGGCCGAAGAGCCCCTACGCGGAGTCGAAGCTCGAGGGCGAGCGGTTGCTGGCCGAGGCCGATCTCGCCTCGCTGGCGCTGCGCTTCTTCAACGTCTATGGCCCGCGTCAGCGCGCCGGCGCGGGCTATGCGGCGGCGGTGCCGAACTTCATGCGCGCCGCGCTGGCAGGCGAGGCGCTCAGCGTGTTTGGCGACGGACGTCAGTCGCGGGACTTCGTCCACGTTGCCGACGTGGCCGAGGCGGTGTTCCAGGCTGCGCACCGCGACGCGACCGGTGTCCTCAACGTCGGCACGGGCTCGAGAACCGAGATCGCACATCTCGCCCAGACCATCGCGCGGCTCGCCGGGCAGGGCGCCGAATTGCGGTTCGAGTCGGCCCGCCCCGGCGACATGCGTTCGGCTACCGCGGATGTGACGCGCGTAGCAGCAGCGCTCGGCTGGCGTGCCGCTCACGGAATTGAGCAGGGCCTGGCGGAGACCTTGGTCTGGTGGCGCACGCGCATGGCGGAGCCTCAGGCGGCGGGATCGTCGTAACGAGTGGCCGCGACGCCGAGAACGGCGTAGACGGTCAGTGCGTAGACCACCGTCACGAGGCTCAGCCATGTGAAGATCGGATCGAAGAAGTGGAAGAGCTCGACACTCGCCCAGCCAGCGGCGGCGAGCCCGACGAGGCCGGCGCCGACCCAGGGCGCGCGCTCCCAGAGCAGTGCATAAACCACCAGCAGGGCCGAGTAGTAGCAGGTGAGCTCGGTGGCGACGGGAATCAGTCCTGCCCCGAGCACGACCGCCACCCACAGAGGCTGGCGCTGCACGGCCCAGGCGAACAGGGCAAGCGCCGCGGCGACGAGGGCCACGAAGAGCGGTCGCCGGGCCTCGAACGTCGCGCGGCGCGCCCGCTTCCACGGCAGGTATGGATCCTCGAGGCTGCGATCGGCGAGCTTATCCGCCGTCTGTTCGGGGTCCCAGGCCAGCACGGTGGCCAGCCCCATGTGATTGCGCAGCGGCGTGTCGAGCAGCACGCGACTGTTGTTCGTGAATTCTTGCCAGGCGGCGAAACCACCGTTGAGCGTCGCGGCCGCCACCAGCAGCACTGCGGCGCCTAGCAGGCCGCCCGCCAGCAGGCGGCGCTGCAGTGGCAGGATCAGCAACCGCCGCTCGCGCAGGCTCGCCCCCAGCACCTGAAACGCCGGCCCCAGCACCAGGAACGCCGGGTGGATGCGCACCAGCGCAGCCAGCGAGACGAGCGCCCCGGCCACGACGCCCCAGCCGCTCCTCAGCGCACAGATCCCCACCAACAACGCCGCGAGTTCCAGCTGCCGCAGGTAGCTACCGCCGATCCAGCCGTACTGCGCGGGATAGTGAGTGCCGAAGAAGAGCAGGGCGACACACAGCGTGCGCCAGCCAAAAGAGCGCCAGACGCAGCCGAAGGCCAGCAGCAGCAGAACGGGATCGATCAAGCGCAGGGTCAGGATCTTCCGATCGCTAGCGGGTGCTCCCGCGGCGAGAGCCCCTCCGAAGAGTCCCCAGACCGGCGTCGCGTTGTAGCCGTGATCGAGCTGCAGCACGCGCCAGCGCCTCGGATTGGGGCGATCCCGAAACCAGCTCAGATCTGCCTGGAATGCGCGCCAACGCTCGGCGCTGAAGTGCTGCGTGCAGCGGTCCGGAGCCTCCAGCACCGCGTCCGCCGACTCCACGACGTTCGTCTCCAGGTTCCGCAGCCGGCGTCCGGCGCTGCGCGCGGCCCCCCCGGCCACCCGCGAGTCGGCCAGCGCCACGCATTCGTAGAGCCGCGTGTAGCCCAGCTCGGGGAAATACTTGGCGCCGAGGTAGTAGTGAAAGGTCTCCGAAGGGTGGCCGAACCCCGGAAAATTGAACTGGCCGAGGTTCGACCAGCAAAAGGCTGCCAGGAGCCCCAGGCAGGCGAGGGCGATATCCCAGCCTCGTCGCCAGGCAGCGGGAATCCCTTCCCAGTGCGGGGCCAGGGCCCGGCCGGCCAGCAGCGCCGCGCCACAGGTCGCCACCACGGCCTTCACCGTGTCGACGTCGCGAATCGAGAGGGGCAGTTCGCTGGCGGTGGGGCCCATGCGGCCCGGAGCGTACCCCGCGTGGCGTCCCGAGGAAGCCTGTGCTAGCCAGTTTACGTGAACTGGCAAACAACGGCTGCCGAGGAGCTGCGCAGCATCACCGAGGTGCGTCAGCTGACCGGCCTCTCGGCGCGGACGCTGCGCTACTACGAGGAGCTGGGCCTGCTTCCGGGCGTGCGCCGCCGGGCGGGCGGGCGCAGGGTCTACGGCGACGATGAGGTCGAGCGCCTGCGTTTCATCCAGCGGCTCAAAGCCATGGGGCTCTCGCTGGCGGAGATCAAGGAGCTGAACGCCGTCTACTCCATCGGCGGCTCCACCCACGCCATGCTCCAGCATCTCGATGCGGTCCTCGGCCAGCGGCTCGAGGATCTGGATGCGCGCATCCGTGAGCTGTGCTCGCTGCGCGACGAGATCTCCCGCTACCAGACGAGCGTGCGCGAGCGCGTGCGAGACAGCGCGGGTCGGGGCGCGGCATGAGCGAGGCCCTCCACATCGCCGCTCACGAGGCGCCCGGCCGCCGGCTTCGGGTCGTCACCGCGGGATCGCTCTTCGACGGTCACGACGCCGCCATCAACATCGTGCGACGTGTTCTCCAGGCCCAGGGCGCGGAAGTCGTGCACCTGGGCCACGACCGTTCCGTGGCGGAAATCGCCACCGCGGCCGTGCAAGAGGACGCGGATGCGGTGGCCATCTCGTCCTATCAGGGCGGTCACCTGGAGTTCTTCACCTACCTAGTGGAGCAGCTGCGCGAGCGCGGCGCGGGCCACGTGCGCGTCTATGGCGGAGGAGGCGGCACGATCACCGACGACGAGGCGCGGGAGCTCGAGGCTCGCGGGGTAGCCCGTATCTTCGGCTCCGAAGCCGGCCGGAAGCTCGGCCTCGAGGGCATGATTCGCACGATCGTCGAGGACTGCGCCGTCGATGCACGCCCCCCGCTCGGCACGGCAGTGGAGGAGCTCGCGGCCGGCCGGCCCGGCGCGATCGGCCGCATCATCACCTGGCTCGAGGAGCACGGCAGCGAGCCGGAGGCGCTCGCGGTGCGCGAACGACTGGGCGCCATGCGCGGGACAGCACCCGCTCCGGTCGTCGGCTTCACCGGCACCGGCGGCGCCGGTAAGTCGAGCGTCGTCGACGAGCTGCTGCGGCGCTTCCGGCACGAATTTCCCGAGTGCAGTATCGCACTGCTGTTGGTCGATCCCACGCGCCGCCGTTCCGGTGGCGCTCTGCTCGGCGATCGCATCCGCATGAATGCGATCCACGGCGACAATGTCTTCGTGCACTCGCTTGCCACGCGGCAGGCCAATCGGGCGCTCTCGGGCGCGATCGTGGATGCAGTGCGAGTCGTGCAGGCGGCGAGCTTCGACCTGATATGGATCGAAACGGCGGGCATCGGGCAGAGCGACTCGGAGGTGGTCGACCGGGTCGACCACTCGCTCTACGTGATGACCCCCGAGTACGGCGCGCCCTCGCAGCTCGAGAAGATCGACATGCTCGATCTGGCCGACATCGTCGTGCTCAACAAGGCCGACCGACGCGGGGCCGACGACGCTCTGCGCGATGTGCGCAAGCAGTGGCGGCGCAATCGGGGGGCCTCGGCGTTGCCGGACGAGGAGACGCCCGTATTCGCCACGACCGCGAGCCGCTGGGACGATCCCGGGACCGATCGACTGTATGTTGCGCTGCGCGAGCGTCTGATGGGCGGCGGCGATGCACTGGCCGAGGCACCCGCCGCGAGCGCGCAGGGCCTCGTGCCCGGCGAGCGCTCCCGTTATCTGGCGGAGATCGCCGAGACGGTGCGCGACTGGCACGCGAGTACGCGCGAGCTGGCGCAACGCGCCGCGGACATCGAGGGTCTGCGCCGCGCCATGCAGGCCCTCGGCGGCGACGAATCCGCGCTCGCGGCGCTGCGGGCACGGCACGAGGCTCTCATGGCCGAGCTCGATCCCGAGCTGCGAGAGGCACTGACGGCCTGGCCCGAGCGCGCCGCGGCCTACGCCGACGACGCGCAGAGCTACCGCGTACGCGACCGCGACATCCAGGTGGAGAATCACAGCGAAACGCTAGCCGGGACGCGGCTCGCGAAGGTGGCGGTGCCGCGCCGCGAGGCCTGGGGCGAGCTCACCCATTACCTGCGGGAAGAGAATCTCCCAGGACACTTCCCCTTCACAGCCGGAGTGTTTCCGTTCCGCCGGGAGGAAGAGGATCCGGCGCGCATGTTCGCCGGCGAGGGCACCCCCGAGCGCACCAACCGACGTTTCCAGCTGATCGGTCGCGGTCAGCCCGCGGCACGGCTCTCGACGGCCTTCGACTCGGTCACGCTCTACGGTCGCGACCCGGGCGAGCGCCTCGACATCTGGGGCAAGGTCGGCAACTCGGGCGTCTCCGTCTGCACCGTCGACGATGCCAAGAAGCTCTACTCGGGCTTCGATCTGTGCGACCCGACCACCTCCGTCTCGATGACGATCAACGGGCCGGCGCCGACGGTCCTCGCCTTCTTCCTCAATGCCGCCATCGACCAGCAGATCGAACGCCACCTGAAGGAGACCGGAGGGCTCGAGGCCGTGCGCGCCCAGCATCTGGGACCCGGCGCACCGCGCTACGCCGGGCCGCTTCCAGAAGGCCACGACGGCTTTGGGCTCGGCCTGCTCGGCATTCCCGGCGCTGCCGTCGTCGATCCGGAGATCTACGGGCGGATTCGTGCCGACGTGCTGCGCAAGGTTCGCGGCACCGTCCAGGCCGACATCCTGAAGGAGGATCAGGCCCAGAACACCTGCATCTTCTCGACGGAGTTCTCGTTGCGCGTCATGGGCGACATCCAGGAGTGGTTCATTGCCAACGACGTGCGCAACTTCTACTCGGTCTCCATCTCCGGCTATCACATCGCCGAGGCCGGAGCGAACCCGATCACGCAGCTCGCCTTCACGCTGGCCAACGCCTTCACCTACGTCGAGTACTACCGAGCGCGGGGCATGGACGTGGACGCGTTCGCGCCGAACTTCTCGTTCTTCTTCAGCAACGGCCTGGATGCGGAGTACGCGGTGATCGGGCGCGTGGCCCGGCGCATCTGGGCGTTGGCCATGCGCGAGGTCTACGCGGCGTCCGAGCGCAGCCAGAAGCTCAAGTATCACGTGCAGACTTCGGGACGCTCGTTGCATGCCCAGGAGATGGCGTTCAACGACATCCGCACAACGCTCCAGGCCCTCACGGCAATCGAGGACGCCTGCAACAGCCTCCACACCAACGCCTACGACGAGGCGGTGACGACCCCCACCGAGGAGTCGGTGCGCCGAGCCTTGGCCATCCAGCTGATCATCCAGCGCGAGTTCGGTCTCACCCAAAGCCAGAACTCGCTCCAGGGCTCCTACGCCATCGAGCGGCTGACGGATCAGGTCGAGGCCGCCGTGCTGCGGGAGTTCGAGCGCCTCTCCGAGCGTGGCGGTGTGCTCGGGGCCATGGAGACCCATTACCAGCGCGGCAAGATCCAGGACGAGAGCCTGCACTTCGAGTCGCTCAAGCATTCGGGTGAGTTGCCGGTGGTCGGCGTCAATACCTTCGAAAATCCGCAGACCCCCTCGGACACCACGACGGAGCGCGAGCTGATACGCTCCAGCGACGCAGAGAAAACACAGCAGGTCGAGAACCTGACCGCTTTCCACGCGCGTCACGCGGCGGCCGCACCGGCTGCCTTGCGACGCCTCCAGGACGAAGCTCGCCGCGGCGGAAACGTCTTTTCGGAGCTGATGGAGACGGTGAAAGTGGCGAGCCTCGGGCAGATCAGCGATGCGCTCTTCGATGTCGGCGGTCGCTACCGCCGCTCGATGTGAGTCCGAGCCAGTTCGATATCGTAGACCCCCCAAGCCGGACACCCGCGCGCCCGGGTCCGAGGCCAGAGGAGACACCCCGGATGAGTACCGATTCCAAGCGTCACGCCGACCTCGGGCGCTGGCAGGAGCTGGCCAGCAAGGAGCTGCGGGGGAGCTCCCCGGACGACCTCGTCTGGACGACGCCGGACGGCATCGACGTCAAGCCGCTCTACACCGCCGCCGACCTCGAATCTCTCGAGTGGAGCGACACGCTGCCGGGGGATGCCCCCTACCTGCGCGGCCCCCGCGCCACCATGTACGCGAACCGCCCGTGGACGGTGCGCCAGTACGCCGGCTTCTCCACCGCCGAGGAGTCGAACGCCTTCTACCGGCGCAACCTGGCGGCTGGCCAGCAGGGGCTCTCGGTGGCTTTCGACCTGGCCACCCACCGCGGCTACGACTCCGACCACCCGCGCGTCACCGGCGATGTCGGCAAGGCGGGCGTCGCCATCGATTCCGTCGAAGACATGAAGGTGCTCTTCAAGGACATTCCCCTCGACCAGGTCACCGTGTCGATGACCATGAACGGCGCGGTGCTGCCGGTGCTGGCCTGCTTCATCGTGGCCGGCGAAGAGCAGGGGGTTCCCACCGAAAAGCTCGCCGGCACCATCCAGAACGACATCCTCAAGGAGTTCATGGTCCGGAACACCTACATCTATCCGCCGGAACCGAGCATGCGGATCGTGGCGGACATCATCGAGTTCGCCTCGCAGAAGATGCCGAAGTTCAACTCGATCTCGATCAGCGGCTACCACATGCAGGAAGCCGGCGCGACGACGGTCATCGAGCTGGCCTTCACGCTGGCCAATGGCGTCGACTACGTGCGCGCGGCGCTCTCCAAGGGGCTTTCGATCGACGAGTTCGCGCCTCGCCTCTCATTCTTCTGGGCGATTGGGATGAACTTCTTTCTCGAGATCGCGAAGATGCGAGCCGCCCGGCTGCTCTGGTGCGAGCTGCTCCAGCCCTTCGAGCCCAAGAACCCGAAATCCTCGATGCTGCGCACCCACTGCCAGACCTCTGGCGCGAGCCTCACCGAGCAGGACCCCATGAACAACGTGATCCGCACGACCGTGGAGGCCATGGCCGCGGTCTTCGGCGGCACGCAGTCGCTGCACACCAACGCCTACGATGAGGCTCTGGGCCTGCCCACCGACGCCACGGCGCGGGTGGCGCGAAACACGCAGCTCATCCTCCAGGAGGAGACGGGCATCCCGCACGTGGTAGACCCCTGGGGCGGCTCCTACTTCATGGAATCGCTCACCCACAGCGTGGCGGACGCGGCGCGCAAGGTCATCCAGGAAGTCGAAGAGATGGGCGGCATGACCAAGGCCATCGTGCAGGGCATGCCGAAGCTGCGCATCGAGGAGTGCGCGGCGCGACGCCAGGCCCGGATCGACCGTGGCGACGATGTGATCGTGGGCGTCAACAAGTATCGCCTGGAAAAAGAGCCCGAGATCGAAGTGCTCGACATCGACAATCAGGCCGTGCGAACCGCCCAGATGAAGCGGCTCGACGAAATTCGCGCCACACGCGATTCAGCGGCGGTGGATGCGGCGCTGAACCAGCTCACCGAGCTCGCCAGCAGCGGGGAGGGCAATCTGCTCGCGGCCGCCGTCGACGCGGCCCGCGCCCGCGCCACCGTGGGCGAGATCTCCGAAGCGCTCGAGAAGAAGTACACCCGCTACCGGGCCGACGTTCACACCGTCTCGGGCGTCTACCGCGGCGTCTACCAGGGCGACGAGGAGTACGATTCGGTGGTGCGCGAGGTGCAGGAGTTCGCCGAGGCCGCCGGGCGCCGCCCGCGCATGCTCGTGGTGAAGTTGGGCCAGGACGGGCACGACCGCGGCATGAAGGTGATTGCCACGGCCTTCGCGGACCTGGGTTTCGACATCGACGTCGGACCGCTCTTCCAGGTGCCGGCCGAGGCCGCACGCCAGGCGATCGAGAACGACGTCCACGCCATCGGCGTGTCGAGCCAAGCAGCTGGACACAAGACCCTGGTCCCGGAACTCGCCCGGGAGTTGCAGCAGCAGGGCGGCGACAACATCGCGATCGTGGTGGGCGGAATCATTCCGCCGAAGGATTACGCGCACCTGCGCGAGCACGGCGCAGCGGCGATCTTCGGGCCCGGCACGGCGATTCCGAAGGCTGCACGCGAAGTGCTGCAGGTGCTGCGCGCCCAGCTCGGATGAGTAGACGAGCCCAGTCGGCGGAGGCCTGGCGCGACGAGATCCGCAGCGGCGACCGCCGCGCGCTGGCCCGCGCCATCACGCTGCTGGAGAGCACCCGGAGCGACCAGGCGGCCCTCGGTCAACAGGTGCTCGACGCCCTGGTGCCCGATACCGGCACGGCGCAGCGGGTCGGCGTCACGGGCCCCCCGGGCGTCGGCAAGAGCACTTTCATCGAAGCGCTCGGACTACAGCTCATCGAGCAAGGCAAGCGAATCGCCGTACTCGCCGTCGATCCCAGCAGCCCCGTCAGCGGCGGCAGCATCCTCGGTGACAAGACGCGCATGGAGAGGCTCTCCCAACACGAGCACGCCTACATTCGGCCCTCGCCCTCCGGCGGCTCGCTCGGTGGCGTGGCCCAGCGCACGCGCGAGGCGATGCTGCTCTGCGAGGCCGCGGGCTTCGACGTGGTACTGATCGAGACCGTCGGCATCGGCCAGTCGGAGGTAACCGTCGCGTCGATGGTCGATTTCTTTCTGGTCCTGATCCAACCCGGCGCCGGCGACGACCTGCAGGGAATCAAGAAGGGCGTGCTCGAGCTGGCCGATGCGCTGGTGGTCAACAAGGCCGACGGCGACCAGAAGGCCGCTGCCGAGCGGGCAAGCCTGCAGCATCGCCAGGCGCTCTCGCTGCTGCGTCCGGCATCCCCGAACTGGTCGCCACAAGTGCTGCTGACGAGCTCCGTATTCGGCACCGGCATCGGCGAAGTGTGGGAGACGGTGTGCGCCCACCGCATGGCTCTCGAGGCCAGCGGCGAGCGCCTGGCGCGACGCCGAGACCAGGCCCGCGCGTGGATGTGGAGCCTGGTGGAAGAGGGCCTGCTGCAGGGTTTCCGCTCCCACCCGGCCGTCGCCGAGGCCATCGCCGGCCTCGAACAGGCGGTCGCATCGCGGAAGACCACGCCGGCCGCCGCGGCTCGCGCCCTGCTGGAGCGATTCCGCTCCGACTGAAACGCGCCACTGCGGCACCGTCAGCGTGACCGGCTTCACGTTTCTCCGCGTCCTGCCGATGGGGATACAGTCCCGCTGCGAGGTGAATCGGTGCAGATCAACATGCAGGAGCGTGAGATCACCGTGAAGGTGGTCTACTACGGCCCCGCGCTGTCCGGGAAGACCACGAATCTGCAGCAGCTGCACGCGCTGATCAACTCGACGGCCCGCGGCAAGATGGTCACCCTCGACACCACCGACGACCGCACCCTCTACTTCGACTTCCTGCCCATCGAGTTCGGCACTCAGAACGGGTTCAGCGTGAAGATCAAGCTCTTCACCGTGCCAGGCCAGGTGATGCACAAGTCGACGCGAAAAGTCGTCCTGGCCGGTGCCGACGCCGTGGCCTTCGTCGCCGATTCACAGCGCTCGGGCGCCTCCGCCAACGCCTACTCGTGGCGCGACATGGAGGCGAACCTGAAGTCGAACGGCATCGACTTCGAGCAGATTCCGAAGGTCGTGCAATTCAACAAACGCGACCTTCCGGATGTGAAAGAGCTCGCCGAGATCAAGAAGGCCTGGGGCGACATTTCAACATTCCCCGCCGTGGCAATCCGCGGCGAGGGTGTACTCGAAACCTTCCGCGAGCTGCTGAGTCTCGTCTACCGCAGCATCGACGAACGCCACTCCTTCGCCCAGAACTTCGGCGTCTCCGAGGAAGACTTCCTCAAGGGCGTATTTCAGAGCTTCAAGTAGCGCGCGCAACGAGAGCGCCCCCCGTTCTCGCCTTCTCCTGCTCGTTTGACACTCCAGTCAACCGCTGATAGTTTCAAAGGCCCCCTAGGGGAACCCACGCGCCCGCCGAACCCCGGTGAAACGGGATCTGTACGGGGAGGCCGGATCGCAGTGAATCCCCCCACCCACGTGACCCTCCCGGCGCCGGAGGCACTGTACGCTTCGATCGCTTCGGTGGAAGCGGCCGTCGCCGACATCCGCGCCGGCAAGATGGTGATCCTCGTGGACGACGAGGACCGCGAGAACGAGGGCGACCTCTGTGTCGCCGCCGAAAAGACCACTCCCGAGATCATCAATTTCATGTCCAAGTACGGGCGTGGCCTGATCTGCCTCTCCCTCACCGAAGAGAAGCTCGAGCAGCTCCAGCTCGGGATGATGGTGCCCGACTACGAGAACACGTCCGGCTTCGGCACCGCTTTCACTGTCTCGATCGAGGCGCGCCACGGCGTCACCACCGGCATCTCGGCGCAGGATCGCGCCACCACGGTGCTCGCAGCCATCGCGGACGACGCCAAACCGGGCGACCTCACCCGGCCCGGCCGCATTTTTCCGCTGCGCGCGCGCGATGGCGGCGTGCTGCGGCGTACGGGACAGACCGAAGGTTCCGTAGACCTCGCTCGCATGGCCGGGCTCAAGCCGGCCGGCGTCATCTGCGAGGTGATGAACGAGGATGGCAGCATGGCGCGGCTGCCCGATCTGATCGCCTTCGGCGAGCAACACGACATCAAAATCGTGACGGTCGCCGCCATGATCCAGTATCGGCTGCGCAAGGAAACGCTGGTCGAGCGCATGGCGACTGCCAAGATGCCGACCGCCGCGGGCGACTTCGATGCCATCGTCTTCGAGAATAACGTCGACAATATCGATCACATGGCGCTGGTCACGGGCGAGTGGGAGGCGGGCGAGCCGGTGCTGGTGCGCGTCCACTCCGAGTGCCTCACCGGCGACGCCTTCGGCTCGCGCCGCTGCGACTGCGGCGAGCAGCTCGAGGCGGCGCTCCGCATGATCGCGAGGGAGGGCCGCGGCGTGCTGCTCTACATGCGCCAGGAGGGCCGCGGCATCGGGCTCAAGAACAAGATTCGGGCCTACGCGCTGCAGGACCACGAAGGGCTCGACACCGTGCAGGCGAACGAGCGGCTGGGCTTCCCGGCGGACATGCGCGACTACGGGATCGGTGCGCAGATCCTGCGCAGCCTAGGCGTTACGCACATGCGCATGATCACCAACAATCCGGGCAAGCGCGCCGGCCTGGAGGGTTACGGGCTCACCATCGCCGAGCGCGTACCTCTCGAAATTGCGCCCAACGAGAAGAATCTCGAGTATCTCCGCACCAAGAAGGAGAAGCTCGGGCACGTGCTGGACCTGAAGCAGTGAGACGTCGGAGCCCGGGTGGGTTCCCGCGCTCGCCGCTCGCCCAGCCGATCGGAGCCTGATCAGTATGTTCGATTCCGTGGAGAAGGTGGCCCAGAGCCTGGCCGAGCAGGACTACATCTGCGATTCGAAGATCGCGACCGTCGTCTTCCTGGCCCATCGGCTGGAGAAGCCCGTACTGGTCGAAGGTCCTGCCGGGGTCGGCAAGACGGAGCTCGCCAAGGTGGTGGCGGCCGCCACCGGGCGCAACATGATTCGGCTCCAATGCTACGAGGGCCTCGACGAGGCCAAGGCGCTCTACGAGTGGGAGTACTCAAAGCAGCTGCTCTACACCCAGATCCTGAAGGAGCAGTTCAGCGAGGTGATGGCCGGCGCCAAGAGCGTCGCGGAGGCCGCCGCGCGAGTGGGGCAGGAAGACAGCGTCTTCTTCTCGGACAACTTCATCGTGCCCCGACCGCTGATGCAGGCGATTCGCTCGGAGAAACCAGCCCTGCTGCTGGTGGACGAGGTCGACAAGTCGGACCCGGAGTTCGAGGCCTTCCTGCTGGAGGTGCTCTCGGATTTCCAGGTGACGGTGCCCGAGCTCGGCACGATCGAAGCCCTGAGCAAGCCCCTGGTCTTCCTCACCTCGAACAACGCCCGCGAGATGAGCGACGCCTTGAAGCGCCGCTGCCTGCACCTCTACATCGACTACCCCTCGGAGGAGCTGGAAACCAGGATCCTGTCGACGAAGGTGCCGGATGCCGGTGCGCAGCTCATCCAGGACATCGTCCAGATGATGCACAAGCTGCGCGAGCTCGATCTCAAGAAGGTGCCGTCGATCAGCGAGACCCTCGATTGGGCGCGCGCGCTGCTGGCCCTCAACGCCAACGAGCTCGACGCAGAGATGGTGCAACAGACCTTCAGCGTGATCCTCAAGTACGAGGGCGACGTGCGGAAGGCCGAGGGCGAGCTCAGCAAGATCCTGCAGAAGAAGGCCGCTGAAGCCGCGGTGGCAGCGCCGAGCGCAGCCGATGCGCCAGCACCGGCCGCCGTCAAGAAGGGCGCGCTCCACTAGCCCGGTCCCGTGCAGAAGAAGATCCTCGAGTTCACCAATATCCTGCGCAAGAGCGGGATCCGCGTTTCCACGGCAGAGGCAATCGACGCCTTCGAAGCCCTGGATGAGCTCTCGGTGGACCAGCGCGAGATCTTCCGGGACGCCCTGCGCACCACCATGGTGAAGCGCGGCGAAGAGGTCCCGACCTTCGACCAGCTCTTCGATCTCTTCTGGTCGGGCTTCCACGACAGCTTGCGCGAGGCCTTCGGCGAGGCCGCCGCTGGGCTCGAAACCTTCGGCATGGATCTCGAGGAGCTGCTCCGGCGCATCGCCGAGGCGCTCCAGAACCTGCAGGGCGACCTCTCGGAGCTCGGCGATCTCGCCCAGGCGTTGCTCAGTGCGGACCTCAACATGCTGGAGAAGCTGATCCGCGAGGCCGCCGAGGGCGCCGGCACCGACCGCATCGAGAATTTTCTGCAGGTGGGCTTCTTCAGCCGTCGCACCCTCGACCAGATGAACTCCGAGGGCGCCGGGGCGGAGCTGCGCGAGCTGGCTTCACAGCTCGAGGCGGCGGGGCTCTCGCCGGAGGATCTGGCGGCCCTGCGCAGCCTGATCGAGGGCTTGATGGAGGCCGCCCGCAAGTCGGTGCGCGCCTTCACCGAGCGGGAGCTGCAGCAACAGAACCACGATTACATGGAGAAGTTCCGGCGCGAGACGCTGCTGGAGAAGAGCTTCTACCACCTCACCGAGGATGAGATCCGGCGCATGCGCGAGGTGGTGGAGCGCCTCGCACAGAAGATCAAGAACATCCTTTCGATCCGCCGGCGGCGGCTCAACAAGGGCAAGCTCGATCTCCACCAGACCCTGCGCAGGAACATGAGCCACGGCGGCATCCCGTTCGAGCTCATCTTCAAGCAGCGCAAGAAGGATCGCCCGAAGCTGGTGATCCTCTGTGACGTTTCATCCTCGGTCGCAAACGTGAGCCGCTTCATGCTCCAGTTCGTCTACAGCCTCCAAGAGGCCTTCACCAAGATCCGCGCCTTCGTCTTCGTGGCGGAGATCGGCGAGGTGACGCCGCTGTTCCAGGAGGCGGACATCAACGAGGCGATCGAGAAGGCCCTCGACGGCGGCGACGTCATCAACGTCTACACCCGCTCGAACTTCGGCTACGCCTTCCATCACTTCTGGCAGAACTACCTCTCGGCCATCGACAACAAGACCACCGTCCTGATCCTCGGCGACGCGCGCAACAACTACAACGACCCCCGCGCCTGGTGCATCCGCGACATCCACAACAAGGCCAAGAACGTGATCTGGCTGAATCCCGAGAGCCCCAGCGCCTGGGGCTTCGGCGACTCGGTCATGGACAAATACATGCCCTACACCGACCTGGCCGAGGAGTGCCGCAACTTGAAGCAGCTCTCGAGCGTGATCGACCGGCTCGTGCTCTAACGATCTCCGGGGTGCTGCCACCGCAGGGAGGCCACCGCGCAGGTGGCCGCCGTCGCATCGCGTCGCCGCGCAGTTTCGCTCGTGTTGCCGCTTCCCCGAGCCAATGCTCCAATTGCAATTCACGGCTCTGCGCAAATGAAAACGCCCCGCTGGTGACCCAGCGGGGCGTTGCAAAAGGCGGAGTGACGGTGGATAGATGATGGGGGGTGAGAGGTTGGACATTTCGATGAGAAATGTCTCATCCACCGCCGCTCCGATAAGGAGTATGCGTCGCGGCGGCCTTCGAGTCAAACGGTATTTGTGGAATGAGACCGGAACCCGGGGGGCCACACAGCAGCATGCAGGAGCAGCCCAAAAGCCAGTGAAAACGGGGAGTTTTCGTTACTTTCAAAGGTGGATTCTCGCCCGGGAAAAACGGGCGTTCGGTGCTTGCGGGCCCTGGGGGCTCCGTTAGTTTCGCCGCCGCCCCCCTTGGCAACAGGAGAACAGCCGGTGCAGCGGGTCCTTGTCCGCACCTACGGGTGCCAGATGAACGTTCACGACACGGAGAAGGTCGAGAACCTGCTCCTGCACCACGGGTGGACCCTCGCGGAAGACCTCGACTGCGCCGAGTTCCTCGTCATCAACACTTGCTCGATCCGGGAGAAGGCCGAGCACAGCCTCTACAGCGACCTCGGCCGCCTCCGCGAGTGGAAACAGGCACAGCCGGGCCGAGTGCTCGCGGTGGGTGGCTGCGTGGCGCAGCAGGTAGGCGACGCGCTGCTGCGACGCTTTCCCCAGGTCGACTTCGTCTTCGGCACTCACAACGTGCGCTGGGTGTCGGCCATGGCCGAAGCGGCTCGCGCTGGCCAACGACAGGCCCGGGTCGAGGAAACAGCCTCGCTCGAGCGCTTCGACCTACCCGAGCGCCACCCTGATTTCGTCGGCGCCACCCCCGGGCGCGCCTTCGTCACGGTGATGGAAGGCTGTGACATGTTCTGCAGCTTCTGCATCGTTCCGCGCACCCGAGGCCGCGAGATCAGCCGGCCGGCCGATGCCATCCTGGCCGAGGCGCGCCAGCTCGCGAGCGGCGGCGTCTGCGAAGTCACGCTGCTCGGCCAGACGGTGAATGCCTACGGCCGCCACGACCGACGGCGCGCCGAGACCCGACGTGCCCACGGGGCTGCCGCGGAAGACGACCCCGGCACCATCGACTTCGCCACGCTGCTGGGGCGCCTCGCAGACATCCCCGGACTCGCGCGCATCCGCTACACGAGCCCGCATCCGCTCTTCGTCGACGATGCGCTGATTCGCGCCCACGGGGAGATCGAAGCCCTGTGCCCTCACGTGCATCTGCCCGTGCAGAGCGGCTCGGACGTCGTGCTCGAACGCATGCGGCGCCGCTACACCCACGTCGACTACCTGCGCACTGCCGATCGCCTGCGCGCGGCGCGCCCCGGGCTGGTGTTGACCAGCGACGTCATCGTCGGCTTTCCAGGAGAGACGGATGCCGATTTTCAGGCCACGCTCGCGCTGGTGCGCGCCGCGGGCTTCGTCGACAGCTTCTCGTTCAAGTACTCGCCGCGGCCGGGGACGGCGGCGGCGGAGCTGCCCGATGCGGTGCCCCCCGAGGTCGCCCAGGCGCGGCTCGAGGAGCTCCAGGCGCTGCAGAGCCAGCAGACTCTCGACTACCACCGCAGCCGCGTCGGCGAAGAGGTGGCGGTGCTGGTGAGCGGCGAGAGCCGGCGCGGCGGCGGACAGCACGCTGGCCGCGATCAGGCGCACCGGGTCGTGAACTTCGAAGCGCCGCAGACCGTTGCGATCGAGCCGGGCGACTTCGCCCGGGTGCGCATCGTCGAAGCCACACCACATTCCTTGATCGGAACGCTGGCCGACCCCCCGGCTGGCGTGCGAACATCGCTGAAGCCGTCGCGGGGGGCGACCGATAGAGGGATTCGCATCCAGGGAATCCCGGGCTGAAGGCCGGGGGCGTCTCTCGGCGCCCCTGCGGGAAAATTTCGGCTGTTCGGAGTGGGGGGGGCATGGCAAAGGCGCGCATCCTTGCGGTCGATGACCAGCGCTACTTCCGCGAGCTGATCGCGGGCATGCTGGCGAACGAAGGCTTCGAGGCCCAGACCGCCACCAGCGCTGAAGAAGCGCTCCAGATCCTCGAGACCAGCGACTTCGACGTGGTACTCACCGACCTGGTGATGCCGGGCATGGACGGCTCCGAGCTCGTGCACCGTATCCACCAACGCAACCCGGACCAGGACGTGCTGGTAGTGACCGGCGTGGTCGACGTGAAGACTGCTGTCGACGCCATGAAGCTCGGCGCGACGGACTACCTGCTCAAGCCCTTCAATCGACACGCACTGGCCACGACCCTCGAGACGATCCTCCAGAACCGGCGCCTCAAGAACGAACACTCGCGCCTGCTGGAGGAGAACATCGAGTACATCGGAGAGCGCTCCCTCTACGAGCGGGCGCTGGCGCTCTTCTCGACACTGACACTCGACTCCCTGGCCATGCGCCTGGCCGACGCCCTGTGCCTCGAAACTCGTGCCCAGGGCGCCGTCGTCTGGCTGGCCACCCAGGAAGGCGGCCAGCAGCTGGAGCTCTCCGCGGCGCGCGGCCTCGTCCGGGTCGCCGACGAGCAGGCAGCCATCGATTGCGACGCCATGCCGGCGGAGTTCGAGCGCGAGCAGCGCGCGGCCCTGGCACCCTGGTGCGAGGGCGACTCCGGGCAGGCGCTCTACGCGACCCTGCACCGGGACGGCGGGATCGTGGGCCTCGTGCGCCTCACAGACAAGCTCGAGGGCGATGCCTTCGACGCCGTGGACGTCGCCGCCGTCGACAAATTCGTGCGGCTCGCCGACACCGCCGTGGCCAATGCCCTGCGGGTGCGCGGCCTCGAGCGACACGGATTGCGGGATGCGAGCACCGGCGCCTACAACGTCGACTACTTCCGCAACGTGGCGCGCAACGAGATCGAGAAGGCCAATCGCTTCGGCCGCAGCTTCGCCCTGCTGACCCTGGAGCTGGGCTCTGCGGAGCAGCTCGAGCACATCGGCCGCGGCGAGGACCTGCAGAGCTGGATGCGGGGCGTCACAGAGCGGCTCGACGGCCTGCTTCGATCGACGGATCTGTTGGCCGTGGGCGAGGACAGGCGCTTCTCGATGTTGTTGCCCGAGGCCGATGCCCTGGGTGCAGCCATTTTCAAGCGGCGCTTGTTGGACGCGTTGGCCGACGCCGATCCGCTGCTCGCGCTGCCTGCCAAAATGCGGCCGCGGGCGGGCCTCGCCATCTATCCCGGCGACGGCGTCCGGCTCGAAGAGCTTCTGGCAGCGACCGACGCGCGCATCGCCGAAGAGGCGGGGAGCCAGGTGACCGCGTTGGGCCTCGAGGGTCTCTCCGCGGTGGAGGGCCTCCAGAAGCTGGCGCGGCTCGGTGAGCCAGAAACGCCGGCGATGGCGGAGCAGCTCACGCGCTTTGCGCTCTCGGAGTTGGCGCGGCATCCGCGCCAACGCGGTTTGCTCTACGCGGTACCGGGGCTCCACGCGGGCGACGCGGTGCGGGACGGTCTCGAGACCCTGCGCGGCGTGCCCGTCCGCACGGATCTGGTGGTGATCGCCGACGGCGAACGTCCGGACTTCGCGGCGCCGGTGGTGAGTTGGATTCCGCCCAACCTCGCTCCGGCCGGCCTCCCGAGCTGCCTGATCCACTACGGCGGCGGCCCCGCCTACGCATGGGTGCGCGAGAGCGACGGAGCCGAACCGGCGCGGCTCTTCCACACCAACAACCGCCAGCTGGTGGAGCACCTGGCTTTCGGCCTGCACGATGAGCTGGCGCTCCCCGGTACCCTGGGCGGGGAGGCAACCGCGTGAGCGGCCGCGTGCTCATCGCCGATGGGGACGCCCAGCGAGCGGCCGGGCTGGCCAGCGCCTGCAGCGGAGCCGGGCTGGTGCCGCGGGTCGCGCACCACGGGGCCGACGCCCTCGAGGCCGCGTTGGCCAATCCGCCCGACGTGCTGATCCTCCAGCTTGCGCTGCCGCTCATCGATGGCCCGCGCCTCAAGCAGATCCTGAGCTCCAACCCTCGGACTTGCGAGCTGCGGTACGTGTTCCTGGCCGACCAGGAGGCCCAGGCGGAGCGCAACGACCTGGGCGGGCAGGTGGTGCCGCCGCCGTGCGAGCCGGATCTCGTGGTCGGCTGTGCGCGCACCGCGATGGGCAATGCCGGCGTTCGGGGGAGGCGGACCCTGGAAGAGGGCGGCGTCGAAGGCCAGCTCAAGGAGCTGCCGCTGGCCGACCTGCTGCTGCTCTTCCACGTGAGTCGCAAGACCGGCACGGTGGAGGTGACCCGCGGCCTGGGACGCACCCGCCGGCAGGTGGGCAAGGTGTCGTTGCGGACTGGCGACGTGGTGGATGCGGTCGTCGGAGACGTGAAGGGCAACAAGGCACTCTTCCGGCTGCTCGGCTGGGACCGGGGCAGCTTCGCTTTCACCCCCGGACCGGTCGAGGGCGAAGCCAGCATTCAGACGCCCACCCGGCCGCTGCTGAGCGAGGGCCTGCGACAGATTCGCGAGTGGGAGAAGCTGGCCGTCGAGCTACCGCCGCTCTCGGCGAGCGTCCACCTGCGCATCCCGCGCTCGTCGCTGCCGAACGTGATCCACCCGCTGACGCAGGAAGTGCTGGTCGTGCTCGATCTGTGCTCCCGGGTACAGAGCGTGGTCGATCAGTGCACGTATCCGGACTACCAGGTGCTGCGCACGCTGCACACGCTGATCGAGCGCGGCATGGTCGAGCTACAACCGGAGGCAGACACGCCGGCGCTGGCCATGGATTTGCAGCTCTTCTCGGCAGCACGCACGGCCAGGCTGCGCGAGTGGCTGGAGGTGGATCGGCCCGGGCCCGCCGCCTGTGGCGACGCCAAGCTGCTGGTGATGGCCTCCCGGCCCGAGGCCCTGCGCGATTTCGCCGCGCTGATCGGAAGGCTCCCCGGGGTCGAGTTGTCGCCGGCCTTCGAGCGAGGCGACATCGGGATAGACGATCTGCTTCCGGTCGGGCGGCTCAGGGTCGACGAGGAGGTGGGCATCGAGCTGATCCACGTGCCGACGGCGGAGCGCTTCGCCCCGATCTGGCCTGTGGCCGGCCACGGCGCGCTGGCGACCTTGCTGCTGCTCTCGGGGCCCGTGGGTCCGGCCATCGCAAGCGTGGAGCCAGCCACCGCGGAGCTGGGCACGGGGTCCGCCGCACGGCTCTTCCACCTCCTGCTGCTCGACAAGGACGAGCGGCCCTCGCCGGACGAGCTGCGCCAGCACCTGCAAGTCGTGGACGACGGATCCCTCTTCCTGCTGCCACTCGAGAACACCAGGAAGGCGGGCGTGCTGCTGCGAGAGTTGTTCGGGCGAATCCTGCCGTGAGCCTGGCCGACCTGAAGCGTCTGCAGCTCTTGGCGGAGCTGCACGAAGAGGAGCGCGAGACCATCGTGTCCGAGCTCGAGGAGCTGTGGCTGGACGCTGGCAGTGTGCTCTTCGAGGAGGGTGAGCCGGGGGAGGGCGCCCTGTTCCTGGTCGAGGGCGGCGTTCGACTCAGCAGCTCGCGCCACGCGGACACCGCCGACGTCGGGCCGGGCGCGGCGCTCGGCGTCTTGGCGCTGGCGAGCCCCGGGCCCCGCGAGGTACGAGCCGAGACGACGTCTCGCTCGCACTTGCTGGTGCTACGGCGCAGCGCCTTTCGCCGCTTCTGCGATGACGAGCCGCGCGCGGCCTGCCGGCTGCTGGAAGCGCTGCTGCGCGACACCGCGCAACACGGGCGCGAAGCGCTGGCGCTCGGCGTCCCCGGCGTTGACCGCCTTGCCGACGACGCCTAGACTCGCCGGCCATCCCACGGCGCGGTGTATTTATGAGTGAGAGCCGAATCCGCGAGGGCCTGACGTTCGACGACGTCCTCCTCGTGCCTGGCGAAAGCTCGATCCTGCCGCAGGACGTTTCGACCCGCACGCGCCTCACGCCCGGCATCGAGCTCAACATCCCGCTGGTCGCGGCGGCGATGGATACCGTCACCGAACACGAAGCCGCGATCTGCCTGGCGCAGAACGGCGGCATCGGAATCGTGCACAAGAATCTCTCGCCGCCGGCCCAGGCCGCGGAGATCGACAAGGTCAAGCGCTCGGAAGCGGGCATGATCGTCGACCCCATCACCATGCGGCCCGAGCAGCGCATCTACGAGGCACTCGAGGTGATGGCCCGGTACAAGATCTCGGGCGTGCCGATCACGCGCGAGGGCAAGGCCGTCGGCATCCTCACGAACCGCGACCTGCGCTTCGTGCGCGACACGCATCAAGAGATCTCCAAGGTGATGACCCACGAGGGGATCGTCAGCGTGCCGCCGGGCACGACCATGGAACGCGCGAAGGAGCTGCTCCACCAGCACCGCATCGAGAAGCTGCTGGTGGTGGAGAGCGACGGAACGCTCTCCGGGCTCATCACCATCAAGGACATCGAAAAGAGCGAGCGCTTCCCGAACGCATCCAAGGATGGCCTCGGGAGGCTGCTGTGCGGCGCTGCCATCGGCACCGGGGACGATCGGCTCGTGCGCGCCCAGGCATTGGTCGACGCCGGCGTCGACGTCATCGTGGTGGACACCGCGCACGGCCACTCGCGGGGCGTGCTCGACACGATCGAGGAGCTCCACCGCACCTTCCCCGACGTGCCGCTCATCGGCGGCAATGTGGCCACGGCCGAGGGCGCCGAAGCGCTGATCAAGAGCGGTGTTTCCGCCGTGAAGGTTGGCGTCGGCCCCGGCTCGATCTGTACCACCCGGGTGGTGGCGGGCGTTGGCGTGCCACAGTTCACCGCAGTGCTCGAGACCTCGAAGGTCGCCGAGCGCTCCGGCATCCCGATCATCTCGGATGGCGGCATCAAGTACTCGGGCGACGTCTCCAAGGCATTGGCCGGCGGCGCCTCCTCGGTGATGATCGGCTCGCTGTTCGCCGGCACGGACGAGGCGCCGGGCGAAGTGGTGCTCTATCAGGGGCGTTCCTACAAGGTCTACCGCGGCATGGGTTCCCTCGGCGCCATGACCGACGGCAGCGCCGACCGCTACTTCCAGGCCGAGGTCCGAGACGCCAGCAAGCTGGTACCCGAGGGCATCGAGGGGCGCATCCCGTACCGCGGCAGCCTCACCAGCAACGTGCACCAACTTGTGGGCGGCCTGCGCTCGGGCATGGGCTACGTGGGCGCGGGCGACCTGGCCGAGCTGCGCCAGAAGGCCCGCTTCGTACGCATCACCAGCGCCGGCCTCCAGGAGAGCCACGTACACGACGTGATCATCACCAAGGAGGCCCCCAACTACCGCATCGACTGACCCCGCCTCGTCTCTTCGGGGATCTCTTCGGGGACGGTGTTGCTTTCTTGCTTTTTCCCTGGGTCACGGCTGCCGGGTCGCATTGCCGCGAAAAAGCAAGAAAGCAACACCGTCCCCCAAACGGCCGAGACAGGTCGGAACGAGAACTTGCTACGCTCTCGAACCTACGCCCCCGCCAGACACCCATCGCCGGCCCCCCTCCAGGCCACTGCAGGATTCACGCCCCATGGCCACCGGCACGTCACCGGCATCAGAATCCGATCGCATTCTGATCCTCGATTACGGTTCACAGTACACGCAGCTGATCGCACGGCGCATTCGCGAGCGGCACGTCTACTGCGAGATTCAACCCGGCACCATCGATCTCGATGCGGTTCGCGCGTGGCAGCCGCAAGGCATCATCCTCTCGGGCGGTCCTTCGAGCGTGCTCGACAGCGACTCCCCGGACGTCGATCCCGCGATCGTCGAGCTGGGCGTGCCGGTGCTCGGCATCTGTTACGGGTTGCAGCTGCTGGCCCACCGGCTGGGCGGCCTGGTCGAGAAGGCCGACGACCGCGAGTACGGGCGCGCGCTGCTGAAGCTCGAACGCGACGACGCGCTCTTCGCCAACCTCGAGGGCGGCGCCGAGCGCGTCGTCTGGATGAGTCACGGCGACCGCGTGCTGCGACTACCCGAAGGATTCGAGGTGCTCGCGACCAGCGAGAGCTCGCCCTTTGCCGCCGTGCGCCACTCCCAGCGCCCGATCTGGGGCGTGCAGTTCCACCCCGAGGTGGTGCACACGGAGGGCGGCGGGCAGATCCTGGCGAACTTCGTGGAGAACATCTGCGGCTGCTCCGGCTCCTGGACGATGGATGCCTTCATCGAGGAGGAGATCGCGCGCATCCGAGCGCGTGCTGGAAAGGGCCGCGTGATCTGCGGGCTCTCGGGCGGCGTCGATTCCTCGGTTGCGGCGGCCCTGGTGCACCGCGCCATCGGCGATCAGCTCACCTGTATCTTCGTCGACAACGGCCTGCTGCGGCAGGACGAGCGTGCAGAGGTGGAAGCGCTCTTCGGCGAGGTGCTCGGCGCGCATCTGGTGACCGTCGACGCGAGCCAGCGCTTCGTCGGGGCACTCGCGGGTGTAACCGACCCGGAGCGCAAGCGGCTCATCATCGGCCACCTCTTCATCGAGATCTTCGAGGAGGAAGCCAATCGCATCGGCGACGTCGACTTTCTGGTGCAGGGCACCCTCTACCCCGACGTGATCGAGAGCGTCTCCGTGAAGGGGCCCTCAGCCACCATCAAGTCTCACCACAACGTGGGGGGCCTCCCGGACAACATGCGCATGGCGCTGATCGAGCCCCTGCGCGAGCTCTTCAAGGACGAGGTGCGCGAGGTGGGTCGACACCTCGAGTTGCCCGAGCGCGCGATCCGGCGTCATCCGTTCCCGGGCCCGGGCCTCGCCGTGCGCATCCTCGGGGAGGTGACCGACGCGCGCCTCGACATCTTGCGCCGCGCCGACGCCATCGTGCGTGAGGAGATCGAGCGCGGCGGTCTCCACGATGAACTGTGGCAGGCGTTTGCGGTGCTGCTGCCCGTGCAGAGTGTCGGTGTGATGGGCGACGAGCGAACCTACGAGAACGCCGTCGCCGTACGTTGCGTCACATCGGTGGATGCCATGACTGCCGATTGGGCACGCATTCCGCCCGAGGTGCTGGCCACCATCTCGAGCCGTATCATCAACGAGGTGAATGGCATCAACCGCGTGGTCTACGACATCTCGTCGAAGCCGCCGGCTACGATCGAGTGGGAGTGAACGGGTGACTCAACCGTTCGTCCACCTTCATCTCCACAGCCAGTACTCGCTGCTCGACGGCGCCATCAAGATCGACCCCCTGTTCGATCGGGCCAAGGCGCTCGGCATGCCGGCCGTGGGGCTCACGGACCACGGCAATCTCTTCGGCGCCATCGAGTTCTACGAGTCCGCGCTGCGCCACGACGTGAAGCCCATCATCGGCTGCGAGGTGTATCTGGCGTCCGGTTCCCGCCTCGACAAGGAAGCCCGAGACAAGGACGCCTCGGGCTTCGACGCCATCAACCACCTGTTGCTGCTGGCCATGAACGAGACGGGCTATCAGAACCTCTGCCAGCTGGTCTCGCGCGCCTACCTCGAAGGTTTCTATTACAAGCCGCGCATCGACCTGGACCTGCTGCGCGAGCACAGCGCCGGCCTGATCGCGACCTCGGGCTGCCTATCCTCGATGGTCTGTCGCGCCATCAGCGGGGGGCAGCTCGACACCGCCTGGCGGCGGGTCGAGGACTTCTCGACGATCTTCAAGGATCGCTTCTACCTGGAGATGCAACGTCACGGCATCGGCGACCAGGACCGGGTGAATGCAGAGCTGCTCAAAATGGCGAGTGACCTGAACCTGCCGCTGCTCGCCACCAACGATGCCCATTATCTCGAGCATCACGACCACGAGCATCACGACGCGCTGCTCTGCATCGGCACCGCCGCGAATCTCGACGACCCGAACCGTTTCAGGTTCGACGGCCACGGCTTCTACGTGAAGAGCGGTGACGAGATGATGGAGCTCTTCCACGACCACCCCTCGGCAGTGACGAACTCCCTCGAGATCGCAGAGCGCTGCAACCTGGCGCTCGACGTCGACCCGAGCAATTACCACCTGCCGGAGTTCCAGGTGCCGGCGGGCACGACCCGCGAGAAGGTGATGGCCGCGAACTCCTGGCGCGGGCTGCGCGAGCGTCTGCAGCTCGCAGCAGACGAGCCCATTCCGCCGCGCTACAGCGAATACGTGAAGCGCATGGAGCACGAGCTCGGCGTGATCAATGGCATGGGCTTCGCCGGCTACTTCCTGATCGTCGCGGACTTCATCGCCCACGCGAAGCAGACCGGTGTGCCGGTGGGCCCAGGGCGCGGCTCCTCGGCGGGCAGCTTGGTCGCCTTTTCACTGGGCATTACCGGCGTGGATCCGATCGAGT
Source organism: Deltaproteobacteria bacterium (assembly GCA_019310965.1). GTDB lineage: Bacteria > Myxococcota_A > UBA9160 > UBA9160 > SMWR01. The sequence continues at coordinate 42,534 of JAFDDG010000015.1, forward strand.
ACGACATCATCTTCGAGCGTTTCTTGAATCCAGAGCGCGTGACGATGCCGGATATCGACGTCGACTTCTGCATGAAGGGGCGCGACGACGTCATCCGCTACGTGGCCGACAAGTACGACGGCGAGGGCATCGAGGGCAAACGCGTCGCGCAGATCATCACCTTCGGCAAGCTCCAGGCTCGGGCCGCGATCCGCGATGTCGGCCGGGTGATGGGCATGGCGTATGGCGACGTCGATCGCATCGCAAAGCTCGTGCCCGAGACCCTGGGCATCACGCTGGAGGAGGCTCTCGAGCAGTCGCCGGAGCTGCGCTCTCGCTGCGACGCAGACGGGCAGGTGGACAAGCTGCTGACCACGGCGCGGCGCCTCGAGGGGCTGACCCGTCACGCGTCCACCCATGCCGCCGGCGTGGTGATCGGCACCAGCCCCCTGATCGAGACCGTTCCACTGTATCGCGACGCAAAATCAGGCGACGTGATGACGCAATTCGACATGCGCTGCATCGAGAAGGTCGGGCTGATCAAGTTCGACTTCCTGGGCCTCAAGACGCTCACCACCATCGCCGACGCGGAACGGCGCGTGCGCGAGACTCGCGAGCCGGACTTCTCGATCGAAACCGCCGCACTCGACGACGCCAAGACCTATGAGTTGCTCTCCAGCGGCAATACGGAAGGCGTGTTCCAGATCGAGTCGGCAGGCATGACCGAGCTCGTCACCAAGCTGCGGCCCGGCAGCTTCAAGGAGTTGATTCCCATCGTGGCGCTCTACCGCCCCGGCCCGCTGGGCTCGGGCATGGTGGATGACTTCGTCAGCCGCCGACACGGGCTCACCAGGATCGAGTACCTGCTGCCCGAACTCGAGGAGATCACCGCCGAGACGCTGGGCGTGATCGTCTACCAGGACCAGGTGCTGCAGATCGCCAACCGCCTGGCCGGCTACTCCCTCGGCGAAGCGGACCTGCTGCGCCGTGCCATGGGCAAGAAGAAGGCCGAGGAGATGGACCGTCAGCGCGAGCGCTTCGTCACCGGCGCCACCGAACGCGGTATCGACGAGAAGAAGGCCCACGAGGTGTTCGACCTGATGGCCGAGTTCGCGGGCTACGGCTTCGCCAAGTCGCACTCCGCCGCCTACGCGCTGATCACCTACCAGACGGCGTATCTCAAGGCGAACTACCCCAAGGAGTACTTGGCCGCGCTGATGACCACGGAATCGGGCAATCACGACAAGCTCGGCCGCTACATCGCCCACGCGCAAAACAACGACATCGCGGTGCTGGCGCCGGACATCAACGAATCGGCGCGAGACTTCACGGTGGTGGCGGAGGGCATCCGTTTCGGGCTGGCGGGCGTGAAGAACGTGGGCGAAGGCGCGATCGAGTCCGTTCTCGACGCGCGCGGCGAGGGCGAGCCCTTCACCAGCATCTTCGACCTGGCCGCACGCGTCAGCGGCAAGCGCATGAACCGGCGTGTCGTGGAGAGCCTGGTGAAGTGCGGAGCCATGGACTCGCTGCACGAAAGCCGCGCGGGCGTGTGGGCCGGCCTCGACGCGGCCCTCGAAGCCGGTGCCTCTCAGCAGCGCGACCGCGCCATCGGACAGGAGAGCCTTTTCGGCCCCGCCACGGGTGCGGTGGTGGCGGAGCCGGCGCTGCCGGATGCTCCCGACTGGACCGATCGACAGCGGCTCGAGTACGAGAAAGAGGTGCTGGGCTTCTACGTGAGCGGTCACCCGCTGTCGGCGTACGCCGATCAGCTGGCTCGCTTCGTGGACACGCGGGCTTCGGAAACCGAGGGCAAGGACGGCCGCGACGTCCGCGCCGGCGGCATCCTCACGGCTGTGCGCGAAACGCGGACGCGGCGCGGGGCGCTGATGGCATTCGCCACGCTGGAAGATCTCGAGGGCAGCTTCGATCTCGTGATCTTCGCCGAGCCGTTCGCACAGTACGGCGGCCTGCTGAAAGCAGCGGTCGCCGCGGCAGGTGAGGAGGGGCCCACGCCCTTGCTGATCTCCGGAACCCTGGAGGGCGGTGACCCGCCGAAGATCCTGGTGCGCGAGGTCCTCGAGCTCGCGCGGGCGGATGAACGACTGGCGTCACAGCTGCTGCTGCGGGTGACCGAGGCGGAGGCCTCGCGAGACCGGCTGCTCGCCCTGAAGCAGATTCTCGGCAAGCATCCGGGCGAGTGCCGGGTGTCGCTGCACCTGGTGATTCCGGACGACAGCGAGACGGTGATCGCCTTGCCCGGCCCCGGCGTGCGTCCGGGCAAGGCGCTGCAGCAGGATCTCGTGGATCTGTTCGGCCGCGATGTCAGCGAGCTCACCTTCTGATGCGGCGCCCCTGGGCCCATCGCTCGAGCCGCGTGGCCGTGTATCTGCTCGCACTGGCGTGCGCGACGAGTGCGCTGGCAGCCAACGTGAAGCGCATCGAAGTACTGGGCGCTGCCCCGCTGGATGAAGCCACCGAGAGCCGGCGCTCGCCGCGGGACAGGGCGCTGCGCCAGGCCCTCCACGCAGCCGTGCGCCAGGTGGCGACCGACGAGCTGGCCGGCCTCGTGATACCGCCGGAGGAGGGGGTGCTGAGCGGGGCGCTCGGAAACGATCCGTTCGAGTACGCCAGCCGCTTCCGCGTGCTGGAAGATCACGGTGAGCGCCAAACGCTGGATCCGAGCGGCCTTGGGGTCGTCCACGAGTACGTCGTGCTGGCGGAGGTCCACGTGGACACCGCGCGCGTGCGCCGACGCCTGGCAGAGGCCGGGTTGCTGGCCGTGCCCTCCGGGGACGGCCAGGGGGTCCAGCTGCGGATCGTCCTCGAAGACCTCACCAGCTGGAGCGAGATCCAGGCCGTGCGCAGCCTCCTGCGCGACCTCGGGGCGCGCAAGCCCGTGCCCGTCGAGCTCGAACGCGGCCGGGCCGTGCTGGAAGTCGAAAGCAGCCGCTCGCCCGAGCGGCTGCTCCGGGAGCTGGTGAGGCGCGCGCCGGACACCCTGGAAATCCAGCCACTGAGTGCCGGCGACGACGGCCTGCGGTTGCGCGCCCGGGTGCTGGTACCGGCGCAGCGGGCCACGCCGGACGCAGCCCGTGCATTTGACACTCCCGAGGCAGAACGGTATTGATTCCGCGTCCTTAGGACGTCCAGGCACGTAGCTCAGTGGCTAGAGCGCCGCCTTGACACGGCGGAGGTCGGCGGTTCGATCCCGCTCGTGCCTACCAACACAGAGTAGAGCAAGGCAACGCGATCTCGATGAACCGTTCGTGACCACGACTGCGACCCACGTCTCTCCGCCTTGGAGCGGAGCGCGGGCGACGTGCACGGGCGGTGCGAGCGCCGAGATGGTCTCGCGCGCCCGCGTCTACGGACGCACGCTGCGAGTGCCAGCGTTAGAATCGTGCACCGCCGCGGGGCCCGATGCCCGCGTGCGACGCATCTGCGAACGAACAACCACTAGGAGAACAGCCTGAGGGACTTCAAGAGGTCCAAGAAGGACACGACCCGTCTCAACGAAGCCATCCGGGTACCTATGGTGCGGGTCATCGGGTCGGAGGGCGATCAACTGGGCGTGCTGGCCACGCACGACGCGATCGAGCGAGCGCAAGAAGAGGGCTTCGATCTCGTCGAGGTGGCCCCCGGCTCCGATCCGCCGACGTGTCGGATCATGGACTACGGGCGTTATCGCTACGAGCAGCAGAAGAAGAAGAAGGCGGGCAAGGCGAAGGGACACGCGGCATCGCTCAAGGAAGTGAAGATGCGTCCGCGCACGGACGACCACGACCTGGAGACGAAGCTCAAGAACGCGCGCCGCTTCTTGATGGACGGCGACAAGGTGAAGGTGACGGTGATGTACCGGGGACGTGAGATGGTGCACCGGCAGCTGGGCCGCGCTCAGCTGGATCGCGTCGTCGAGATGCTCGGGGCCATCGCTGCCGTCGAGAACCCGCCCCGCATGGAAGGGCGCTTTCTCTCGATGATTCTGGTGCCCAACAAGGAAGGCATCGCCGCAGAGACGAAACGCCTCGCCGAGGAAGCGGCCGCGGCCGAAGCCGCAGCACAGGCTGCGGGCGACGGAGAGCAGCAAACAGAGGCAGCCGCCGAATAGGCGCTGCGGAGGAAGACCGATGCCCAAGATGAAAACCCACCGCGGTGCCGCCAAGCGCTTCAAGCGCACCGGCACCGGCAAGATCGTGCGGCGGAAGGCCAACAAGCAGCACATCCTCACGAAGAAGTCGCCCAAGCGAAAGCGCCGGCTGCGCAAGGGCACCGTCGTGGCTGCCGTAGACGCCAAGCGACTCAACCAGATGCTGCAGGGCTGACCCGGCCGGCACGAGAAAGGATCCGACATGTCTCGCGTGAAGCGCGGAGTGGCCGCACGGCGGCGAAAGAACCGCATCCTCAAACAAGCCAAGGGCTACCGCGGCGCGCGCAGCCGCTTGCTCAAGACGGCCCGCGAGGCCGTAGAGAAGGGCTGGAAGTATTCATACCGCGACCGCAAGCAGCGCAAGCGGCAGTTTCGCTCGCTTTGGATCGCTCGCATCAACGCAGCGGCCCGAGAGCACGATCTCTCCTACAGCCGTTTCATGCACGGCCTGCAGCAGGCCGGCGTCGAAATGGACCGCAAGGTGCTCGCCGAACTCGCCATCTCGGACCCGAAGGCGTTCGGCTCCCTGGCCGAGCTGGCGAAGTCCCAGGCCGCTTAGTCAGGCCGGCGTGGCGCCGGAAGGCCACAGCGTCGACCAGCTCCTCGGGCAGGCCCGCACCGAACTCTCGGCTGCGAGCTCGACGCAGGAGCTCGCCGAGGTGCGGGCGGGCTACCTCGGCAAGAAGGGCTCCATCTCGCAGCTGTTGCGCACGCTGGGAAAGCTCGATCCCGCAGAGCGCAAGCAACGCGGTCAGGCGGTCAACGACGCGAAGCAGGCCATCGAGGCCCACTTCGCCGAGTGTCGCGCGGCCCTCGAGGGCAGCGCCCGGCAGCGAGCCCTGGCAGAGACCCAGCTCGACGTCACATTGCCCGGAGCCGCGCCCCGCCGCGGTCACCTGCACCCGCTGACTCACGTCACCCGCGACATGGTGAGTTTCTTCACCTCCATGGGCTTCTCGGTGGAGGAGGGCCCCGAGGTCGAGACCGACTGGCACAACTTCGAGGCACTCAACATCCCGGCGGAGCATCCCAGCCGCGACGAGCAGGACACTTTCTACGTGAGCGGCGGCAATCTGCTGCGCACGCAGACCTCGAACGTGCAAATCCGCGCCATGACCGGGCGCACACCGCCGTTTCGCTTCATCGCGCCGGGCCGCGTCTACCGTCACGACCTGTCTCCCAAGCACAGCCCGATGTTCCACCAGATCGAGGGCTTCCTCGTCGATGACCGCGTCACCTTCGGCGATCTCAAGGGCGTGTTGTTCGCGTTCGCAAAGCATCTCTTCGGCGAGGAGACGGAGCTGCGTTTTCGCGCGAACCACTTCCCCTTCACGGAGCCCTCGGCCGAGATGGATCTCACATGGAAGGGCGAATGGCTCGAGTGGGGCGGCTGCGGGATGATCCATCCGCAGGTGCTCGAACGCTGCGGCATCGACCCGGAGACATGGCGCGGCTTTGCCTTCGGGATGGGCATCGATCGCACGGCACTCCTGCGTTACGGCTTCCCTGCGCTGCGGCTGCTCTTCGAGGGTGACGTGCGCGTGCTCGAGCAGATCTGATGCGACTCTGCCTCGATTGGCTGGCCGAATGGGTCGATCTTCCCGACGCCGCGGAGCTGGTGCATCAGCTCGATATGTGCGGCTTCGAGGACGCGCTGGTGGAACAGACCGGCCCGGATCTCTCGGCCTTTCGCGTCGGCTGCGTGCTCGAGCGAGAGCCGCACCCCGACGCCGATCGGCTCTCCGTGTGCCGAGTCGATCTCGGCGCTGGCGAGCCCGTCGAGATCGTGTGCGGCGCGCCGAACGTGGCCGCCGGCCAGAAGGTCGTGGTGGCATCGCCCGGAACGAGGCTGCCCGACGGCACGAAGCTCAAGAAGAGCAAGATCCGCGGCGTCACTTCTCTCGGCATGATCTGCTCGGTGTCGGAGATGGGTCTCGGCGACGAGCACGACGGCATCCTCGTGCTCGACCCCGAGGCGCCGCTCGGGGCCCCGGTCTCGGACGTGATCGCGGCGGGCCCGCGAGTGCTCGAGGTGGGCATCACCCCGAACCGGGGCGATACCGCCTCGCTGCTCGGCGTGGCCCGCGAGGTGCGCGCGATCTTCGAATCGCCGATTCGCGCGCCGGAAACCGAGCCTCCCGAGGCCGGCGCTCCGGCCAGCACCGCTGCGGGGGTCTCGATCGAGGCACAGGACGCCTGCCACCACTATGTGGCGCGCATCGTGCGCGGTGTGCAGGTCGGGCCATCACCGGAGTGGCTGGTTGCGAGGCTCGAAGCCTCCGGCATCCGCTCCATCAACAACGTCGTGGACGTGACGAACCTGGTGCTGCTCGAATTGGGGCAACCGCTGCACGGCTTCGACCTGGCGAAGCTCGCCGGCGCCGAGATCCGCGTGCGCCGCGCGCGCGCCGGCGAGAAGCTCGACACCCTCGATGGCGAAACACGAGAGCTTTGCAGTGAAGACCTGGTGATCGCCGACGCGGAACGCGCCATTGCGCTGGCCGGCGTGATGGGTGGTGCTGACACCGAGGTGACCGACGCCACTCGGGACGTGCTGATCGAGAGCGCCCACTTCGACCCGAAGACCGTGCGCCTTGGCGCGCGCCGCGCCGGACTCAACAGCGAGGCCAGCTACCGCTTCGAACGGGGCGTCGATCGCGAGGGCATTGCCCGCGCGGCAGACCGCTGTGCCCGATTGCTGGCGGAGCTCGCCGGCGGCACGGTGGCACCGGACCGCATCGATGTACGGGGCAGCGAGGTCGCACATACCGACCACGTGCGCCTCGACTGCGCCCGCGCGAACTCGTTGCTGGGCCTCGAGCTAGGCAGCGACGAAATGCGCGCGCTGCTGGAGCGGGTGGGCATCGCCTGCGAGAGCCCGGAAGACGGGGTGCTGGTGGGCGCGATCCCGAGCCACCGCAACGACCTGCACATCCCGGAAGACCTGACGGAAGAGTTGGCCCGCATTCACGGCTACGACCGGATCCCCACCACGCTGCCCAGCGCGGTGCTGGCGCCGGCCCCGCTGCCGCCGGGGCTGGTGCTCACCGAGCGGGTGAAGGACGCCTTCGTGGCGGCGGGGCTCACCGAGACGGTCTCCTTCCCATTCGTGTCCGCCGCCGAGATGGAGGCGCTCTTACTCCCCGAAGGGGACGAGCGGCGCGAGACGCTCTCCCTGGTGAACCCGATCAAGGAGGAGGAGCCGCAGCTGCGCACCCACCTCCTGCCCAGCCTCTTGCGCGCGGCCCGGCTCAACCGCGCGCGCCAGGCCGAGGGCGTGCAGCTCTTCGAGGTGTCCCGCGTATTCCTGCCTCAGGGGCCTGGAGAGCTGCCGCACGAGCCGCTCCAGGCGGTAGCCCTGCTGCTCGAGGATCAGACCGCCAGGCTATGGGGAAACAGCCCCGCTCCGCTATTCTTCCAGGCCAAGGGCATCGCGGAAAGGCTTTTGAATCTGTTAGGTTATGACGCGTTGCTGCGGCGGGGGACGCAGCCTGCATATCTGCACCCCGGCGCCTCAGGGACGTTCTGGGTGGGAGAGAAGATGGTCGGCGCCGTGGGCGAGCTCCATCCCGAGACTTGCAGTCGCTTCGAGATCGACGTGCCTGGCGTCGCGCTCGAGCTGGACCTGTCCGCGCTGCTGGCGCAGCCGGCACAGCCGCCCCAGTACCGCGAGGTTTCTCGCTTTCCGCAGGTGCGTCGCGATCTGGCCGTGCTGGTCGACCGCGAGCACGCAGCCGACGATCTCGTCGTCGCCGTGCGCAAGGGCGCCGGCAAAGACTGTACGTCGGTCGAGATCTTCGACCGATACGAGGGGAAGGGAGTTCCGGAGGGCAAGGTCAGCCTGGCCTTCCGGCTGGTGTTCCAGCGCGCCGATCGCACGCTGGAAGACTCTGAGGTGACGCCGGCAGTGGACCGCGTGGTGCGCACGCTGTTGCATCGGTTCGGCGCAGAGCTGCGCTAGGCGCGCCCGCCTACGCGAGGGAGAACGCGAGGATGACGAAGGCCGAAATCGTCGAGCAGATCTACGAGCAGGTGGGGTTCTCGAAGAAGGAATCCGCAGAGCTCGTGGAGAAGGTCTTCCAGACCATCAAGGAGACGCTGGCTCAAGGAGAAAAGGTGAAAGTTTCCGGCTTCGGCAATTTCGTCGTCCGGCCGAAGAACGCGCGCAAGGGGCGCAACCCCCAGACCGGCCAGGAGATCCTGCTGGACGCGCGCCGGGTGCTGACCTTCAAGCCGAGCCTGGTGCTCAAGAACGTGCTCAACGACGAACCCGTCTCCGCGGCCGAGCTGCTGAACGAGGACGACTGATGGCGCCCGGCGGCAACGACCCCGCATCGGACAAGCGCTATTTCCGCATCGGCGAGGTCGCCAAGATCACCGGCGTGAAGCCGTACGTGTTGCGCTACTGGGAATCCGAGTTCCGCTGGATGGCGCCGCAGAAATCCAAATCGAAGCAGCGACTCTACCGACGCCGCGACATCGACATGATCCTGCTGATCAAGAAGCTGCTCTACGAACAGCGCTACACCATTGCCGGCGCGCGCAAGAAGCTGCGCGAGCTCGGTAGCGGCCGCGCACTGGAAGAGGGGTCGCTCTCGGTCGAGACCGATCACCAGGCACGCTTCCGCAAGATCCGGAAAGAGCTGGAGCAGATCCGGGCAATGCTCTAGGCCGGAGCCGTCGTCTGCACGGCAGCGGCCCGATTTCGCCGGGCGTTTTCGCTCAGAAGGGCAGTGGGGCCGCCGCCAGCCCCCAGAGCAGAAGCCACAGCAGCAGCGCCGCGCTGCCGAAGCTGCCGACAGCGCGCAGTGTCGTAAAGTCGAGTGCCTGGCGAATGGCAACGACCGCCGCCAGCAGGATCCAGAGGCGCACGATCCACACGATGCTGATGCCGAGCGCCAGCGGCGGTGTGGCCGCAAAGCCGAGCAGCAGCCCCGGCGTGAAGGCGAAGCCAGTGGTGCGCATCACCTCCGCAAAATCCGTCTCGGTTTCGGACACGCGGAAAAAAGTGGCACCGGCCATATACGAGAACATCGAGCCACCAAGCCAGATCACCAGCGGCAGCAGCGCCGAGAGAATCGTCTGGAAGACCAGACGTCCGCCGTCCGGCTCGAGCCGGCCGAGCGCAACGACCGTGCCCAGGGCATTCGAAAGCGATGCCGCGGCGACGATGGCGCCGGCCTGCGCGATCGACGTTCGATCGGCCTCTACCTCCTCGTAGGTATCGGCGTGGAGAGCCGCGGCGCCGCGCATGCGGCGGAACAGATCACTCACGAGTCGTCACTCCCGAACCATCGCTCGAGGACGCGTTCGAGCCCACCGCGGTAGCCGACCCTTCCGGCCGTTTGTTCGAGGCTCTGCAACATCGCATCGGTCGAGCTGCAGGCGATGGCTTCGCCTCCAGCATCGCGGCAGACCAGCTCGACTGGCGGCGCCCGCCGCTGCAGATCGAGGGCCGCAGCGCGCACGGCCTTGCGCCACGGCTCGGCGCCCGGATCGGCACCGTACACACGGCCCAGCAGCTCGTTCCAGCGCTCCAGCCGTGCGGCGATGGCCGGATCCGCGTTCGGCGTGCGCGCGGCCTCCCGCGAGAGCTGGTAGTAGCCGTAGGCCAGCGAGGAGAGCGCCAGGTACCCCTCGGCCGCACCGGCGCCACTGGCCACATCCGCTTCGACCCGCGCCAGACGCGCCTCGTCGGTGCGGCCGGCATCGACCGCCTGGAAGAAATCGCTGTATTCGGCCTTCGCCGGTTCGAGGCAGCCGGGCGTCTCGCCAGGTTCCGGGATCGGGCAGTAGGTGCCGGCAGCCGCCGGCCCCGCACCCCCCGCCCCCGGCGCCAGCAACCCCACGACGCACAGCAATACACCGCACTCCCGAAACCGGCGCGCGATCATGCGTCAGCGGCGACGGCCGGCACCTCGAGCACGGCCCCGCTCACGAGCCCCAACCAGAACGGGCCTTCGCGCACGAAGCGCCTGGCATTGGCGAGGCCCGCGGCGTGAACCGCGACCTCGACGCGCACGATCTGAATGCGATCGTCCATTTCACCGAGGCCCCGCACGTTCGGAATCGGCTCGGAATCCTTGCGTACGTAGCAGGATTCGACGGCAGCGGCGCACAGCGGAGGCTCCGTCGGGTCGTTGAGTTCGGCGTGAGCGACATTCGCGTCGGCCGCGGGCGCGAGGACGAAGTGTGTGTCCGAGCTGCGACGCAACCCCACACGGCGGGCCAGCTGCAGGCGAAATTCGCGGCCGGCGGCACCGCGCAACCCGAAGAAGATCGGGTCATCTGTGGCGGCCATGCGATCGTCGCCCACCTGGATGCGGACCTCGATGCGCTCGATCGGGTGTCGGATCGCGGCGGCGCTCACGGCGGACCAGCGTAGCGCCCCAGACCCGGGCCTGCCGCGCAGCCCGCTCTTCTGGCCTTCCTGCCTTACACTGCGGCCCATGCTCGCTCCGCTTCGCCGGCCCTGCTGCCTGAGCCTCGCGTTCATGGCGGCCTGCTGCTTCTCCGCGCCCTTCGCGAGGGCGCTCGACGACGAGTGCGCCGCCTGGCCCGGGGAGCCGTCGCCGCTGCCTCGGGTCGACGATCGCGAACCCCGCACCGCACGCTGGGCCGAGTTGCGCGCCGAAGAGCTGACCGTGCGCGCGCAGCTCGCAGAGCCGCGCGATCCGATGGAGAGCCTGCGACTCTGGCGGCGCGTGCTGTGCCTGGATCCGAAATCGTCACCGGCCTGGAACGGCGTCGGACGCACCCGTCCCGTGCGCATCCATCAGCTGGAGATGCGTTGGGGGAGGCGCCAGCAAGCCAGCCTGCGCGACCCGTGGGGCCAGCTGGCACTGGCGATCAACGTGCCCGCGCCCGTGCCGCAGCTCAGCCGCGCGACCCGGGAGCAGCTGGCCCGCGCCGAAGAACAGATCGACGCCAGCGAGGCCAGCCTCGGGGAGGCGCGCTTCCAGGAGACTCTCGATCTCGTGCGTGCTGCCGGAGACACGCTGAGCCAGGTGAGCGCAGGGGTCGCCGCAGCAACACCCCTGCGCGCCCGAGCCGCAATCATCGGCGGAACTGCCCACATCGCGCTCGGCGACGACGCTGCGGCACGCGAGAGCTTCACGCGTGCGCTTGTCGCCAACCCGCGTCTGACGCTCGACCCGGCGAAGACGTCACCCAAGGTGATCGAAGCTTTCGAGGCGGCACGAACGGGCAGGGGAGGTGCGCGATGAGAGCGCGTTCGCTTGGGCTCGGCCTGGCGCTGCTGCTCGGCTGCGCAGTCCCGGATGGCTTTCTGCGATCGACGGCTCCGGAGCCCGCCGAGAGCGTGCCCGAACCGCTTCTCCCGGCAGAGGTCTCCGTCGAGGTGTGGAGCGGCTTCACGCAACGTCCCGGCGCCGCCGGCTCGGGGACGCCGGAGCACGTCGAGATCGTCCTCGATTTGACGACCTCCATGCAGGCCTCGCCACCCGGCCGACCGGCGCGCTTCATGGGCGCCCGCGAAGCCGCCAGTCGCCTGCTGGCGGCGTTGCCGCCAGACACGCCGGTGGGCGTGCGAGCGCTCGGCCTCTCCGCCGGCGCGAACTGCAGCGACACCACCCACGTCGCACAGGGCACACCCGGCGCCCTCGGCCACAACCTGCGCAATCACCTGCGCGCCCTGCGACCGCGCTCGGAAGGCTCATTGGCCGGCGCGTTGCAGACCGTCTTCGAGCGGCCGAGCGGTCCGCTCGACCGAACGCGGGTCGTCGTGTTCTCGGATCTCGGCGCCGAGTGCGGAGGAGACCTGTGCGCTGCGGGCAGCGCCCTGGCGGCCGCCGGTGCGCGGCTCGAGTTCGTCCTACTCGCCGACGCCGCGGTGCCCGAGTGCTTCGCGAGTTTCGCACCCGAGACACCGCCCCGCATCGCCAACGCACGCCCCGCACCGGTGAGCCCGAACTTTCGCATCGAGAGCCACGACATCCACTCCAGTAGCCGCGGCCCGGTGATCGCCCGCGGCCGCACCGACGGCGATCGCGTCCGCCTGGCTCCCTCGCACGTGCTGATCGTCGTGGAGATGAACCCGCCAGCTCTGGTCGGCCCCATCGCTCTCGAACCGAACAGCCACACCCGCGTGCGCATTCTCGACTTCCCGACCCTCGACCCGCCGGTGCGCGAGTGGGGCTGGACCACCGAGCCCGCCTCGGGCCCGATCGCAGAAGAGTTGCTCCCCAGCGACTCGACGCCCGCCCCGACACCGGCTGCGACCGAGCCCGCTTGGGCTGTGATGCCGCCCGGCGGGCGCGGCTGACTGCGCGCGCCGCGGAGCGCAAGAAGCGCTCGACCTGCAGACGTGGAGCGCTCGCTACTCGAGGGTGTCATCCACCTCAGCGCTCGGAACGCCAACGTCAGCACTGCAGGCCCAGCCATCTCCGAGGAAGAGACCTCCATCACTGATACTATCGACAGATTGAACTCTTGGTCTCGGCTGAGACCGCTCGCGCACTGGGCCGAGCATCATGGTCGAGCACTTCTCGCGCATCGGTCGTGAGTTCAAAGGGAGGGAAGAGATGGGCGTTCGGACTCCGGTCTGCGAGCTGTTCGGAATCGAGGTTCCGATCTTTTTGGCCGGCATGGGCGGCGTTGCGATGGCGGAAGTCTGCGCCGCAGTGTCCGAAGCCGGAGGCTTCGGCGTGTTGGGGGCTGCGGGGCTGGCGCCCGAGGATCTGCGTTCCGAAATGCGGGCGGTGCGCGAACGAACCGACCGACCGTTCGGCGTGGATCTGCTGGCAGCGCTGCCGGACGAAGTGCGCGCCGCCGTCCCGATCATCGAAACAGAGGGAGCTGCGGCATTGATCACCGGCCTGGGCGTGGCGGAGCCAATGATCGGGCGCTGTCACGACGCCGGCCTCAAGGTGATGGCGATCGGGGGCAAGGTCAGTCACGCACTCGCCGCGCAGGCCGCGGGTTGCGACGCTGTCGTCGCCCAGGGGACCGAAGCCGGAGGGCACACGGGACTCGTAGCCGGCATGGCGGTGATTCCACAGACGGTCGATGCCGTCGACATCCCCGTGCTGGCGGCGGGCTCGATCGTCGACGGTCGGGGCTTTGCAGCGGCACTGTGCCTGGGCGCTCAAGGCATCTGGGTTGGCACGCGCTTCATCGCCTCACACGAGGCGCGCGCAGCAAGCCTTTTCAAGGGGCGAATCGTCGATGCGGACAGTGCCGACACGACCATCACGCGCTGCTACTCGGGCAAGCCCATGCGCGTCATTCGCAACGCCTATGTCGAAGATTGGGGCCGCCGACCGGACGAACTCATGCCCTTTCCCGATCAGCTGGTGCACAGCGTGCGCGAGGGTTTGCTGGGGTTCAGTGACGACGACGAGGTGAAGCCCGAGCGAACAGCGATGCCGGCGGGGCAGGGGGTCGGTGGCATCGACGACATCCTGCCGGTGGCCGAGATCGTGAAGAATTTCATCACCGAAGCCAGGCAGACACTCGACTCGGTCAACGCCTGGTTCTGATTCACCCTCCATTTTTGAGCCCGCTTCGGCCGGTCGCCTGCACCGCACTCGGCCGGCCTCGACCCGGGAGACTGCATGAGTTCGCTGCGCTTCGGTGTGAGCTTCGCCGCCTGGCCGGCGCAACCGCCGCCACAGTTCGTCGAGACGGCCCAGGAGGCCGAACGACTCGGTTTTCACTCGGCCTGGACCGCGGAGTCGTGGGGCAGCGACGCCTTCACCTTCGCCGCCTGGATCGCCGCGCACACGACGACGCTGCAGGTCGGCACGGGCATCGTGCAGCTCTCGGCGCGCACGCCAGCGGCCGCAGCCATGCACACCCTCACCATCGACCACCTGTCGCAAGGACGCTTCAACCTGGGTCTCGGCGTCTCCGGTCCGCAGGTGGTAGAGGGGTGGTACGGGCAGCCCTTCAGCAAGCCGCTGGCGCGCACCCGCGAGTACATCGACATCATCCGCCAGGTGCTGCGGCGCGAAGCCCCGGTGACCAACGCCGGCCCGCACTACCCG